>DATIAJ010000069.1:0-2286 GCA_035458105.1 Nocardioides sp. | reverse complement strand
CGGTGCAGCGGGAGCGGCTCGTCGTGGTGGTGCCGCCGACCCACCGGTTCAGCGACCGGTCACGCGTCGACCTCGCCGACCTGGCCGACGACGAGCTGGTCACGACCCCGCCGGGCTTCGGTCACAGCGCGCTGGTGCACGCGCTGCTCGCCGAGGCTGGCGTGAGCCCGCGGGTGTCCTTCGAGAGCGCCGACCTGGCGACGATCGAGGGGCTGGTGGCGGCCGGCCTCGGCGTGGCGATCGTCCCGGAGGCGTTCGCCGGCCAGTCGGGATCGGTCGGCCTCGCGCTGTCGTCGCCGTCGGCGACGCGCACCATCGGCCTCACCTGGCGTACCGACCGACCGCTCGCCCCGCCCGCCGAGCGGTTCCTGGCCTTCGTGCGCAGCCGTGCCTGGGGCGACTGAGCGGTGGGAGCTCAGCCCTTGCGGGGACCGAACAGGAGCCCGCGGCGCGGTGCCTTGCGCGGCTGCGGGACGGCCGGGGCGGGCCACCAGTCGAGGCTGGCGTGGCCGGAGCGGCTGAAGCCCTCGCGGTAGACGAAGTTGTCGCCGCACGAGCACACCCAGCGTTCGCCCACCTCGTGGTCCTCGCCGGTCGGTGCTCCCTCGGTCTGCAGGCAGACGTGGATCATCGTGGAGTCCATCAACGCTCCCTCCCTCGCGTCGAGCCCTGGCACAACCCCCTGTGCGCCGGGCATGACCATCGTGGCGGGTGGACTGCCACGAAGTGAACGGCTGGACGTCCGACTATGGCGCATCTTGAGGAAACCTCGGCCGTCCGTGCCGGGTTCGCGCGCCCGCGGCCTCAGACCCAGCGCTGGAACCAGATGCGGGCCTTCCACTCCGACGTCGTCAGCAGGACGTCGGTCCAGATCGGCCAGAACCACGCGAAGGCGATGAGGGCGAGCACGGTGTAGCTGCCGGCGACCACGACGCCGAAGGTGCGCCGCGGGGTCGGCACGTCGGACGTGCCGATGAGGTGGCCCATCACCAGCACGGTCGAGAGCACCAGGAACGGCAGCGAGGTGATGGCGTAGAAGAAGAAGATCGGGCGGTCGTCGTAGGCGAACCAGGGCAGCCAGGTGCTGGCGAGGCCGGCGACGACGACGCCGTGGCGCCAGTCGCGCGCGCCGACCCACAGCAGCAGCGAGGCGATGGCCGCCAAGCAGCCGCCCCACCAGATCACGGGGTTGCCGATCAGCAGGACCTGCCGGATGCAGGAGGAGTCCGCCGGCGCCTCGCACGCCTGCGACCCTGGCTGGATGTCGGTCTGGGCGTCCACCCCGACCGGGCGGCCCATGACGAGCCAGGTCGAGGGCTTGGAGGCGTAGACGTGCGTCGAGTCGTTGAGGAAGTGGCTGTGGAAGGTGTAGACGTCCTGGTGGTAGGACCACAGCGACCGCAGCGACTGGGTGACCTCCCCGAGGCCCTCGGCGTCGGGCTCGCTCGCGGTCGGCCACGGACCGTCGCCGCCGTACGACGTGTACTGCGTGTTGCTGAACGCCTCCTCGTAGGCGTCGGCGTGCACCAGCCACCCCGTCCACGACGCGACGTACGTCGCCAGCGCGACCCCCACCAGTGCGACGAACGCCGGGACACCGTCGAGCGCGATCGAGCGGAGCAGCGGCCGACGCTGGCCGAACGCCCGCCGGGCACCGGCGCTCCACAGCCAGGCGAGCAGGCCGAAGACGGCGAGGGCGTAGACCCCCGACCACTTCGTCCCGCACGCCAGGCCGAAGGACACGCCCCCGAGGACGAGCCAGGGGCGCCACCACGCTCGCGTCGCACCCGCGGCCAGGCGATCGCGCAGCCACTGGCGGTCGGCGACGACGCAGTGCACGCCGCAGAGGGTGAAGAACGCCAGGAAGATGTCGAGCAGCGCCAGCCGCGACAGCACGAGCTGGAGGCCGTCGACCGACACCAGGAGGCCGGCGACGAGCCCGAGGACCGTCGACCCGGTGACGCGCCGGGCGAAGCGGCACATCAGCAGGACCATCAGCGCGCCCACCACCGCCGACGCCGTGCGCCAGCCGGTGGGGTCCATCCCGAAGACCTCGATGCCACCGGCGATCAGCCACTTGCCGACCTCGGGGTGGACGATCATCGACGGGCCGTCCTGGAACAGCCCGGTGAGGTCGCCGTTGAGGATCGTCTTGTCGGCGTCCTCGACGTACTGGCGCACGTAGCCGTGGTCGAGCAGCGACCACGCGTCCTTGGCGTAGTAGGTCTCGTCGAAGGAGAACGCGTGCGGCGTGCCGAGGTGCCAGCGCCTCAGGAAGAACGCCAG
>DATIAJ010000068.1:0-8063 GCA_035458105.1 Nocardioides sp. | reverse complement strand
ACGAGAGCGAATGAGGGAAGGCACCAGCATGAGCGAGACGCAACAGGTCGAGGTCGGCGTCAGGGTCGGCATCGTGATGGGGTCGGACTCCGACTGGCCGGTCATGCAGGCCGCCGGCGAGATCCTCACCGAGCTCGGCGTCGCGTGGGAGGCCGACGTCGTCTCCGCGCACCGGATGCCCACCGAGATGATCGAGTGGGGCCGGCAGGCCCACACCCGCGGGTTGTCGGTGGTCATCGCCGGCGCCGGGGGAGCGGCCCACCTGCCCGGGATGCTCGCCTCGGTGACGCCCCTGCCGGTCATCGGGGTGCCGGTGCCGCTGAAGTACCTCGACGGCATGGACTCCCTGCTCTCGATCGTGCAGATGCCGGGCGGCATCCCGGTCGCCACCGTCGCCATCGGCAACGCCAAGAACGCCGGCATCCTCGCGGCGCGCATCCTCGCGACCAGCGACGCCGACCTGCAGCAGCGCCTCGTCGACTACCAGGCGGAGCTCGCCGAGACCGCCCACGCCAAGGGCGAGGTCGTACGCCAGGCGGCTTCCGGCGCCACCCGCCGCGTCGGCTTCTGAGCCGCGCTAGTCCCGGTCCCGGTCCCGGACCCGCCCGCGGAGGGCCTTCGTCGAGCCGCGCTCCTTCTTTGCCTTGAGGCGTCGCTCCTTCGCGCCCCGGCTCGGCCGCGTCGGCCGACGGACGGGCGGTGGTGGGGCCAGCGCCCGGCGAAGCAGGTCGGCGAGACGCTCGCGCGCGGCGACCCGGTTGCGGTGCTGCGAGCGGTGCTCGGACGCCGCGACGGTGACCCGACCGGACGGCCAGCGCCGCAGGGCGCGGGCCCGCTGGGTCTCGGTGAGGGCGGTCGAGGACGCGACGTCGAGCTCGAGCTCCACCCGCGAGTCGGTCGTGTTGACCGACTGGCCCCCGGGGCCGGGCGACTTCGAGAAGCGCTCGACCAGCTCGGCGGCAGGCACGATCAGGCCCTCGGGCAGGCCCGGGCCGGCCGGGACGTGGAGGTCGCGCATCCCCCCATTGTGAGATGTTCGCCCATGCTGCTTGACGGCGACCGCACGAGGCGCGAGCGTCTGGCCCGTGGGGGAGCAACGGGTCGGCGTCGTGGGTGGGGGCATCCTCGGCGTCGCGATCGCGCGCGAGGTCGTCCGCCGGCGCCCCGGCACCGAGGTCGTGGTGCTGGAGAAGGAGGACCGGCTCGCCGCGCACCAGACGGGGCACAACTCCGGGGTCGTGCACGCCGGCATCTACTACAAGCCGGGCAGCCTCAAGGCCGAGCTCTGCGCCCGGGGCCGCGACCTGCTCCGCGACTTCTGTGCGGAGCACGGGATCGCCTACGACGCCTGCGGCAAGCTCGTCGTCGCGGTGGAGCCCGACGAGATGGGTCGCTTCGACGCCCTCGAGCAGACCGCCCGCGCCAACGGTGTCCCGGCCCTGCGCCGGCTGGCGGCCGAGGAGATCGCCGACGTCGAGCCCCACGCGCGCGGCCTGGCCGCGCTGCACTCCCCGGAGACCGCGATCACCGACTATCCCGCGATCACCGAGGCGCTCGCCGACGAGGTCTTCGCGGCAGGCGGCGGCGTGAGACTGGGGTCGCGCGTCGTCGGCATCCGGCGCCAGGGTGACGCGGTGCTGGTGCAGGTCGACGGAGACCCGGCCCCGCTGCGCTTCGACCACGTGGTCGTCGCTGCCGGGCTGCAGGCCGACCGCGTCGCCGCGCTCGTCGACGGCGAGCGCAGCCCGGCGATCCTGCCCTTCCGGGGGGAGTACCTCGGCGTCCACACCTCGAAGCAGGACCTGGTGCGCGGCATGGTCTACCCGGTCCCCGACCCGCGCTACCCCTTCCTCGGCGTGCACTTCACCAGACGGGTCGACGGCTCCCTCGAGGTCGGGCCCAACGCGGTGCTGGCGACCCGGCGTGAGGGCTACCGGCGCCGCGACGTCTCGGCGAGCGACCTGCTCGACGTGGTGGCGTGGCCGGGCTTCTGGCGGCTCGCCCGCGAGCACTGGCGCACCGGTGTCGACGAGGTCGTCGGCTCGGCGTCCAAGCGGGCCTTCATGCGATCGGCCTCGCGCTATGTCCCCGACATCGGCGTCGCCGACGTGACCCGCGCCGGCAGCGGCGTGCGCGCCCAGGCGGTCGATCGCGACGGCAGCCTGGTCGACGACTTCCGCATCACCCGCGCCGACGGCGTCACCTGCGTGCGCAACGCCCCCTCGCCCGGAGCGACGTCCAGCCTGGCCATCGCCGAGCACGTGGTGTCTAGGGTCCTCGCATGACCACACGCTGGGGAATCGCCGCCACCGGCGGCATGGCCGCCGCTTTCGCCTCCGACCTCGTCCTGACCGACGACGCCGAGATCGCGTTCGTCGGCAGTCGCGCACCGTCCTCGGCCGCCGCCTTCGCCGAGCGCTTCGGCGCGTCCGCGTCGGGCACCTACCGCGACCTCGTCGAGGCCGGCCGTCGCGGCGACGTCGACGTGGTCTACCTCGCGACCCCGCACCCGCAGCACCACGACCTGGCCCTCGCCGCGATCGAGGCCGGGACGCCGCTGCTGGTCGAGAAGGCGTTCACCGCCACCCTGGCCGGGGCGCAGGAGGTGGTCGCTGCCGCCCGTGCCGCCGGGGTGTTCTGCATGGAGGCGATGTGGACCCGCTTCCAGCCGGTCGTCGCCCACCTCCGCGACCTCGTCGCCGCCGGCGACATCGGCGAGGTGCTGCTGGTGCAGGCCGACTTCGGGGCGCAGCGCGACTTCGACCCGGCCAGCCGGCTCTTCGACCTCGCGCTCGGGGGCGGCTCGATCCTCGACCTCGGCGTCTACCCCGTGTCGCTGGCCCAGCACCTCCTCGGCCGCCCCGACCGGGTGACCACGACGGGCACGACGTACCCCAACGGCGCGGACCGGTCGGCCGCGATCCAGCTGTCGTACGACGACGGGCGCGCCGCGTCCCTCACCTGCACGCTGGCCAGCCAGACGCCCGGGCGGGCGATCGTGGTAGGCACCGAGGGCTCCGTCGAGGTCGTCCCGCCGTTCTACCACCCCAGCCGGCTCGTCGTACGACGCAACGGGGCGGAGCCCGTGGAGGTGGAGCGGCTGCCCACCGGGCGTGGCTACGTGCACCAGGCCGAGGAGGTGCAGCGCTGCCTCGCCGCGGGGCTGACCGAGAGCCCGGTCATGCCGTTGCGGGACACCCTCGACGTGATGTGGGTGCTCGAGGAGGCCCTCGACCAGCTCGGCGTCACCATGACCGAGGCGACGGTCGGGCTCGGCGCGTGAGGGACCCGGGCGAGCTGCTGGCCGAGCACTGGGACCTGCGGGCGGCTCGGGTGCGACCGCTCGGCGGCGGCATGAACTCCGAGACCTGGCTCGTCGAGCACCAGGGAGCGACCTACGTCGCCAAGCACGTCCCGCCGGGAGGGGTCGACGCCCTCGTGGCGGGCAGCGAGGTCGCCTCGACGCTCGCCGAGGCGGGGGTCGTGACGGGCCGTCCGGTGCCCACCCGCGACGGGCACCTGGTCCTCCCCGGCGCAGCGCTCGCGCTCCTCGAGCACGTGCCGGGCCGGGAGCTCGTGGGGGAGTCAGACGAGGAGCAGGTGTGGATGGCTGACGTCCTCGCGGGAGTGCACGGCGCCGGTGGACCGGCCCCGGGCCCGCCCACCTCGACCTTCGCGGTGGACTGGCTCTCCACCGACGCACCCGGTGTCGCCGACCACCCCTGGCTGGTGGCCGCCGTCGAGGCGGTGCGCGCCGAGACCGACGCGTTCGAGCTCACCTGGTCGGTGCTGCACACCGATCCCGCGCCCGAGGCGTTCGTGCACGACGACGCGACCGGCGTGACCGGCCTGATCGACTGGGCCGGCGCCCGCCGCGGCCCGGTGCTGTACGACGTCGCGTCAGCGGTGATGTACCTCGGCGGCCGTGAGCACGCGGCGGCGTTCCTCGACGCCTACCGGGCGCGCGGCCCGCTCGCCGAGGAGGAGCTGCGTCACCTCGACGCCTTCCGCCGGCTCCGCGAGGCCGTCCAAGGCGTCTACTTCGCCGGGCGACTCGCCGCCGACGACCACACCGGCGGTGTCGAGCGGGCCGACAACCAGCAGGGCCTCGACGACGCGCGCCGTCGCCTGGCCGCCCTCCTCGGCTAGCGGCCCCGCCTGCGCCACTCGATCGCCGGGCACGTGTCCATCACCATCGGGACCCCGGCCGCGGTCGTGCGGTCGAACGCCCCCTGGTCGACGACCCCGAGCTGGAACCACACGCCGCCCGCGCCGACCGCGACGGCCTGGTCGGCGAACTCGCCGGCAGCCTCGGAGCGGCGGAAGACGTCGACGACGTCGATCTCGACGGGCACGTCGGCGAGGGTGGCGTAGCCCTGCTCACCGAGCACGGCGGGGGCGCCCGGGTCGGCGAAGACCGGGTGGATGGGGACGATCCGCTTGCCGCGCTCCTGCAGCAGCGAGGCGATGGAGTACGCCGTCCGGCCGGGGTCGCCCGAGAGGCCGACGACGGCCCAGGTCCGTGCCTCGTCGAGCATCCGGTCGATCGTCGCCGGGTCCTGCCAGTCGCTGCTCACCGAGTAGGTCTCCGAGGTGGTCATGCCTCCACCGTAGACAGATGCCCCAGCCGGTCGAACGGGAATACCCCAGGGGGTATGACGGTTGAGGTGGTCATGACTACCACTGCGCTCACTGCCACCGACTTCCAGTCCACCGTCGCCGACAACGAGATGGTCATCGTCGACTTCTGGGCCTCCTGGTGCGGCCCGTGCCGCCAGTTCGCCCCCGTCTTCGAGGCCGCCTCGCAGCAGCACGCCGACATCGTCTTCGCCAAGGTCGACACCGAGGCCGAGCAGGCCCTCGCCGCCGCGGCGCAGATCACCTCGATCCCCATGCTGATGGCCTTCAAGGACGGCGTGCTGGTCTTCTCCCAGCCCGGTGCGCTGCCCGCTGCCGCGCTCGAGGAGCTCATCACCGCGATCCGCGGCCTCGACGTGCAGGCCGCGATGCGGGAGGCCGAGGCTGCGAATACTCGCAGCGCCTGACGCAGTTGGGGGCGTCGCGGGGTGGCCATCGCCACACCCGGGACACGTGCTGCAGAAAGCATGGACGTCCTAGAATCTCGGTTCATGAGCGAGTTCCCCCTCTACGCCCTCTCCGAGGAGCACCAGGCCATCCGCGAGGCCGTCCGCGCCGTCGCCGACGCGAAGATCGCGCCCCACGCCGCAGCCGTCGACGAGGAGGCCCGCTACCCGCACGAGGCCGCCGAGGCGCTGCTCGCCTCGGACTTCCACGCCCCGCACGTGCCGGAGGAGTACGGCGGTGCCGGCGCGGACGCACTGGCCACCGTCCTGGTGATCGAGGAGGTCGCCCGCGCCTGTGTCTCGTCCTCGCTGATCCCGGCGGTCAACAAGCTCGGCTCGCTCCCGGTGCAGATCGCCGGCTCCGAGGAGCTCAAGCAGACCTACCTGACGAAGCTCGCCAAGGGCGAGGGCGGCTTCTCCTACTGCCTGTCCGAGCCCGACGCCGGCTCCGACGCGGGCGGGATGAAGACCCGCGCGGTCCGCGACGGTGACGAGTGGGTGCTCGACGGTGTGAAGCGCTGGATCACCAACGCCGGCGAGTCGGAGTTCTACACGGTCATGGCCGTCACCGACGCCGAGAAGAAGACCCGCGGCGGCATCTCCGCCTTCGTCGTCGAGAAGTCCGACGCGGGTGTCTCATTCGGCGCGCCCGAGAAGAAGCTCGGCATCAAGGGCAGCCCCACGCGCGAGGTCTACCTCGACAAGGTCCGCATCCCCGCCTCCCGGATGATCGGCGAGGAGGGCACCGGCTTCACCACCGCCATGAAGACCCTCGACCACACCCGCGTCACCATCGCCGCCCAGGCCGTCGGCGTGGCGCAGGGGGCACTCGACTACGCGCTCGACTACGCGAAGGAGCGCCAGCAGTTCGGGAAGTCGATCGCCGACTTCCAGGGCCTGCAGTTCATGCTCGCCGACATGGGCATGAAGGTCGAGGCGGCCCGCCAGATGACGTACGCCGCCGCCGGCCGCTCCGAGCGCGGCGACGACGACCTCACGTTCTTCGGCGCAGCGGCCAAGTGCTTCGCCTCCGACGTCGCGATGGAGGTCACCGTCAACGCCGTCCAGGTCCTCGGCGGCTACGGCTTCACCCGCGACTACCCGGTCGAGCGGATGATGCGCGACGCCAAGATCACCCAGATCTACGAGGGCACCAACCAGGTCCAGCGGATCGTGATGGCACGGCAGCTCCTCGCCGGGGTGCAGTCAGAGCTCTGAGCCGGCCTGATCCGGCCGTCAGTCCGGCGTCATGTGCCGCCAGGGGCGCGACAGCTCGAAGTGCCGGCCGCTGATCTCGGTGACCTCGACCTCGACGACGTTGTACTTCGACGTGGCGACCCAGGGGCGGAGGGGGAGGTTCTCGGCGCGGTGCTCCTCGTCCTCCTCGAGTCGGCGGGCGCGGCCTCGCAGCACGATGCTGGTGGCGCTCTCGCCGACGATCTCGTCGACCTCGAAGGCGACGTCGGGGTTCATCACGACCCCGAGCAGCTTGGACCCCTCGGCGGTCCGGAAGAGCAGTGACCGGCGACCGGTGGCCGGGTCGTGGTCGACGGCGTAGTTGACGGGAGCGATGTGCACCTCATCGGCGAGGTGGTGGGCCAGTCTGCCGAACTCGTGGTGGCGCAGGAACTCCCAGCACTCCTCGGTGCTGAGGCGGGTGATCGGCTCGTCCATGCAGTGACGGTACGGCGACGCGCGCGGGGTCGGCAGGGTCCTTGGACCCCACCGGGAGGGGCCGTCCTCACCTGTCGTGCGACGCGTGACAGGCGGACGCTGGAGGCATGGACACCATGCCCACGCCCACCCGACGGATCCTGGTCGCCCACGACGGCTCCCCAGAGGCCGAGCTCGCCCTGCTCTGGGCGGCGGAGGAGGCCCGAGGCACCGGGCGCGGCCTGCACGTCGTCGCAGTGGACGACGCGGTCACCTCTCCGTGGGGTGCAGACGCGGTCAACCGGGGCGAGGAGGTGCTGGCCGGCATCGAGAAGACGCTGGGCGACCTCGACGTCGTCGCCGAGACCCGCGTCGGCAACGTGAGTGCGGAGCTGCTGGGCGCGGCGGCCTCCGCCGACATGGTGGTCGTCGGGAGCCGCGGTCACGGTCGGGCGGACGACCTGCTCGTCGGGTCCGTGAGCCAGCACCTGGCCCGGCACGCGCCCTGCCCCGTGGTCGTCGTACGCCCCACGCGTGGCTCGGACCGTCGCATCGTGGTCGGCGTGGACGGCTCGTCGACGAGCTCGGCAGCGCTGGAGTACGCCTGCCAGCGTGCCGAGCGGACGGGGGAGAGGGTGGTGGCGATCCACGCCTGGCGCACGCACGCACCGTCGACGGACGTGTGGAGCAGCGACCCCCGAGCGCTCAAGGGACAGGCGCACCGCGAGGTCCTGCTCGCCGAGAGCGTCGCCGGGCTGCGCGCCGACCACCCGGACGTCGTCATCGAGCAGGAGACCGTCCCGGTGGCGCCGGTGCGGTGCCTGGCCGACGCGTCCCGCGACGCCTCGCTGGTGGTGGTCGGCTCCCACGGGCTGGGCTTCTTCGGCGGCCTGCTGCTGGGCTCGGTGAGCCAGGGCGTGCTGCAGCGTGCGGAGTGCCCGGTGGCCGTGGTGCGCTGACCACGACCGGGGAGGCCCTCGGCATACTGGCCCCGTGCTCCGCCTCGCCCTCCCGCTCGTCCTGTCCGGTGCCCTGCTGACCGGGTGCAGTCTCGGCGACGTCGACCCGGACGGCCAGGACGGCCAGGTCGAGGCTGACCACACGCACGCGCCCGGCCAGGGCCACACGTCGCTCGCCGTCGGTGACGGCACCCGGGTCAGCGAGGTCGGCTACTCGCTCGCCGGCCTCCAGGTCCGCGAGCAGCCCGAGGGCATCGGGGAGCTGCGCTTCCGCATCGTCGGCCACGACGGCGAGCCCGTCACCGACTACGTCGAGGAGCTCACGAAGGAGCTCCACCTCTACGTCGTCAACGACGAGCTGACCGTC
>DATIAJ010000067.1:0-5398 GCA_035458105.1 Nocardioides sp. | reverse complement strand
AGGTTGGCGACGAGGTTGTTGAGCCGACCGGCGTTGCGGATGATCGCGTCGATCGAGGCGAGGTCGGGGTGCCGGTCGGCGATCAGCTCGGCGTGGCCGAGGATGGCCGTGAGCGGCGTCTTCAGCTCGTGGGAGATGGTCGCGATGAGCTCGCTGCGGTAGCGGGCGAGCTCGCGCAGCTCCTGCACGAGGCGCTGCTCGGTCTCCAGGACGCGCGAGGCGCGGACGGTCTGGGCGAGCAGCCGGCACACCTCGAGCACCGCGTCGGCCTCGTTGGCCGTGACGGTGCGGGCGTTGCGCGCGAAGCCGAGCACGAGGTAGCCGACCAGGTCGTCCTGCGAGACGAGCGGCGAGACGAGGGCTCGGTCCACCCGCATGCCCCGCATCAGCTCCTGCATGCGGGCGGCGCTGCGGGGCAGCTGCGGCGACGATGCGTCGTCGACCCCGATCTCGATGAGGACCGGGAGGTCCTCGAGCCGGGTGAGGTCCTCGCGGATCTCGGGGACGTCGTGCTCGGAGGTGAAGGCGTACGGCGTCCCGACGCCGAGCTGGCTGCCCTGGGCGTCGCTCGGGAATGTGCGCACGACGGTCTGCACGGTGCCCAGCGACTCCGCGACGGCGACCACCGCAGCGCCGAGGGCCTGGGACAGGTTCTGCGCGGTCGCGGCACCGGCGACCGTCGTGAGCATGCGGTCCAGGCGCACGCGGTCGGTGAGCCGCTCGCGCTCGCGGGCGTTGGACAGCGCCACGCCGGCCTGCACGGCGAACATCTCGAGCAGCTCGCGGTCGGCCTCGTCGGGGACCCTGCCGTCGGCAGGCAGGTCGACCGCCATGTTGCCGAGCAGCTCGCCGCTCGCCGAGTAGAGCGGCGCGTAGAGCGCGTGCTCGGGGTGCCACGCGTCCGGGTCGCCGGTGGGCTCGAACTCCGGGATCCACGCCGCCTGCAGCCGCGCCGCGGACATCCGACCGGCCGGCACGAACCGGAGGATGCCCCACTTGTCGGCCTCGCGGAACTCGTCGAGGATCTGCTCGGCCGGGGTGCGGCGGTGCAGGATCTGCGCGACCACGTCGGGCGGACCGGCGACGTGTGTCATCACGAGCGTGTCGCCCTCGAGGCGAGCGATGGCGGCGACCCCGTAGCCCAGCACGTCGACCACGCCGTGGGCGATCTCCTCGAGGATGACCTCGGTGTCGGTGGAGGAGTTGACGCGCCGCATCAGCTCCGCCAGCCGGCTCAACGCGCCCTGGCTGCGCGGCATGTCCACCTCCCCACCCAGGACTGCCGGCCCCGCTGCTGCGGGTCGAGCCGGTCCCGCGTCGATGCTAGGGCCGTCAGGCCTCGATCACCACAGGAATGATCATCGGACGGCGACGGTGTGCGCGGTTGACCCAGCGCCCGACCACGCGGCGCACCGTCTGCTGCAGCTGGTAGCTGTCGTTGGTGCCCTCGGCGACGGCCGCGTCGATGGCGTCGATGATCGGCTGCTTGATGTCGGCGAAGGTGGACTCGTCCTCCGCGAAGCCGCGGGCGTGGATCTCCGGCCCGGAGACCACCTTGCCGGTCACCGAGTCGACCACGACGATGACCGAGAGGAAGCCCTCCTCGCCCAGGATGCGGCGGTCCTTCATCGAGGCCTCGGACACGTCGCCGATCGTGGTGCCGTCGACGAAGACGTAGCCGACCTCGACCTTGCCGGTCACCTTGGCGACCCCGTCGACCAGGTCGACGACGACGCCGTCCTCGGCCAGGACGACGTTCTTCACGCCGGTGGCCCGGGCGAGGTCGGCGTTGGCTCGCATGTGGCGGACCTCGCCGTGCACCGGCATCACGTTGCGCGGCTTGACGATGTTGTAGCAGTAGAGCAGCTCACCGGCGCTGGCGTGACCGGAGACGTGCACGAGCGCGTTGCCCTTGTGCACGACGTTGGCGCCGAGGCGGGCCAGGCCGTTGATCACGCGGTAGACGGCGTTCTCGTTGCCGGGGATCAGCGAGCTGGCCAGGACGACGGTGTCGCCCTCCTCGAGGTGCACGAAGTTGTGGCTGCGCTGGGCGATCCGGCTCAGCGCCGACATCGGCTCGCCCTGCGAGCCGGTCGAGATCAGCACCTGCTTGTGCGGCGGCAGGTCGGCGAGCTCCTTGGCCTCGACCATCACGCCGGGCGGGACGGTGAGGTAGCCGAGCTCCTGGGCGATGGCCATGTTGCGCACCATCGAGCGACCGACGTAGGCGACCTTGCGGCCGTGGGCGACGGCCGCGTCGAGGACCTGCTGGACGCGGTGCACGTGGGAGGCGAAGCAGGCCACGATGATGCGCTGGCTGCTCTTGGCGAAGACCCCCTCCAGCACCGGGGAGATGTCCTTCTCGGACGTCGTGAAGCCCGGCACCTCGGCGTTGGTGGAGTCGGTGAGGAACAGGTCGACCCCCTCGTCGCCGAGCCGGGCGAACTCGTTGAGGTCGGTGATGCGCCCGTCGAGCGGCAGCTGGTCCATCTTGAAGTCGCCGGTGTGCAGCACGACGCCGGCACCGGTGCGGATCACGACCGCCAGCGCGTCGGGGATCGAGTGGTTGACCGCGACGAACTCCAGCACGAACGGGCCGAAGGTGATCGTCTGGCCCTCGGCCACCTCGTAGTGCACCGTCTCCTTGAGCCGGTGCTCGCGGAGCTTGGAGCCGAGCAGGGCGAGGGTCAGCTTGGAGCCGACGAGCGGGATGTCGCCCCGCTCGCGCAGGAGGTACGGCGTCGCGCCGATGTGGTCCTCGTGGCCGTGGGTCAGCACGAGCGCCTCGACGGCGTCGAGGCGGTCGCGGATGGGCTCGAAGTCGGGGAGGATCAGGTCCACGCCGGGGTGGTGGTCCTCGGGGAAGAGCACGCCGCAGTCGACGAGCAGCAGGCGGCCGTCGTACTCGAACGCGGTCATGTTGCGACCCACCTCGCCCAGCCCGCCGAGCGGGATGACCCGGAGGCCTCCGGCCGGGAGGGGGGCGGGCGCGCTCAGGTCGGGGTGGGGATGGCTCAAGGTATTCCTCGGGTTCGTTGTCAGGAGTTCAGATGAGGCCGGCGGCAGCCAGACCCGTGCGGAGCGCCGCGACCTCGTGGTCGTCGAGCGCGACGAGCGGGCCGCGGACGCGGCGGTTGTCGAGCACGCCGAGCAGCTCGAGGGCTGCCTTGGCGGTGGTGGCTCCGTAGTTGGGGACGCCCATCACGGCCTCGAAGGCCGGGAGGAGCGCCGTGTGGATGCGCAAGGCCTCGGCATGGTCGCCACGGACCCAGGCGTCGATCATCGAGGCGAGCTGGTCGCCGGCGGCGTGCGCGACGACCGAGACGAGGCCGACGCCGCCGTAGGCGAGGTAGCCCAGGGTGTTCGCGTCGTCGCCGGAGTAGACGGCGTAGCCCATGTCGACCAGCTGCGCGGTGCGGGCGAGCAGGCCCGAGGCCTCCTTGACCGACGTGACGTGGTCGTAGCGGCGCATCGCCTCGTAGGTGTCGAGCTCGATCAGGCTCGCCGTGCGACCGGGCACGTCGTAGAGCATCACCGGCAGGTCGGTCGCCTCTGCGACGGAGGCGAAGTGGTGACGCAGGCCGACCTGGCCGGGCTTGTTGTAGTAGGGGCTGACCAGCAGCACCCCGTCGACGCCGATCTTCTCCGCCTGGCGGGCGAGCTCGACCGAGTGGGCGGTGGCGTTGGTGCCGACGCCGGCGATCACCGTGGCTCGGTCGCCGACCGCGTCCTGGACCGCCCGGAGGATCTCGCCGTCCTCGGCCACGGAGGTGGTGGGGCTCTCCCCCGTCGTGCCGCTGACGACGACGCCGTCGTTGCCATGGGCGACGAGGTGCGCGGCGATCCGCGCCGTGCCGTCGAGGTCGACGCTGCCGTCCTCGTGGAACGCGGTGGCCATCGCCGTGAGGAGGCGGCCGAACGGGACGTTGGAGCTCATGGTCCGAAGGTTATCGCTCCTGCTCCGTCGCGCCGTGGTCGCCAAGCCGCGAGCCGGTGTCCGTGGCGTCCCCTACGCTCGCCGGATGGCGTACGACGAGGAGCTGGCGCGGCGCATCGACGACCTGCTTGCCGGGGAGCCGGGGGTGACATCGCGGAAGATGTTCGGCGGGCTCGGCTTCATGGTCGACGGCCACATGGCGGTCGCGGCCGCCAGCGACGGCTCCCTCATGGTGCGCGCCGACCCGGCCGACGCCGAGGCATGGGTCGACGGCCCGTCAGTGACCCCGATGGAGATGCGCGGGCGCCCGATGGCCGGGTGGCTGCTCGTCTCCGCCGACACGCTCGCCGATGACGACCGGCTGCAGCTCTGGGTCGACCGTGGGGTCGCCTTCGTCCGGACGCTGCCGCCGAAGTGAGACCCCGCCTCGCCCTCCCGGAGTGGCTCACCCCTCAGCAACGGTCCACTATCGCCTCCCTCGCCGAACGCAACGCCGCTGCACACGGCGACGACCTGCTCGGCCTCGTGCTGAGCGGGTCGGCGGCGCGCGGCCTCGCGACCGAGCGGTCCGACCTCGACGTGATCGTCGTGCTGACCGACGACGCCGCGGCCGGACGGTCGACCTCCCACTCGCCTGAGGTCGACGAGGTGGTCGACGCGTGGTCCGAGCTGCGGACCGTTCCGGCCTTCGGCACCGAGGGCTGGTGGTACCGCTGGACCTACGCGTGGGCGCCGGTGCTGCTCGACCGCACGGACGGCGGCCTCACCGAGGCCGTGCACTGCCAGGCGACCCTGACGCCCGAGGAGGCCGATGCGGTCCTCATCGACCACGACCGGCTCGACGGCTGGCTCAACTTCGCCTACCGAGCCCTCAAGGACCACCGCGACGGTCGCGCGCTCGAGACGCGCCTCGACGCTGCTGAGTCGGTGCCGTGGCTGCTCGACGTGGTCTTCGCGATGGCCGGCCGGGTGCGCCCCTACAACAAGTACCTCCCCTGGGAGCTCCGCACCCACCCGCTCGACGGCTGGCCGGCCGACGACCTGCTCGGGCTGGTCGAGCGCACGTTGGAGGGCGACGTGGACGCGATCCGCGAGACCTTCGCCCGGGTGCGCTCGGCCTGCTCGTCGTACGACGCCTCGCGTGGCCACACCCGCACGACAGACATGGTCGCGGGCTGGGGCGACGAGCTGCGGCTGTTCGAGGCCCCGGCCGGCTGAGCGGCCTCAGGCCTCGCCGGCCGTCGCCCGCAGCACCGGCAGCACGTGGTGCTCGAGCATCGGCGCCAAGTCGTCCGGGTGGTCGTCCAGCGGGGTCCACCGGACCTCCGCGATCTCGGCGGACGCGACCGGGTCGGCGTCGGACTCCACCCAGAACACCGTCGAGTGCAGGGTGTGGCCGGGCTCGTTGGCGGCCTCCGAGTGGAACTCCCCCAGTAGGGTCGCCTGCTGAATCTCGAGCCC
>DATIAJ010000066.1:0-7561 GCA_035458105.1 Nocardioides sp. | reverse complement strand
CTTGCCGTTGTCGATCGACTCCAGGACGGCGAGCTCGCGGCCGCGCTCCTGGATGATCCGGGCGATCCGGTAGAGGTACTTGGCGCGCTCGGCGCCGGACATCCGCGACCAGACGCGGGTGTAGGCGCGGCGGGCGGCCTTGACGGCCTCGTCGACGTCGGCGTCGCTGGCCTCGGCGACCTCGGCCAGCACCTCCTCGGTGGCGGGGTTGACCGTCTTGAACGACGTGCCGGTGCCGTCGACGAACTCGCCGTTGATGAACAGGCCGTAGGACGGCTTGATGTCGACGATGGCGCGTGACTCGGGTGCGGGGGCGTACTCGAACATGGTGGGACCTCAGTCCAGCGTGAAGTAGTCGGGACCGGAGTAGCGACCGGTCGTCATCTTGGTGCGCTGCATGAGCAGGTCGTTGAGCAGCGTGGAGGCGCCGAAGCGGAACCAGTCGGGGTCGAGCCAGTCGTCGCCGCAGATCTCGTTGACCATCACCAGGTACTTGATGGCGTCCTTGGTGGTCTTGATGCCGCCGGCGGGCTTGACGCCGACCATCTGCCCGGTCTGCTCGCGGAAGTCGCGGACCGCCTCGAGCATGATCAGCGTGACCGGGAGGGTCGCGGCCGGCTGGACCTTGCCGGTGGAGGTCTTGATGAAGTGGCCGCCGGCCATCATCGCGAGCCAGCTGGCGCGACGTACGTTGTCGTAGGTCTGCAGCTCGCCGGTCTCGAAGATCACCTTGAGATGGGCGTCTCCACAGGCTTCCTTGACCTGGGCGATCTCCTCGAACACCTCGAGGTAGCGCCCGGACAGGAACGCGCCGCGGTCGATGACCATGTCGATCTCGTCGGCGCCGGCCTCGACGGCGTCACGCGTGTCGGCGAGCTTGATGTCCATCGCCGCGCGCCCGCTGGGGAACGCCGTGGCGACGGCCGCGACGTGGACGCCACTGTCACCGAGCGTCTGCTTGGCGGTGGCGACCATGTCGGGGTAGACGCAGACTGCCGCGGTGGCCGGGCACGTCGGGTCTGCGGGGTCGGGACGCATCGCCTTGGACGCGAGCGCGCGGACCTTGCCGTGGGTGTCCTGGCCCTCGAGCGTGGTCAGGTCGACCATCCGGATGGCCAGGTCGATGGCGTAGGCCTTCGACGTGGTCTTGATCGATCGGGTCGCCAGGCCGGCGGCGCGGGCCTCGCACCCGACCTGGTCGACCCCGGGGAGTCCGTGGAGGAAGCGGCGGAGCGAGGACTCCGAGCGCACGATGTCGTCGAAGACGCCGGTCGCGGAGGCGGAGCTCGCCGTTGAGCTGGCAGTGGGTGTCACCGACCCAGCATAGAGTTGGCGCGGACGCCCCCGGCAATCCGCAGGGGGCCAATGTCTGCCCAAAACGGCGAGGAGATCATGGCACGCCTGCAGGACGACGGTGAGGCCGTGGTGGAGCGGTTCCAGCCCACGAGCGGACGGCTCTCCGGGTGGGCGGCGGTGGCGCTCAGCGCCACGCTGGTCGTCGCCGCGGTGGCCTACCGCGACCGGGGCTTCCCGGTGTGGGTGGGGGCCGCTGCTCTGCTGGGCGGCGTGCTCGCCTGGGCCTCGATGCTGCGCCCCGCGCTGTGGGCCACCGAGGAGCACCTCGTCATGCGCAACCTCGGTGAGACGGTCCGCATCCGGCTGGCCGCGGTCGAGGAGCTGGCCGTGCGGCAGGTCCTCGCCGTCCGCGCCGGCGACCGGCGCCTGGTCAGCACCGTGCTGGGCCGCACGTGGCGCAAGACGGTCACCTCCCGCCGCGACCCGTCCGCCGCGGAGGGCACGCGAGAGGGGATGAACTACGCCGACTGGGCCGAGCAGCGCCTCCGCGAGCTCGTCGACGCCGCTCGCGAGCGCGCCGGGGTCACCGTCGGCTCCGAGGAGCAGCGCGCGATCCCCGACGCCGTACGCCGTGAGCCGGCGCTCGTGCCGCTCGCCCTGATCGGGGCGGCGGCCGTGCTGCTGGTGGTCAGCTTCTTCCTGTGAGCTCTGCTGCGACGCGGCGCTCGAGGCCGTCGAGGACGAGCGTGAGGCCGTACTCGAACTCGTCGCCGTAGGCGTACGCGCGGCCGACGACCTGCTCGGCGACCATCTCGGCGAGGTGGGGGTGCGCGTCGGCCAGGGGCCCGAGGCCGGCGACGAAGTCGTCAGCGCTCTCGCCGGGTGCGAAGGGCAGGTTCACCTCGGTGAGCACGAATCCGTAGGTGTAGGCGTCGAGCACGGAGAAGGCGTGCGCCGCGAGTGCGACGGTGAAGCCCGACGCACGCAGGCAGCCGATGACGGCGTCGTGGTGGTGCAGCGTCGCGGGGCCGGGCGAGCGGCGCGACTCGATGAGTCCGAGTCCCCACGGGTGCGCGCCCAGGACCGTGCGCGCGGAGTGTGCGCGCCTCTCCATCTCGGAGCGCCACGGACCCGAGGACGAGGGCGTGTCGATGCGCTCGAAGACCCAGTCGGCCAGCCCGTCGAGCAGCGCGCCCTTGCTCGCGACGTGGTGGTAGAGCGACATCGCCTCCACGTCGAGCTCGCGGCCGACGCTGCGCATGCTCACCCCGCCCAGCCCCGAGGCGTCAGCCACCCGGCTGGCGGCGTCGATGACGCGCCGCGTCGACAGTGCTGGTCGAGGGGCAGGTGGTCTGGACACGGGCCGCTCCTGGGTTGGCTGACTTACACCCGTAAGGCTACTCTGACCGAGCACAGGCTTACAGGTGTAAGGCAGGAGGAGGCCGACGTGAAGGCAGCAGTGGTGGAGCGGTACGGACCGCCCGAGGTCGTCTCGGTGCGGGACGTGCCGGACCCGGTGGCGGGCAGGGGTCAGGTACTGGTGCGTGTGCACGCCACGGCCGTCACGTCGGGCGACGCCCGCATCAGGGGGCGTCACTTCCCACCGGGCTTCGCGCTGCCCGCCCGCCTCGCGATCGGGTGGCGGGGGCCGCGCCGGTCGGTCCTCGGCGTGGTCTACTCCGGCGTGGTCGAGGCAGTGGGCGCCGGCGTGACCGGGGTCGCCGTCGGCGACGAGGTCTGCGGGATGACCGGGGCCCGCATGGGCGCGCACGCCGAGCTCGTCGCCGTACGGGCCGACCGGCTCTGCGCCAAGCCTGCCGGCGTGGACCACGAGCAGGCCGCCGCGATCCTCTTCGGTGGCAGCACCGCCCGGCACTTCCTGGGCGACCTGGTCGGTCCCGGCAAGCGGGTGCTGGTCAACGGAGCCTCGGGCGCCGTCGGGAGCGCGGCCGTGCAGCTCGCCCACCTCGCGGGCGCCCACGTCACGGGCACGTGCAGCGACCGCAACGCAGACCTGGTGCGCTCGCTGGGTGCCGAGGAGGTCGTCGACCACGCCCGGCAGCGGGTGGCCGAGCTGCCCGAGAGGTACGACGTCGTGCTGGACACCGTCGGCAACCTCGACCGGCGCTCGGGCCGCCGGCTGCTGGCGACCGGCGGCGTCCTGGTCCTCGCGGCGGCCGGCCTCGTGGACACCGTCCTCGCGCGCGGCAACGTCCGCGCGGGCGTCTCCTCGGAGGACCCGGAGAGCTTCTCCTGGTGGCTCGAACGGATCGCCGCGGGCGAGGTGCGGGCGGTCGTCGACCGCACCCTCCCGCTCAGCGGGATCGTCGAGGCCCACCGCATCGTCGACTCGGGCCGCAAGGTCGGCAACCTGGTCGTCGTGCCCTGAACCTTCGAGGTGGCTCGATGCGTCTATCCGGGTGGACCATCGGAACAGCGGCACAGCGAGACGATCGAGGCACGCCATGGTGCGGACAGCGACCCGGGACACGGAGGAGTTCTGCGCCTTCGTCGCCTCCCGCTCCGCCGCCCTGTTCCGGGTCGCCTACCTCGTCATCGGGGACCACCAGCTCGCGCAGGACCTGGTGCAGGAGGCGCTCGCCAAGACCTACGTCGCCTGGCCGCGCCTGCGTGACGTGGCGAACGCCGAGGCCTACACGCGTCGCGTGATCGCGACGACCGCGATCTCGTGGCGCCGACGTCGCGGCTTCCACGAACGCCCGGCGGCTCGGCTGCCCGAGGCGGGCCAGCCCGACGCCGCGGCCGACACCGTGCTCCACGAGGCGTTGTGGGCGTGCCTGCAGGGGCTGCCCCCTCGCCAGCGGACCGCGATCGTGCTGCGCCACTACGTGGACCTGACCGAGGCGGAGACCGCCGAGACCATGGGTTGCTCCGTCGGGACGGTGAAGAGCAGCGTGTCGACCGGTCTCAAGCGCCTGCGGGAGAGCATCGGCTCCGACCTCGAGCCGTTGCCCGCCCACGACGGGGTGGTGCGACCGTGAACGCCGACCTCCGACAGATGCTCACCGCTCGTGCTGAAGCCGTCGAGACGCCACGCCTCGACCCCGCCGCGGTGCTCGCCCACGGCGAGCGCCTTGTCGGGCAGCGGCGCCGCCGGATGGCGTACGTCGCTGCCTGCGCCGTGGCGCTGGTGGTGGCAGCGGCACTCGTCGTCGTACCCGGCCGGGGCGACCGGGTCGCGCCGGCCGGTCCGAGCGACCCGACGCGGACCACCGAGCCCGGGGCCCGACCGCTCGGCTACGTGCAGGGCCGAGTGCTGCACCTCGGCGGGCGCGAGGTGGACACGGGTCTGGACGTCCTGTCGCTCGACCTGACCGACGACGGGGCGGCGCTGACGACCCTCGACGGAGGCATCTGGTTCTCCGACGGGACGGGGGTCGAGCAGATCGGCAGGGTCCCCGGTCCTCGGCTGATCGAGGACGGTGTGTCATACAACAGTGGCGGCGGTCCCGGGGAGTGGGTCGTGTCGGACAGCGAGGGCTCGCTCCTGGCCTGGGTCGAGCACGCCGACGGCGTGCCCGAGCTCGTGGTCTACGACACCAGTCGGCGCGGCGTGCTCCTGCGGGAGCCCGTGCCGACGGTGCGTCCCCGCGACAGCGCGGTCGTGGTCGCCCTGGCGGGTCGTGAGGTGTTCGTGGTCCGCGAGAGGAGGGGCATGAGGTCCGAGACGATGGTGCGGTTCTCCGTCGACGGGGGTCCGGCGGTGGAGGTCGACCGGGAGACGTTCGCGGCGGCCATCCGCGCGGTGCCGCGAGCACTGCTGCTCGGCCCGAGCGTGCGGAACGACGTGCTGGGCACCTCCGACGGGCGAAGGAGGCACGGCGTGGAGTTCGACGAGCTCATCGAGGTGCGTGACCAGCGCCTGCAGGAGGTCCTCGACCCGGAGACGGGAGCGCCCCTCGAGCTCGAGATGCCGGCTGACGACCCGGTGTTCGAGGTGCACTTCCTGCAGTGGCTCGACGACGACCAGTTCACGCTGTGGGCTGACGGCGACCTGGTGGCCTGTCAGATCTCCGTAGGTGAGTGCCGGCGGGTCCTCGACGCCGACTGGTCGTTCTTCGAGGGCGACGACATGCCCCTGCTTCCCGGTAACGGGGGCTTCGGCAGCGACTGGGCGCTCGGACGCGCGCTGCGGGCCACGGGCGGGGAGGGCTGACCAGCCCTCCCCGCGGTTCGGCCCTCAGGCCATGAGGCGTCGGGCTGCAGCCGGTGTCCCCGGCGTGGGCCACCACCGCGCGACGGCCGCCGACTGACCGAGCGTCCACGTCGAGCTGCACACCCAGTAGACGAGCAGCGCGACCGGCACGACGCCGCCTGCGAGGAGCAGGCCGCCGGCCGACATCACCGGCATGAGGCGCTGTGCGGCGACCATCGCCTCCGGCACGCCCTCGACCGAGGTGTTGGACGCGACGACGAAGCGCTGGGTGACGTACGACAGCCCGGCCGCGGTCACGGCCAGCCCGGCCACGACGGCGAGGTGGAGGCCGCCCGAGCCGAGGTACCCGTGGCCCGCGAGCGAGACGCCGACGACCGAGGCGGCCCCGAACGACGAGACGAGGCCCGGCCCCATCGCGCCGACGGCGACGCCGGAGGCCACGTCGGAGACGAGGTGGTAGAGCCCGAGCCACACCGGCAGCTGGACCAGCACCGGCAGGCAGCCGAGCCGGCTCACCCCGTGCTCAGCGGACACCGCGCGGCGCTCCTCCATGTGGGCACGCAGGCTCTCGGCGTCGGTGCGGCCCCGATAGCGCTCGGTGATGACCTGCAGGTGGGGCCGGGCCCGCGCCGCCGCGTGCGCCTGGCGGACGCCGTGGATGACGAACGGGAGAAGTGCGAGCCGGACGAGGACGACGAGCGCGGCGATACCGAGGACCCAGGTGGCGGCGGAGTCGGCGGAGGCCCCGAGGGCGGTGAGGCCGTCATGGGTGGTCGCGAGGACCGCGGCGAGGGCGTGCTTGATCGGGTCGAGCAGTGACATGGGTGTTCTCCTGGACGAGGTGGAAGGGTCTGTACGACGTCGCGCGGGGCGACGGGTCAGACGCGTCCAGGAGCGCGCGGGCGCACCGGGTGGACCACGTCGGTGGTCCGTCCGGCGAGCACGAGCGGGATGTCGGCGGCGCGACGGCGCGGGCGGAGCGAGTGGAGCCCGGCATCGGGCACGGCCAGGAGGCAGTGCACCCCGGTGAGGGCGCTGGCCGCGGACAGGGCGGTCAGCACGACGACCGTCTGGGCGGTCGCCGTCGGGTCGAGCGACGCGGCCGTGAGGGCGGACGCGACGCCGAGCAGCGCGACCACGAGCGCGAGGCGCGCACGGGCTGCCACGTCGGCGACGGTCCGGACCATGGACCGAGGGTAGCGGCTCATGCGCGGGGCTCGCGGCCTCCCGGGTCAGCCGCCGAACGCGGTCCCTCGCAGGTCGGCCTTGATCGCGTCGAGCCGCCCCGCGGCGGAGATGCGAGCGGCGTCGGGCCCGCTCCCGTCGGGACCGGACTCCACCGGGATCACGACCTCGAGGTAGCACTTCACCTTGGGCTCGGTGCCGCTGGGGCGCACGATGACCCGCGCGCCCTCGGCCAGCGTGTACCGCAGGCCGTCGGTGGGCGGCAGGCTCGCCGAGCCCTCGGCGAGGTCCTCGACCTTCTCGACCGCGAGGCCGCCCAGGGAGGCGGGCGGCGCACTGCGCAGGCGGTCCATCGTCGCCGGGATGTCGGCGAGGTCCTCGAAGCGCACCGACAGCTGGTCGGTGGCGTGCAGGCCGTGCTGGTGGGCGATGTCGTCGAGGATGTCGGTGAGCCCGCGGCCCTCGGCCTTGGCCTGCGCCGCGAGCTCGCAGACGAGCAGGAGCGCGGAGACGCCGTCCTTGTCCTTCACGTGCTCGGGGTCGCAGCAGTAGCCGAGCGCCTCCTCGTAGCCGAACGCGAGCCCCTCGACCCGGCCGATCCACTTGAAGCCGGTGAGCGTCTCCTCGTGCGGCTGTCCGGCCGCAGCGGCCATCTTGCCGAGCAGGCTGGAGGAGACGATCGAGTTGGCGTAGGTGCCCGTCCGGCCACGCGCGATGAGGTGGTGGGCCAGGAGCGCGCCCACCTCGTCGCCGCGGAGCATTCGCCAGCCGTGGACGTCCGGCACCGCGACGGCGCAGCGGTCGGCGTCGGGGTCGTTGGCGACCACCAGGTCGGCCCTCTGCTCGGCCGCGAGCGCCATCGCGAGGTCCATCGCGCCCGGTTCCTCGGGGTTGGGGAAGGAG
>DATIAJ010000065.1:0-8413 GCA_035458105.1 Nocardioides sp. | reverse complement strand
ACGAACTCCGGCTCGCCGGTGAGGTCGAGGTAGTCGGTGCCGGCCTCGGCGCACGCGGCGACGAGGGGGCCGCCGTGCTCGAGGTAGGGCCCGATCGTGGTGGCGACCACGCGGGTGCGGCGGGCGATGTCGGACAGGGCTGCAGCGTCGGTCGAGTCGGCGACCAGCACCTCGACGTCGTCCGCCCCCTGCTCGGCGAGTCGGCGGCGTACGGCCTCGAGCTTGTCGGCGTTGCGACCCGCGATCGCCCAGCGCAGCCCGGCGGGCGCCGCGGTGGCGAGGTAGTCCGCGGTCAGACCGCCGGTGAACCCGGTGGCGCCGAAGAGGACGAGGTCGAGGTCGCGGTCGGGGCTGTCGGCGCGGCGGTCGCTCATCGCGCCATCGTGTCACCCCTGGCCCTGGGAACCACGCCCGCGGTGGGCCCGTCCCACCGCCATGCCCACCCGAACGCGCGCTCGAAGCCTCGTCACCGGTGCCACGGTCGTCACCAGCCTGGCCGCGGCCGTCGGCCTCGGCTACGTCCTGGGCGACGAGCCCGACGGCGGACGCCCGCCCGCCTCTCCACCGATCGCGCTCGCCAACGCCGACCTCTTGGCCGTGTCGAGCTGCGAGGAGCTCCTCGACTCCTACGTCGACCGGGCGCTCGAGGCCGTCGGCCCGTACGGCTGGGGCGGCCCGGTCGTCTACGACGTGATGACCAGCTCCGACGCCGGCGCCGCCTCCGCACCCACCTCCGAGGCCGCGCGGTCGGGCGTGGCGACCTCGCGCAGCACCAGCAACGAGTCGGGCACCAACGTGCAGGAGGTCGGCGTCGACGAGGCCGACGTCGTCAAGGTGGCCGGCAGCCTCCTGCTGCGGCTGCGCGACGGCGAGCTGCTGGCGTACGACGTCTCGGGCGATGCGCCGCGGCTGCTGTCCTCGACCCTGCTCGACGAGGCCCGCGGCAGCAGCGGGTGGGTGGGCGACCCCGGCGGCGAGATGGTCCTCGTCGACGGGCGCGCGGTCGTGCTGGGCACCTCGTCGGACGGGCGGTCCACGACGATCACCACCGTCGACCTCGCCGACCCCACCTCCCCCACCGTCGTCGACGCCACCACCGTCGCCGGCCGCGCGTCGGCGGTGCGGCTGCACGACGACGTGGTGCGCGTCGTGCTCCAGAACGGCCTGCCCGAGCTCGACTTCACGGCCCCCGACGGGACGCTGGGCCAGCTGCGGGCGCGGCTGCGCAACCGGGCGCTCGTGCGCGACACCACCCTGGCCGACTGGCTCCCCACGGTCGACGGAGCGCCGCTGGTCGACTGCGCGGACGTCGCGATCCCGGAGGACGAGGTCGCCCTGGGCACGACCACCCTCCTGGCCTTCGACCCGGCCGAGCCCACTGCGCGTACGACGACCGCCGTCGCCACCGACTCCGCCCTCTCCTACTTCTCGACCGACCGCTTCTACCTCGCCGCGTCCGCTCCGCCGTGGGGCTGGGTCGACTGCATGGGCTGCCGCCCGACGATGGTCCCGCCCACCCTCGGGGGCTCCACGCCGCTGTTCGCCTTCGCCCTCGACGGGACGGGTGCGACGTACGTCGCCTCGGGTGAGGTGGAGGGCACGATCGCCGACCGCTGGTCGATGGACGCCGTGGGCGGGTCCCTGCGCGTCGCGGTCGGACCGAGCAGCGAGACCGGGAACTTCAACTCGGTGCTGACCCTGCGCGAGGAGGGCTCCGACCTCGTCGAGACCGGGCGCGTCGACCAGCTCGGCGTCGGCGAGGAGATCAAGTCGGTGCGGTGGTTCGACGACCTCGCGATCGTGGTCACGTTCCGCCAGACCGACCCGCTCTACGCCATCGACCTGACCGACCCCGCGGCCCCGCGGCTGCTCGGCGAGCTGAAGATCCCCGGCTTCTCCGAGTACCTCCACCCGCTCGGCGAGCAGCGCCTGATCGGCATGGGACAGGACGCCTCGCTCCAGGGGGTCACCCGCGGCGCGCAGGCGGCGCTCTTCGACGTCACCGATCTCACCGACCCGCGCCAGCTCGACGTGGTCCGCTACGACGAGGGCACCCAGGCCGGGGCGGCCACCGACCCGCGGCAGTTCACCTGGCTGCCCGAGCAGCGGACCGTCCTGACCGTCGTGAGCCAGGGCTGGACCGGCACCACCGGCTGGGTCTCGGTCCTCTCCCTGGCCGACGGGTCGATGAGCAACCGCATGGTCGAGGTGGAGCACGGCACGGACGTCGCCGACGTACGCCTCGTGCCCCTCGCGTCGGGCAAGGTCGCGCTCGTCACGGGTGAGGACGTGTCCTTCTTCGCCCTCTGACGAGCCGCTGTTCCGACGTATTCTCGTCGCCATGTGCCGCAACATCCGCCCGCTCAACAACTTCGAGCCGCCCGCGACGCGGGACGAGGTCACGGCGGCCGCCCTGCAGTACGTCCGCAAGGTGGCCGGCACGACGAAGCCGTCGCAGGCCAACGAGGAGGCGTTCTACGCCGCGGTGAAGGAGATCGCCCACATCACCGAGCACCTCCTCGACGACCTCGTCACCACGGCCCCGCCGAAGAACCGTGAGGTCGAGGCCGCGAAGGCCCGGGCCCGCGCCCAGGCGCGCTACGCGTGAGCCTCGCCGCTCCCCTGCCGGCCGAGGACGAGGCCCTCGACCTGCTCGCCACGCGACCGCTGGTCGTGCTGACCGGGGCCGGGCTGTCGACCGACTCCGGGATCCCCGACTACCGCGGCCCGGGCTCGCCCGCGCGGGCGCCGATGACCTACCAGGAGTTCGTCGCCACCCCGGAGGCGCAGCAGCGCTACTGGGCGCGCAGCCACCTCGGCTGGCAGCGGATGGGCCGCGCCGAGCCCAATGCCGGGCACCACGCCCTCGCCGGGCTCGACCCCGACCTGCTCATCACGCAGAACGTCGACGGCCTCCACGAGTCCGCTGGGTCGCGGCGCCTGGTCGCGCTCCACGGCCGGGTCGCCGACGTGGTCTGCCTGACCTGCCGTACGACGTCCTCCCGCGCGGCGCTCGAGGCCGAGCTCGACCTCCTCAACCCCGGCTGGCTCGAGCGGCACGGCTGGGTCGAGTCGCGCCCCGACGGCGACGTCGACCTCGACGACACCCACGACTTCGTGGTGCCGCGCTGCCCGTGCGGCGGTCCGCTCAAGCCCGACGTGGTGTTCTTCGGGGAGAACGTGCCGCCCGACCGCGTCGCCCGCTGCTACGCCGCCGTGGAGGCGCTCGGCCACGACGGCGCGCTGCTGGTCGCCGGCTCGTCGCTGACGGTGATGAGCGGGCTGCGGTTCGTGAAGCGCGCGGCCCAGGGCGGGACGCCGATCGTGATCGTCAACCGCGGAGCGACGCGCGGCGACGCGCTGGCGTCGTACAAGCTCGAGGTGGGGTGCAGCGAGTTCCTGGGCGAGCTGTGCACCCGAGTCTCACGCTTCTAGGTCCAGATCTCGGCCGATAAGTGCGGCGGTCGCCGGATATCCGGTGACCGCCCCTTCCCGGCCAGCCGGTTCCCGGAACCGCAACCGCCGAACCCCGGGCGGCCTAGCGGCGGACGAAGATGTGCTCGGCCGCCTCGACCACGAGCTCGGCGGTCTCGCCGCCTGAGCCGATGAGGATGCCCTCGTCGGTGCGGGCGATGGTCACGGTCTTGCCGGGGAGCGCGCCGACGCGGCGGAGGAGGCCCATCAGCTCCTCGTCCTTCTGCATCTCCTCGGAGATCCGCTTGACGTGGACCCGCTGGTCCGCCGGCGTGGCCGCACCGGAGAGGGGCTCGACGTTGTCCATGAAGTCCTCGCCGGCGACGTCGCCGAGCTCGTCGAGCCCGGGGATCGGGTTGCCGTACGGCGACTCGGTCGGGTGGTCGAGCAGCTCGAGCAGGCGGCGCTCGACGGTCTCCGACATCACGTGCTCCCAGCGGCACGCCTCGGCGTGGACGAGCTCCCAGTCGAGCCCGATGACGTCGGTCAGCAACCGCTCGGCCAGCCGGTGCTTGCGCATGACGCGCGTGGCGAGGAGCTGGCCCTCCTCGGTGAGCTCGAGGTGGCGGTCGCCCTGCACGGTGAGCAGCCCGTCGCGCTCCATCCGGGCCACGGTCTGCGACACCGTCGGCCCGGACTGGTGCAGCCGCTCGGCGATGCGCGCGCGCAGCGGCACGATGCCCTCCTCCACGAGCTCGTAGATCGTGCGGAGGTACATCTCGGTGGTGTCGATCAGGTCACTCACGGTGGTCATTGTGTCCCATGCGGCAACAGCGACCCGCATGCGCGGCATGGCACAGTGAGCCGGTGACCGAGCTCATCGTGCCCCGACGCTTCTGCGGACCGCCCGACTCCGGCAACGGCGGCTGGACCGCCGGCGCCCTGGCGGCCCTCGCCGACGCCGACGCGCCTCGCGACCACTGCAGCAGCTGGCCGGCGATCGAGGTGTCGCTGCGCCAGCCGCCGCCGCTCGACACCCCGCTCGAGGTGACGGTCGACGCGGGCGTCACCACCGCGTCGTACGACGGCGCGCCGGTCGCCACTGCGCACCGCGCGGACCGCGACCTCGCCGAGGTCGACCCGGTCGACCCGGAGACCGCCGCGGCGGCCACGTCGTCGTACCCCGGCCACACCTTCCACCCCTTCCCCACCTGCTTCGCCTGCGGCACGGCGCGCGAGGAGGGCGACGGGCTGCGGATCTTCCCCGGCGCGGTCGGCGAGGGAGCCGCCGGCCACCGCATCGCGGCCCCGTGGACGCCCCACCCGAGCCTCCACGAGGACTGGCACACCTACGTCGACGAGCACCCGCGCGCCTCGGTCGCCGCCACGTGGGCGGCGCTCGACTGCATCGGCGGCTGGGCGGGCGACCTGACCGAGCGGCTCATGGTGCTCGGCCGGATGACCGCGCGCATCGACGAGCTGCCTGTCGTCGGCGAGCCACACGTGGTCGTCGGCGAAGGACGCGGCCAGGACGGTCGCAAGACCTTCACCGCCGCGACGCTGTACGACGCCGACGGCCGGGTCGTGGCCACCGCCGAGCACACCTGGATCGCGGTCGACCCGGCGCAGTTCGGCGGCCGGACCCCCGCCGCGGTTTGACCGTCCCGGCCGCACGTTTGCGAAGATGGGCCCATGGTTGATGTGAACGATCCAAAGACCTTCTGGTGGCGCAACGCCGTCGTCTACCAGGTCTACGTCCGCAGCTTCGCCGACAGCGACGGCGACGGTGTCGGTGACCTGCCCGGCATCACGTCGCGCCTGCCGCACCTCGCGGACCTCGGCGTCGACGCCCTCTGGATCACGCCGTTCTACTCCTCGCCGCAGCACGACCACGGCTACGACGTCGCCGACTACCGCGACGTCGACCCCCTCTTCGGCACGCTCTCCGACGCCGACGACCTGGTCGCGCGCGCCCACGAGCTCGGCCTGCGTGTCGTCGTGGACCTCGTGCCCAACCACACCTCCGACCAGCACGAGTGGTTCCAGGCCGCCCTCGCCGCCGGCCCGGGGAGCCCCGAGCGCGCCCGCTACCTCTTCCGCGACAGCCCTGAGGACAAGCCGGCAGGCACCCCGCCCAACAACTGGGAGTCCGTCTTCGGCGGTCCGGCGTGGACCCAGGTCGACGACGGCCAGTGGTACCTCCACCTCTTCGACTCCACCCAGCCCGACCTCGACTGGCGCAACCCCGAGGTCCCGGCGATGTTCGAGGACGTCCTGCGCTTCTGGCTCGACCGCGGCGTCGACGGCTTCCGCGTCGACGTGGCGCACGGCCTCTTCAAGGAGGCCTCCCTCCGCGACCAGGTGGTCGAGGAGGGCAAGCGGGCCTCGTCCGGCCAGGTCAACACCGACCACTCGATGGTGTCGCTCGACCTCAAGGACGAGCCGATGTGGGACCAGCCCGAGGTGCACGACGTGTACCGCGCCTGGCACGAGGTCCTCGACGAGGCCGGCCCGGACAAGATGGCCGTCGCCGAGGCCTGGACCCAGACGGCCGAGTCGATGGCCGCCTTCGTGCGCCCCGACGAGCTCGACCAGGCGTTCAACTTCGCCTGGCTGCTCGCGGACTGGTCCGCCGAGGCCTTCGCGACGGTCATCACGGACACGCTCGCCGCGGTCGAGCCCGTGGGTGCCTCGCCGACGTGGGTGCTCAGCAACCACGACGTCGTACGCCACGTCACCCGCTACGGCGGCGGCGAGCAGGGCCTCGCCCGCGGCCGCGCCGCGACACTGACGATGCTGGCGCTGCCCGGCTCCAGCTACCTCTACCAGGGCGAGGAGCTCGGCCTCGAGCAGGTCGACGTCGCCCCGGAGCACCGGCAGGACCCGTCCTACCTCCGCACCGGCGAGGCCGGCCGCGACGGCTGCCGCGTCCCGATCCCGTGGGGCGGCAGCGAGGCGCCGTACGCCTTCGGGCCGGGCGCCGAGCAGCCCTGGATCCCGCAGCCCGACGAGTGGGCGCCGCTCACCGTCGAGGCGCAGACCGGCGCCGAGGGCTCCACGCTCGAGTTCTACCGCGCGGCGCTCGCGGCCCGACGCGACTTCGCCTGGACCGCCGGCGAGGCGGTCGAGATGCTCGACCTCGGCGCGGACGTCCTCGCGTTCCGCCGCGGGCCGATCACGGTCGTGCTCAACTGCGGCGAGGCCGCCGTCGAGCTGCCGGCCGGCGAGCTGCTGCTCGCCAGTGGCCCGATCGACGACGACAAGCTGCCGGGCGACACCGCGGTCTGGCTGCGCTGACCGCCTCCCGGCGCCGCCCGGGATATCTGAGGACGTCCTGGTAGGCCGATCGACCGATTCACCTACCAGGACGTCCTCAGATACCTGCTGGTGGGGACGCTTGGTGGCCCGGGTGGGCGGCGGGTTCAGTCGTCGCTGAGCGCGCGGTTGTACGCCGCCAGCTGGGCGCTGAACCCGGCGAGCTCCTCGTCGGACCAGTCCGACAGCCGCTGGTCGAAGCGGTCGCTGCGACTGCGGGTCATCGCCTCGAGCCGTTCGCGACCCTCGTCGCTGGCGTCCAGCAGGACGGCGCGGCGGTCCTCGGCGGCCGGCCGGCGCACCACGAGGCCGAGGTCGACCAGGGTCTGCACCTGCCGGCTCACCCCGCCCTTGTCCATGCCGAAGGCGTCGGACAGGTCGGCGGCGCGCAGCGGGCCGTGCTGGGCCAGGTGGTTGAGGATGAAGTACGTCATCGGGTGCAGGTCGGGGTGGACCTCGCGGGCGCGCTCCCCCATCACCCGCTTGACGCGGCGGATCAGCGTCGCGACCTCGGCCTCGATGCGGCGCAGGTCGTCGTACCTCGTGGTCGTCACGGAGGTGATCATGCCTGCGGAGCCTCCGCCATGAGCTCGTCCTCCCGCTTCACGGACGTGCGCAGGGGCACTTCCTTGATGAAGAGGACCGCGATGAGCGCACCGACGGCGAACGGCAGCGCGACCAGGAAGATGTGACCGGTCGCGTCCCCGAAGGCGCTCTCGAAGATCGCGCGGACCGGCGCTGGCATCCCCGAGACGTCCGGGATGCTGCCGGTGTCGTGGGAGACCTCCGCGGCGTACTCGGGGTGGCTGGTGAGCAGCTTGGTCAGGCCGGACGCGACCGCGTCGGCGACCTGGTGGGCGAGCACGGCACCGAGGGCCGCGATGCCGATCGAGCCGCCGAGGGAGCGGAAGAACGCGACGACCGACGAGCCGGCGCCCATGTCGGAGAGGGCGATCGTGTTCTGCACGGCGAGGACGAGGTTCTGCATCGTGGCGCCGAGGCCGAGGCCGAGGACGGCCATGAAGAGACCGGTGCGCCACAGCGGGGTGGAGGCGTCGATGGTGGCAAGCAGGCCGATGCCGGCGATGACGGCCACCATGCCGCCGACGAGCCAGCGCTTCCACACGCCCGTCTCGGAGATGATCCGACCGCTGACGATGCTCGAGACGAGCAGGCCGCCGACCATGCAGATCGACATCAGGCCGGCCTCGGTCGGGCTCATGTCCTTGGCGCGCTGGAAGTAGAGGCTGAGGTACACCGTCGAGCCGAACATCGCGACGCCGATCAGCACCGACGCGACGGTCGCGAGGGTGAGGGTGCGCTCGCGGAAGAGCCGCAGCGGGATCACCGGGTCGACCGCGACGTTGGCCTCGACGTGGATGGCGAGGGCGACGATGACGACGGAGGCGACGACGAGCAGCCCGCTGGTCCAGGAGATCCAGTCGAAGCTGTTGCCGCCGAGGGACATCCAGATCAGCAGGACCGAGACGCCGCCGACGAGCAGGAAGGCGCCGAGGTAGTCGATCGACACGTCACGCTTGACCACGGGCAGGTGCAGCGTGCGCTGGAGCACGACGAAGGCGAGCGCCGCGACCGGGAGCCCGGCGAAGAAGCACCAGCGCCAGCCGACCGTGTCCACCAGGACGCCACCGACCAGCGGACCGCTGACGGTCGCCAGCGCGAA
>DATIAJ010000064.1:0-5490 GCA_035458105.1 Nocardioides sp. | reverse complement strand
ACGACGTCGCGTCCGGTCTTGAGCTGGCCGTCGGCCTGCACCACGATCCGGTCGCGCAGGCCGTTGAGCAGCAGCGTCTGCTGCGTCTCGGCCAGGCCGAGCTCCCACGGTCCGCCGGCGTGCTTGAGCGAGGTCAGGGGGGACGCGCCGGTGCCGCCGTCGTGACCGGAGACCAGGACGACGTCCGCGTGCGCCTTGGAGACACCCGCTGCGACGGTGCCGATGCCGACCTCGGAGACGAGCTTGACGTGGATGCGCGCGGCCGGGTTGGCGTTCTTGAGGTCGTGGATCAGCTGCGCCAGGTCCTCGATCGAGTAGATGTCGTGGTGCGGCGGCGGGCTGATCAGGCCGACCCCCGGCGTCGAGTGCCGGGTCTTGGCCACCCACGGGTAGACCTTGTGGCCGGGCAGCTGACCGCCCTCGCCGGGCTTCGCGCCCTGCGCCATCTTGATCTGGATGTCGTCGGCGTTGGTGAGGTACTCCGACGTCACGCCGAAGCGGCCCGAGGCGACCTGCTTGATCGCCGAGCGGCGCTCGGGGTCGTAGAGCCGGTCGGGGTCCTCGCCGCCCTCACCGGTGTTGGACTTGCCGCCCAGCCGGTTCATCGCGATGGCGAGGGTCTCGTGGGCCTCCTGGCTGATCGAGCCGTAGGACATCGCACCGGTCGAGAAGCGCTTGACGATCTCCGAGACCGGCTCGACCTCGTCGATGTCGATCGGCTCGCGCCCGGATCCGGTTGCGTCCTTGAACGTGAACAGGCCGCGCAGCGTCATCAGCCGCTCCGACTGCTGGTTCACCCGGTCGGTGTACTGCTTGAAGATGTCGTAGCTGCCCGTGCGGGTGGAGTGCTGGAGCCGGAAGACCGTCTCCGGGTCGAAGAGGTGCGGCTCACCCTCACGACGCCACTGGTACTCCCCGCCGATGGCCAGCTCGCGGTGCGCGGGGGCGATGCCCTTGCGGGGGTACGCCGTCGCGTGGCGGCGCGCGACCTCCTCGGCGATCGTGTCGAGCTCGATGCCGCCGAGCTTGGAGGTCGTGCCGGTGAAGTAGCGGTCGATGACGGCCTGCGACAGACCGACGGACTCGAAGATCTTCGCGCCGGTGTAGGACGCGACCGTCGAGACGCCCATCTTGGACATCACCTTGAGCACGCCCTTGCCGAGCGCCTTGATCAGGTTGGCGACCGCCTTCTCGGCGTCGACCTTCACGTAGTAGGCCTCGCGGGCGAGGTCCTCGACCGACTCCATGGCGAGGTAGGGGTTGACCGCGGCCGCGCCGTAGCCCACCAGCAGGGCCACGTGGTGGACCTCGCGGACGTCGCCGGCCTCGACGAGCAGGCCCACCTGCGTACGGGTCTTCTCGCGGACGAGGTGGTGGTGCACGGCGCCGGTGAGGAGCAGCGACGGGATGGGGGCGAGCTCGGCGGTCGAGTGCCGGTCGGACAGCACGATGATGCGGGCGCCGTCGGCGATGGCTGCCGACACCTCGGCGCAGAGCTCGTCGAGGCGGGCCTCGAGCGCTGCTCCCCCGCCCTCGACGTCGTACAGCCCGCGCACGACGTGCACCTGGAAGCCCGGCATGTCGCCGTTGCGGTTGATGTGGCGGATCTTGGCCAGGTCGTCGTTGGAGAACACCGGGAACGGCAGCACGATCTGACGGCACGACGCGGGGGTCGGCTCGAGGAGGTTGGCCTCGGGGCCGATCGACCCGCTCAGCGAGGTCACCAGCTCCTCGCGGATCGCGTCGAGCGGCGGGTTGGTCACCTGCGCGAACAGCTGGGAGAAGTAGTCGAACAGCATCCGCGGCTTGTCGCTCAGCGCCGCGATCGGAGTGTCGGTGCCCATCGAGCCGAGCGCCTCGCCACCGGTGTTGGCCATCGGGCTCAGCAGGATCCGCAGCTCCTCCTCGGTGTAGCCGAAGATCTGCTGGCGGCGGGTGACCGAGGCGTGGGTGTGGACGATGTGCTCGAGGTCGTCGATGTCGTCGAGGTAGATCAGCCCGGCGTGCAGCCACTCGTCGTAGGGCTGCTCCGCGGCGAGCTGGCTCTTGATCTCCTCGTCCTCGATGATCCGGTGCTCCTCGGTGTCGACGAGGAACATGCGGCCCGGCTGCAGCCGGCCCTTGCGGACGACGGTGGCGGGGTCGAGGTCGAGCACGCCGACCTCGGAGGCGAGGACGACGAGGCCGTCGTCGGTGACCCAGTAGCGCGAGGGGCGCAGGCCGTTGCGGTCGAGGACGGCTCCGATCTGGGTGCCGTCAGTGAACACCACGCACGCGGGTCCGTCCCACGGCTCCATGAGCATCGAGTGGAACTCGTAGAACGCGCGACGCTTCGCGTCCATCTCGCGGTGGTTCTCCCAGGCCTCCGGGATCATCATCAGCACCGCGTGGGGCAGCGACCGGCCGGCGAGGTGCAGCAGCTCGAGGACCTCGTCGAACGACGCGGAGTCCGACGCGCCGGGCGTGCAGATCGGGAAGAGCCGCTCGAGGTCGCCCGGGATCAGGTCGCTCTCGAGGAGCGCCTCGCGAGCGCGCATCCAGTTGCGGTTGCCCATCACGGTGTTGATCTCGCCGTTGTGCGCGATGAAGCGGAACGGGTGGGCCAGCGGCCAGCTCGGGAACGTGTTGGTGGAGAAGCGGGAGTGCACGACCGCCATCGCCGAGGCGACCCGCTCGTCGGTCAGGTCGGGGAAGACCTGGTCGAGCTGGTCGGTGGTGAGCATGCCCTTGTAGGCCAGGGTGCGCGAGGAGAGGGAGGGGAAGTAGACGTCCGTCTCGGACTCGGCGCGCTTGCGCAGGCAGAACGCCCGGCGCTCCAGCGCCATCCCGCTCACCCGGGCGCCGCGACCGGCCACGAAGACCTGCGCGAAGCTCGGCATCACGCTGCGCGCAGTGGCACCCAGCGTCGTGTCGTCGACGGGCAGCTCGCGCCACCCCAGGACCGTGAGGCCCTCCTCGTCGGCGATCTCCTCGATCCGCTGGCGGGTCTTGGCCACCGCGTCGGCGTCACCGGGCAGGAACGCGGTGCCGACGGCGTACGCCCTCGCGGGGGGCAGCTCGAAGTCCACCACCTCGCGGAGGAAGGCGTCGGGGACCTGCATCAGGATCCCGGCGCCGTCACCGGAGTTCACCTCGGCGCCGGCGGCACCGCGGTGGTCGAGGTTGCGCAGGGCGGTGAGCGCCTTGGCCACGATGTCGTGGCTGGCCTCACCGGTCAGCGTCGCCACCATGGCGACGCCACAGGCGTCCTTCTCGTGGCGAGGGTCGTAGAGACCCTGGCTCGGCGGGAATGCGTGCATGGAGGCATTCTCCCGTCGTCGTCTCCGCACGCCAGGGACCGGTTTCACGGTCCGGGACGGGCGAGGGGGTGGAAATCGACGCTGGGGACGACGTTGGCCCGAGCAAGACGGAACCTATCACCGGCGTACGACGCCGGGGCGCGCCGTGTCAGGCCGTGGGACCGGCGGGACGTGCGTCCTCGGCGTGCGGCTCGCGGGTGCGGACCACCTCCTCGCGACCGGGATACCGCTTCGCCGACCACACGAACCACGCCGCCGCCAGGACGAACAGCACGATCGAGGTCCACACGTTGAGCCGCAGGCCCAGCACGTCGTCCATCTGCACGTCGTCGATGCGCAGGTTCTCGATCCAGCCGCGGCCGAGCGTGTAGAGCATGACGTAGAGCGCGACGACCCGCCCGTGGCCGAGGCGGAAGCGGCGGTCGGCCCAGATGATGACGGCGAACGCCGCCAGGTTCCAGAGGCACTCGTAGAGGAACGCCGGGTGGAAGGTCGCCTGGTCGAGGTACTGCGCGGGACGGTGGGCGACGTCGATCTCCAGGCCCCACGGCAGATCGGTGGGGCGGCCGTAGAGCTCCTGGTTGAACCAGTTGCCCCACCGTCCGACTGCCTGCGCCACGAGGACGCCGGGCGCCAGCGCGTCCAGCAGCGGCAGCAGCTTGATGCCCTTCGACCGCGCCCCGAGCCACACCCCGAATGCGCCGAGCGCGATGGCCCCCCACACCCCGAGCCCGCCGCGCCAGACGTACAGCGCGGTGACCGGGTTGCGGCCCTCGCCGAAGTAGAGCTCCCAGTCGGTGATCACGTGGTAGAGCCGGCCACCGATCAGCCCGAAGGGCACGGCCCAGAGGGCCAGGTCGCTGACCTCGCCCGCCGTGCCGCCGCGCGCGACCCAGCGCCGCTCGCCGATCCAGATCGCGAGCACGATGCCGAGGATGATGCTCAGGGCGTAGCCGCGGATCGGGACGGGTCCGAGGTTCCAGACGCCGTCGGCGGGGCTCGGGATGGACATCAGGGTCACCAGCGGCGAGACCAAAACGGTCGGGACGGTCAGCATGGGGAGCATCATCCTCGGTCGAGCAGCGTCAGGACGTCACCGGCCAGCTGGGCCTGCGAGACGTCGTGGTCCCACATCATCGGCGACTCGTCGTCGGCGTCGACGGCGTAGACACGGGTGCCGTGGGTGACGTCGTAGCCGCCGCTGGGGAGCCTGTCCCCCTTGTCGATCCCGACCGCGAGGCTCTCGCCGACCTCGACGATGTCGTCGAGGTCGCCCGTCAGGCCGATGATGCTCGGGTCGAACGCGTCGACGTAGTCCTGGGTCACCGCCTCGTCGTCGCGGGCGGGGTCGGTCGTCACGAAGACGACGTCGAGCCGCTCCTTCTGCTCCTCGTCGAACCGGGTCAGCGTGCCGGCGAGGGTGGCCATCACCTGGCCGCAGATGTCGGGGCAGTTGGTGTAGCCGAAGAAGACGAGCGTGAGGTCCTTGTCGGTGTCGTCGGTCAGGCTGAACGGCTCGCCGTCGGTGCCGACGAGCGGCGTCGAGGACACCTCGAACGGCGGGTCGAGCACCGTGCCGGTCAGCTCGGCCGACTCCGCTCCCCCGCCGCAGGCCGCCAGCAGCGCGAGGAGCGGCACTGCAGCGAGTGCCCTGGATCCGGGCCTAGCGCGCACGTCGTACGCCCTCGGCGAGGTCGGCGGTCAGGCTGCGCAGGGCGTCGAGCCCGGCGGCCAGGTCGCCCTCGTGGTCGAGCAGGCACCGGACGAACGCGGAGCCCACGATGACGCCGTCGGCGAAGCCGGCCACCTCGGCCGCCTGGTCGCCGGTGCTGACCCCGATGCCGACGGCGACCGGGACGTCGCCCGCGGTCCTGACCCGACCCACCAGGGGGCCGGCGAGGTCGGAGGTGGCGTCGCGAGCACCCGTGACGCCCATGACGGCTGCGGCGTAGACGAATCCGCGGCTCTCGTGGGCCGTCATCGCGATGCGCTCGTCGGTCGAGCTGGGCGCGACGAGGAAGACCTTGTCGAGGTCGTGCGCGTCGGCCGCCGCGATCCACTCCGACCCGTGGTCGGGGGTGATGTCGGGCGTGATCAGCCCGGCCCCGCCGGCCGCGGCCAGGTCGGCGGCGAACCGCTCGACGCCGTAGCGCTCGACGGGGTTCCAGTAGGTCATCACCAGCGTGGGCAC
>DATIAJ010000063.1:0-8542 GCA_035458105.1 Nocardioides sp. | reverse complement strand
GAGTGCGCTCATCGCGGCATGAGCGGACGTTGGGATGGGAGACTGCGCGCATGGTGCTACGGCGCGACTACGGGGAGTACCGCTGGGCGATGACGCGGTTGTTTGCTGACGTAGACCCGTGGGGCTACATCAAGGACTACGCCGCGCCGGACGACGAGTACGACGAGTACATCAACGCCTTGCTGAGGTGGCGAACGCCAGTGACCTCCGAGCACGTGGTCGAGGTCTTGGGTGACGTTGAGCCCGAGAAGGTGGCGCGCCTAGTCGATGGCATCGCTCGCATTCGCCGTGAGTTCGGCTACGACGGCGGCGAAGGGTAACTGTCCGCTCATCGGCATGTCCGGACGTCGGAGTCCAGCCCTTGCGAGATGCAGCGCACAGTCCATCGTGCGTCCGCCGCCCCTGCGGATCGGTCAGGTCAGTGCCTCCGGGACATTGAACGTCGTACGGCACGCGGGGCAGCTCGCCCTGCCGAGGGCGTACCGAAGCCGAGCCTCGACACCCGGCCGTCCGGCCTGCTGGCACAGGGCCATCAGGCGCGCGCCGATGGAGTCATGTGCGGGCTCGACGGGGTGCACGGGCGTGCCCTGGGCCGGATCTTCCGCGAGGACCAGTTCGGCACCTTCGAGGTCCAGCAGCAGGAATGTGCGGCAGTGGGGGCACACGACGGGCAGCTCTCCGTCGGCCACGTGGCTGAGCTGTCTTTGCCAGACGCCACCGTCCTCGAAGGCCATCACGGCTTGGAGACCGTAGAGGAACTCGATGTCTCCCTCGGCGAGCGACAAGTTCCGCTCGGCCAGGTCGCGAAGCCTGGCGACCGTCTCCGCGTGCTCGGCACGCACGGCCGCCGGGTCGGTGGGCCCGTCCGTGGAGGCCACCATGGCTGCCGCGAGGTCGAGCGCCGCGACGTAGCCGGTGGGCTCGTGACGTTCGGCGACGTCGGCGAGCAGCGGGAGGACCGCGTAGCTCGCGGTGTAGACGGTGTCCTGGTGGCAGAGGCGGCTCCAGAGCTCGTCCCACGCAGGACCGTGCTCGCTCCCGCTCTCCTCCGCAGCACGAAGGAGGTCGGGCACGTCCTCGGCCGTTCCGTAGGCGTGCTGCAGGGCCGCCCACTCGGTCATGGGGCGATCCAACCAGACGGTCGGCGACAGCTCAGCCGCCTGCCCGCACCTCGTCGGCCGCCAGACGGAGGTCACGCCAGTCCGTGACCGCGAGCCGTGCGGCCGAGGCCAGCCGTCCCACGTCCCCCGCGGCGACCAGCCAGACGTCCTCCAGCACCTCACCGGGTGGTGCCACGTCCCCGTGGACGTCGTGCCACGCGAGCTCGAGCAGCTCGACCAGGTCGAGGGCCGGCTCGACGTCGTCGCCGACCTCGCGGGTCGCGCGGTCCCGGGCAGCCTCGCGCCGCTCGTGTCGGCTGAGCGCCGCGACGGAGCGCGGGACACGTACGCCGCTGCCGGCGCCGGCCGCGCCGTCTCGGACCATCACCAGACGGGCCGTCGCGGTCGGACCGTGCTGATCGTGTGCAGCAGGGCATCGCGACGGGCGGCTCGCACCTCGCCCAGCTTCACCTGGCACTCCCAGCACCGGTCGGTCGGGACGCAGCACATCGCGTCACGGACCTCGGCCTCCAGCTGATCGGCGTGGGCGCTCCTGCTCAGGACGCTTCCCATGGTCTTCCTCCCCTGTCGTCGCACCTCGAGTGTGACCGGGTGCCCGATGTGGTCGCATCAGCATTACTACGGATGTCTGGACCGCTCAGTCGGCGAGGTCCGCGAGCAGCCCGGGCAGCTCACCCGGCAGCTCGCGGGCCAGGAACCCCACCGGGCCGACCCGCTCCGCCAGGCGATCGCCGGCCGTGGCGTGCAGGAACGCACCCCACACGGCGGCCTGTGCCGGGTCGGCGCCGCGGGCCAGCAGGCCGGCCACGACGCCCGCCTGGACGTCACCCGAGCCGGCCGTGCCGAGCCCGGGGTTGCCTGCCTCGACTCGCCAGAGGTCGCCGCGGTGGGCGACGACCTTCACCGGGCCGCCGCACACGACGACCGCGTGTGTCCGGGCGGCGAGCCGCGCGGTGTGACCCTCGAGGTCGTCGGAGACCGCGTCCTCCGAGACCCCGAGGCAGTGCGCCAGCTCTCCCGGGTTCACCGTGAGCACCACGGTCGCGTCGAGGGCCGCGACCTCCTCGTGGTTGTCGGTGACGTACGCCGTCGCCAGCGCGTCGAGCACGATCGTGCCGCCGAGCCGGGGCACCGTCCGCCGTACGAGGGCGTCCGACACGTCGGGGTCGGCGAAGCCGGGCCCGAGCAGCACGGTGCACCCGTCGGCGCACGCGACGAGCTCGTCAGCACCTTCGGGGTCGAGCGACCCTCCGTCGTCCTCCGGCAGGCCGCTGACCATCAGCTCGGGTGCAGCGACCGCCAGAGCGGTGGCACAGGAGCTCGTGGTCGCGAGGTGGATCTTCCCGGCGCCCACCCGGAAGGCAGCCTCGGCCGCAAGCAGAGCCGCGCCCGGCGTCTCGCGGGTGCCGGCCACCACGACCAGCCGGCCGCGCTCCTCCTTGTCGGCCCCGGGGTCGGGCAGCGGCCAGCCACGCAGCAGGGCTGCGTCGACCGGCGTGCCGTCAGGCATCGGGCGCCTCACCGGCCCGGTCGTCCTCGTCGGTCCTATCGGCAGGGCTGGGTTCGAGGTGCGCGTCGCTGGCGAACGTCTCGAGCACGAGGCCGTCGGAGCGCCTGCAGTAGCGGGTGACGGACACGTTGGGGATCGGCGTCGTGCGGTCGATCTCCAGCAGCTCGGCCTCGTCGAGCCCCTCCAGCGCGTAGCGGAACGACATGATCACGGCCTGGTGGGTGAACAGCCACACCCGCCTGCCGTCGTACCCCTCGCGCAGGTCGGCCAGCAGGCTGCGCGCCCGCAGCACCACGTCGGCCCAGCTCTCCCCCGACGGCGGCTGGTAGTAGAACTTGCCGACGTGTGAGCGGCGCTTCGCCTCCTCGGGGTACCGCGCCCGGATGCCCTTGCCGGTCAGGCCGTCGAGCAGCCCGAGGTCCCGCTCGCGCAGCCGCTCGTCCATCAGCAGCTCGACGTCGACGTCGGCCAGTGCCGCGCGGGCGGTGTCGGCGGCGCGTCGGTAGGGCGAGCAGACAACGAGATCCGGTCGCTCCCCCTCCCCCAGCCCTGCGACCCACCGACCCAGCGTGCGCGCCTGCTCCTCGCCGTTGTCGGAGAGCTCGACGTCCGCGTCGCGCGCGGAGAGCTCGAGCCGCTCGGCATCGGCGTCGCGGGCCGCGCTGTCGGCGAGGTTGCCGGCGCTCTCCGCGTGCCGCACCAGCACCAGCTCGTCGGGTCCGCGCCTTGCCTGCAGCACGCTCGTCAGGCCCACCGCGCCTCCTTGTGGTACGTCGTCGGTCGGGTTCGTCCCGTGTCGCCTGTCGTTACCCCGTCACGGCCGCCCGGATGCGTGCGTCGCAGGCCGTCCCGCGGACGTGCCCGGCGATACGCTGCCGACGTGCCTGTGACCGTACGCCGTGCACGCGAGGCCGACGCCGACCGACTGTCCCGGCTGGCAGCGGTCACCTTCCCCCTCGCCTGCACCCCGCAGACGCCGGTCGACGTCATGACGACCTACATCGCGAGCCGGCTCGACCCGGGCAGCTTCCGACGGCACCTGTCCGACCACTCCTGCACCGTCCTGCTCGCGGAGGAGGTCGACGGCCAGGTCAGCGCCGACCCGGTCGGCTACACGATGCTGATCACCGGGGAGCCGACCGACCCCGACGTCGCACAGGCGATCCGCCACCGGCCGACCGTCGAGCTCGTGCGCTTCTACGTCCACCCGGACCACCACGGGTCGGGCGCCGCCGACCTCCTGATGGAGCACACCCTCGCGGCGGCCGGGGCCACGGAGGCCGCGGGCGTCTGGCTCGGCACCAGCGAGGAGAACGCCCGCGCGAACGCCTTCTACGCCCGCCACGGCTTCGTGCCGGTGGGGCGCAAGCGGTTCCTCCTCGGCGACACGTGGGAGGTCGACGTCGTGCGCGAGCGCGCGCTCGAAGCGCCTACAGGTCGACCTCGCCGACGATCCGCGTGACTGCGTCGCCGGAGACCCACACCTGGCCCTCGACGGCATCGAGGCGGACCCGGCCCTCGCGGCCGATGATGCTGCCCTGGCGGGCGGTGTACGACGACGGCAACGCGCCGGTGCCGATGAGCCACTGGGCGAGCCCGGCGTTGGCGCTGCCGGTGACCGGGTCCTCCCCGAACTCGCGGCCGTCGGCGTAGAACGCCCGCACCTCGACGTCAGCCCCGAGCTCCGCGGCGGCCCCGGCGTCCCACCGCCCCAGGACGGTCACCTTGAGGTCGGTGAAGGAGGCGACGTCCGGCACGACGGCGCGGACCGCGTCCGCCGACCCGAGGTCGACGCCGACCCAGCCCGGGCCGTTGTCGATCCACGCCATGTCCTCGACCGCGGCGTCGGTGACGCCGAGCGCGCGGACGATGCGCGCCCGCAGGTCGGCGTCCACAGGCCCGGAGCGACGCAACGGCGGGGCCGCGAAGCCGAGCCGCGGCGAGCGGCGTACGTCGACGAGCCCGGCACCACACTCCTGCACCAGCACGTCGCCGCGGGGCATTCCCCCGGCCTCGAGCCACGCGTGGGCGCTGCCGATGGTGGGGTGGCCCGCGAACGGCAGCTCGCCGGTGGTGGTCCAGATCCGCACCCGGTAGTCGGCGCCCGGATCGGTCGGAGCGCACAGGAAGGTCGTCTCGGACAGGTTGGTCCACCGCGCGAAGCGGGCCATCTCCTCATCGGACAGCCCGTCAGCGTCGTGCACGACCGCGAGCGGGTTGCCGAGCCACGGCTCGGCGCTGAACACATCGACCTGGCGGAAGGGCAGCACCCGCCGATCCAAGCACAGGCCGATGCGCCGTCATGACCTCCCACGTCATGGCCGCGCGGCGCAAGGGCGACCAGCCTTGAGCCATGACCACCACACAGCAGACCCGGACCACCACGACGCACGACCGCCGTGGGATCACCTCACCTCTCGCAGGCCCCTTCCTCCTCGCCGACGCCGCCATGACCGGTGTCAACGGACTGGCGTACGTCGTCGCCGGCGCCTGGCTCGCCGACTGGTTCGGCGCGCCCGAGACCCTCGTGCGCTCCCTCGGCGGGTTCCTCCTCCTCGTCGCAGCGGGAGTCGCGCTGCTCGCCACCCGACGACCGGTCCCGCGACGCGGCGTCGCGGCGCTCGCCGGGCTCAACATCGTCTGGGTCGTCGTCAGCCTGGACTACGCGCTCCTCGGTGGGCTCACCACGATCGGAGTCGGCTGGACCGTCCTGCAGGCCGTCGTCGTGGGCGTCTTCGCGGCGGGACAGGTGTGGCTGGTGCGGAAGGGCTGACACAGTGACCGCCATGACCCTCGACGTCCCGGCGCCGACCGACGTGGGCTCGCTGGTGCGGCACTGGCGGCAGCGCCGCCGCCTGTCCCAGCAGGCGCTGTCCGACCAGTGCGGCGTCTCGACCCGCCACCTGTCCTACATCGAGACCGGCAAGGCCCGGCCCAGCCCGACGATGGTCGGGCAGCTCAGCGAGGCGCTGGCCGTCCCGCTGCGCGAGCGCCGGCGGCTGTTCACGGCGGCGGGGTTCGTCCCGGACACCTCCGAGCTGCCGCTGGGCGCGCCCGCGCTGGCCGAGGTCAACGACGCCCTCGAGCAGATCCTCGCGGGGCACGAGCCCTACCCGGCGCTCGTCATCGACGGCGGGTGGGACCTGGTGACGGCGAACGACGCCGCCTACCGCCTGCTCGCGGACGTGCCGCCCGACCTGCTGGAGCCCCCGGTGAACGTCGTACGGCTGAGCCTCGACCCGCGCGGGCTCGCGCCCCGCATCGCCAACCTCGACGAGTGGCGCGCGGCGATCATGTCGCGGATCCGCCACGAGCACGACACCACCGGCGACCCGCGGCTCGCGGCGCTGCTGTCGGACTTCCCGGTCCGGGGGCCGCAGCCCACGCCCGGGATCGTGCTCACGCTGCGGCTGCGGTCCGGCGACGACGTCCTGTCGTTCCTCACCACCACGACCGTCTTCGGCACCCCGGGCGACGTCACGGTGGCCGAGCTCGCGATCGAGGCGCTCTACCCCGCCGACGCCGCGACGCGGGCGCTCCTGACCCCGAGCCAGGGCTAGGCGCCGGCCAGCACCTCGAGCGCCTGGCGGTAGCCGTCGATCCCCTGACCCGCGATCGTGGCCACCGCGTGCGGCTCGATGACGGAGGTGTGGCGGAACTCCTCCGCCCGCTGCTTCGGGTCGGAGATGTGCACCTCGACGAGCGGCGCGGTGAGCTGGGCGCACGCGTCCCAGAGCGCGAGGGAGTAGTGGGTCCAGGCGCCGGCGTTGAGCACCACGCGTACGCCGTCGTCGGCCGCCGAGTTGAGCCAGTCGAGCATCTCACCCTCGTGGTTGGTCTGGCGGACCTCGACCTCGAGCCCCAGAGCCCGCCCCCACTCGACGCACTGGTGGGCGAGCTCGGCGTGGGTGGTCGAGCCGTAGATCTCCGGCTGCCGGCGACCGAGCCGCCCGAGGTTGGGGCCGTTGAGGACGAGCACCTTCACGTCGTGCCTCCGATGGCGGCGTACGCCGCGCGCAGGTCGTCCTCGTCCGGCCCGGCGAGGATCCGCGGCGAGGCGAGGTCGTCGAGCACGACGAAGCGCAGCTGGGAGCCCCGTGCCTTCTTGTCGACCTTCATCGCCGCGTGGAGGTCGTCGAAGGACGCGGCGTCGTACGACGTCGGCAGCCCGACGCGGCCGAACGTGGCGCGGTGCCGCTCGACGAGCGCGGGGTCGAGCGAGCCGGCGCGAGCCGCGAGCTCGGCGACGTAGACGCACCCGATGGCGACGGCCTCGCCGTGCCTGACGGCGTAGTCGCTGGTGCGCTCGATGGCGTGGGCGAGGGTGTGGCCGTAGTTGAGCACCTCGCGACCCGGGTGCCCGCCGGCGCCGCCGGTCTCCCGGAGGTCGTCGACCACGACCTCGACCTTGACCCGGACCGCCCGCTCGACGAGCTCACGCAGCTCGGCGGAGTCCCAGGTCAGCGCGGCCGGATCGGTGCGCTCGACGACGTCGAGGATGGCGGGGTCGGCGATGAAGCCGCACTTCACGACCTCGCCCAGCCCCGCGACGAGCTCCTCGTGCGGGAGCGTCTCCAGCAGGGCCAGGTCGCACAGCACCCCGGCCGGCTCGTGGAAGGACCCGACGAGGTTCTTGCCGGCACCGGTGTTGATCCCGGTCTTGCCGCCGACCGCGGCGTCGACCATGGCCAGCAGGGTCGTGGGCACGTGGACGACGCGTACGCCGCGCAGCCAGGTGGCGGCGACGAAGCCGCCCAGGTCGGTCGTGGCTCCCCCGCCGATCGTCACGACCACGTCGGAGCGGGTGAAGCCGGCCTCGCCCAACGCCTCCCAGCAGTCGGACGCCACGGGAGCGGTCTTGGCCCGCTCGCCGTCGGGGAGCCCGAGGGCGAGGACGTCGTAGTGCTCGACCAGGGCGTCGACCACCGGGTCGGCGAGCGCCCCGAGCGTGCCGGCGTAGAGCACCGCGACCCGCTCGACCGACTCACCGAGCAGGGCGGGCAGGCGCCCGGCCAGCCCGTGACCGATCACGACGTCGTAGGGCGAGGCGCCGCCCACGTGCACGACGGTGTCGTCGGACGCCGGGCGCGCGGAGGCGTGGGTCTGCTGCCGCTGGTGGGACCGCTGCTGCTGCTTGCGAGTCTGGCGCTTGGTCATCCGAGCAGCCTCCGGACCTCGGCCGCCACTTCGTCCGCCGTGCGGCCGTCGGTGTCGACGGTGTGCGCGGCCACCGACTCGTAGACCGGGGTGCGCTCGTCGAGCAGCGCCTTGATGCGCGAGCGCACGTTGCCCAGCAGGAGCGGGCGCCCGACCCCGAGGCCCACCCGCTTCACCGCGTCGGACAGACCGACCCGGAGGAACACCACCGGCAGGCCGGCCAGCAGCTCGCGCGTCTCGGGACGCAGGACCGCACCCCCGCCGAGCGCCAGGACCCCGTCGTGATCGGCGAGGGCCGCGGCGACCGCGGCCGCCTCCAGGTCGCGGAAGTGGTCCTCGCCCGACTCCACGAAGATGTCGGAGATCTCCCGGCCGGTGCGCGCCTCGATGTCGGCGTCGGTGTCGCGCACGGGCAGGTCCCAGGCGTCACCGAGCAGGCCGGCGACCGTCGTCTTGCCGGCCCCCATCGGGCCGACGAGGACGACACGTGGAGGCATCAGCGAGACCCCCTCACCGGAATCGCAGGGTGTCGAGGTAGGACTCGGCGTTGCGCCGCGTCTCCTGCACCGAGTCGCCGCCGAACTTCTCCACCACCGCGTCCGCGAGCACCAGGGCGACCATGGCCTCGGCGACGATCCCGGCGGCGGGGACGGCGCACACGTCGGAGCGCTGGTGGTGGGCGACGGCCGCCTCACCGGTGGCGACGTCGACGGTGCGCAGCGCCTTGGGCACCGTCGCGATCGGCTTCATCGCG
>DATIAJ010000062.1:0-2022 GCA_035458105.1 Nocardioides sp. | reverse complement strand
GGTGAGGTCGGCGACGTGCTGGTGCGGGACGGGCGGGTGGTGGCGGTCGGCGGGTCGCTGCGCACGCCCGGGGCCGAGGTCGTCGACTGCGGCGGGGCCCTGCTCCTGCCCGGCTTCACCGACGCGCACGTCCACCCGGTGCAGGGCGGCCTCGAGCGGCTGACCTGCGACCTCAGCGAGCTGCCCGTGGACCGCGCCGCCTACCTCGCGCACGTGGCGTCGTACGCCGCCTCCCGTCCCGACCTCGACTGGGTCCAGGGCGGCGGCTGGGCGATGGCCGCCTTCCCCGGCGGCCTGCCGACCGCGGCCGAGCTCGACACCGTGGTCCGCGACCGCCCGGCCGCGCTGGTCAACCGCGACCACCACGGCATGTGGGTCAACACCCGCGCGCTCGAGGTCGCCGGCATCACCCGCGACACCCCGGACCCGGCCGACGGGCGCGTCGAGCGTGACGCCTCGGGCGAGCCGACCGGCGTGCTGCACGAGGGTGCGATGGACCTTGTGCTCGAGATGCTGCCGGTGCCGGACGCCGACGCGTTGTACGCCGGGCTGCTGGAGGGGCAGCGCCACCTCCTGTCGCTGGGGGTCACCGGGTGGCAGGACGCGATCGTCGGGTCGTACGCCGGCATGCAGGACACCGGGCCGACCTACCTGCGCGCGGCCCGGTCGGGCGACCTCGTCGCCACGGTGGTCGGGGCGCTGTGGTGGGAGCGCGAGCGCGGCCTCGAGCAGGTGGCCGAGCTGGTCGGGAAGCGGACGGCGTACTCGCACGGCCGGTTCACCGCGACCTCGGTCAAGATCATGCAGGACGGCGTCGCGGAGAACGGGACCGCGGCGCTCGTCGAGCCCTACCTCGACCGGTGCGGGCACGCGACGACGAACTCGGGGTTGTCGTTCGTCGACCCGTCCGTGCTCCCGTCCGTCGTGGCCGCCCTCGACGCGGAGGGCTTCCAGGTCCACGTCCACGGGCTGGGCGACCGCGGTGTGCGCGAGGCGCTTGACGCGTTGGTCGGGACCGAGCCGCTCCGGCGGCACCACATCGCGCACCTGCAGCTGGTGCACCCGGCCGACGTGCCGCGGTTCGCCGAGCTGCGGGTGGCGGCCAACATCCAGGCGCTGTGGGCCTGCCTGGACGACCAGATGGTCGACCTGACCATCCCGTTCCTCGGCGCGGAGCGCGCGGCACGGCAGTACCCGTTCGGGGACCTCCACCGCGCCGGCGCCCGCCTCGTCGCCGGGAGCGACTGGCCGGTCAGCACCCCGGACCCCCTCCGGGCGATCCACGTCGCCGTCCACCGCATGGCCTACGGGGAGTCCGGGCCTGCTGGGAGCGAGCCGTTCCTCCCCGATCAGGCGCTGTCCCTCGAGGTCGCACTCGCGGCGTACACCTCCGGGTCGGCGTGGGTCTGCCACCGCGACGACGCCGGGATGGTGAGGCCCGGCGCGGTCGCGGACCTCGTCCTGCTGGACCGCGACCCGTTCGACGCACCCGACGAGGTCGGCGCCGCCCGGGTCGAGCGGGTGTGGGTCGGGGGCGAACCGGTCAGGTGAGCTCTGGAACCGCGGCAGCGCAGAAGTCGTCGGTACGGCCGGTGGAGCCCTTGACGTCACCCAGGAACTCGAGGAACTCGTCGTCGGAGGGGTCCTGCGGGGTGTCGTTGTTGTCGATGAGGATCTCCCAGCGAAGCTGCCCCGGATTCCGCGCGATCGCCTTTCCGTCCGTGCCGAAGACCGTGCTGTTGCCCGTCCCGAGCACGAGGATCGTGAACGTCCCGTCCCCGTTGTCGGTGACCTTCAGGTCCTTCTCCGGGCCGTTGAAGACCTCGGTGACGGTGCGGTCGTTGTCCGGGTTGGTGAAGGTCCGGGTGCCCCTGACGAGCTGGGAGAAGTAGGGCAGCTGGTCGTTGCCCCGGGACCCGAGGCGGAAACGGACGTCGTTGACGACGTCGACCTCGATGTCGAGGCCGTCGACGCCGCAGAAGCCGGTGACGCCGAAGCTGAACTCCTCGTGGATCGTGCCGC
>DATIAJ010000061.1:0-9136 GCA_035458105.1 Nocardioides sp. | reverse complement strand
CGGAGTCGGGGCCCTGCTGCGTGCGGACCTGCCCCATGGTGCCCATCAGGTTCTGGACGTGGTGGCCGTACTCGTGGGCGAGGACGTAGGGCTCGACGAAGTCGCCGCCCTGGCCGCCGAGCTGGCCCTCGAGCACGTCGGCGAAGAAGGTGGTGTCGAGGTAGATCTGCTGGTCGCCCGGGCAGTAGAACGGTCCGACCTGGGAGGTCGCCTGGCCGCAGCCTGTGTTGACGCCACCGCTGAAGGTGATGGTCTGGGCGGGCGCAAGCTCGGAGCCGGCCTGCTCGGGCAGCGTGACGCCCCAGTACTGCTCGAGGGAGAGCAGCACCGCCTTGCGGGCGCAGTCCGCGTCCTCGTTGGCGTCGGCGCCGGTGCGGCAGTTGGCGTAGCGCTCGCTGTCCTGCTCGATGCCCTCGGGCGTCCCGCCCTGGCCGGTCGGGTCGATACCAGTCCCCCCGCCGCCACCACCGCCGACGCACTGGGTCAGGACGACGAACAGGATGATGATCAGGATGCCGCCGATGCCGCCGCCGGCCTTGGTGCCGCCGGGCAGCGGGATCCGCATCGGGCCGCCGCCACCGCCGCCTCGGCCCGCGTCACTGACCCGGCCTCCGCTGATGTCGGCCTTCGGGTTGAAGCGCATGCGTGTTGCCTTTCCGCAGGTCATGACGGTCGGAGCGACCTCGTGGGCAGGTTAGCGCGTGCGTCGCCGATGGGGCTCTCGCCTCCACCCCTTCGTAGGATGTCGCCCGATGATCACCGCCCAGAAGCTCGAGGTCAGAGCCGGCGCGCGGCTCCTCATGGAGGACGTCACCTTCCGCATCGCCGCGGGCGACAAGGTGGGCCTCGTGGGGCGCAACGGAGCCGGCAAGACGACCCTCACCCGCATCCTCGCCGGCGAGGGCCAGCCCGCCTCGGGACAGGTCCTGCGCAGCGGCGAGGTGGGCTACCTCCCGCAGGACCCCCGGGTCGGCGACCCCGAGGTCATCGCCCGCGACCGGATCCTGTCCGCGCGCGGCCTCGACGAGGTCGTACGCCGCCTGCGCGAGGCCGAGGTCGACATGGCGAGCGAGGACCCCAAGGTCCACGAGCGCGGCATGAAGCGGTGGGCCCGCGCCGACGCCGAGCTGCACGCCGGTGGCGGGTACGCCGCCGAGTCAGAGGCCGCGCAGATGGCGGCCGCCCTCGGCATCGAGGAGCGTCTCCTCGCCCAGCCGATCGGCACGCTGTCCGGCGGCCAGAGGCGCCGCGTCGAGCTCGCGCGCATCCTGTTCTCGGGCGCCGAGATCATGCTGCTCGACGAGCCGACCAACCACCTCGACGCCGACTCGATCCTCTGGCTGCGCGACTTCCTCAAGGCGCACCGCGGCGGCTTCGTGGTCATCAGCCACGACAACGCGCTGCTCGAGGCGACGGTCAACAAGGTCTTCCACCTCGACGCCAACCGCGCCGTCATCGACATCTACAACATGGGGTGGCACAACTACCTCACCCAGCGCGAGGACGACGAGAAGCGTCGCAAGCGTGAGCGCCAGAACGCCGAGAACAAGGCGAAGGTGCTGACCGACCAGGCCAACAAGATGCGGGCCAAGGCGACCAAGGCCCAGGCCGCGCAGTCGATGCTCAAGCGCGCCGAGAAGATGATGGCCGGCATCGAGACCGAGCGGCAGGCCGACAAGGTCGCCCGCATCGCGTTCCCCGAGCCCGCGCCCTGCGGCAAGACCCCGCTCATGGGCACCGAGCTGTCCAAGTCCTACGGCTCGCTCGAGGTCTTCACCGCCGTCGACCTCGCGATCGACCGGGGGAGCCGGGTCGTCATCCTGGGGCTCAACGGTGCCGGCAAGACCACGATGCTGCGCATCCTCGCGGGCGTCGACCAGCCCGACACGGGCGAGGTCGTGCCGGGCTACGGGCTCAAGATGGGCTACTACGCCCAGGAGCACGAGACCCTCGACGTCAACCGCACCGTGCTCGAGAACATGCACTCCGCGGCGCCCGAGCTCACCGACACCCAGGCCCGCTCGGTGCTCGGGTCGTTCCTCTTCTCCGGCGACGACGCCCACAAGCCCGCCGGCGTGCTGTCCGGAGGCGAGAAGACCCGGCTCGCGCTGGCGATCCTCGTCGTCTCCAGCGCCAACGTGCTGCTGCTCGACGAGCCCACCAACAACCTCGACCCGGCCTCCCGCGAGGAGGTGCTCCACGCGATCCGCAGCTACACCGGCGCGATCATCCTCGTCACCCACGACGAGGGCGCGGTGCGTGCCCTCGACCCCGACCGGGTGCTGCTGCTTCCGGACGGCGACGAGGACCTCTGGAGCGAGGACTACGCCGACCTGGTGTCGCTCGCCTGATCTCCGGCTGGCCCGATGGTTACCGGCGAGTAGTAACCTCCTCGGCATGACTCCCGAAGAGCTCGCCGCTGTCGGCCTCCGTCTCGAGGTGGAGGGCGCGGTCGCCACGATCACCCTCGACCGTCCCGAGGTCCGCAACGCCCAGACCCCCGCCATGTGGCTGGCGCTCGCCGAGCTCGGCACCGCCCTGCCCGACGACGTACGCGTGGTGGTCGTGACGGGGGAGGGCGACACGTTCTCCGCGGGCCTCGACCGCGCGATGCTCGACCCGGCCAACGCCGGCGAGGGCACCGTCCTGGGCCTGCTGGCACTGAGCGACGAGGAGGCCTCGGCCCGGATCGAGGAGTTCCAGCGCGGCTTCACCTGGCTGCGTGACCCGCGCTTCGTCTCGATCGCGAAGGTCCGCGGGTACGCCATCGGCGCAGGCTTCCAGCTCGCCCTTGCCTGCGACCTCCGGGTGGTCGCCGACGACGCGAAGCTCTCCATGAAGGAGTCGGCCCTCGGCCTGGTGCCCGACCTCACCGGCACCAAGCCGCTGGTCGAGCATGTCGGCTACGCCCGGGCGCTGGAGATCTGCGCGACCGCACGCGTCGTACCCGGTGAGGAGGCCGTGCGCATCGGCCTCGCCCTCGCTTGCGTGCCCGCGGTTGAGCTCGATGCAGCCGTCGCCGACCTGGCGGCAGCGCTGTGCGCGCCCATGGCGGGCGTCGTCCCGGAGACCAAGACGCTGCTGCAGGGCGCGGCGGACCGCGACCTCGACGAGCAGCGGCGCCTCGAGCGGGAGGCGCAGGTACGCCGCTTCCGCGCCGTCGCCGCGGCCTTCGCGGGCTGAGGAACAATGAGGTCACGCCGGGAGTTCACGGTGGTGGACCTCAGGAGGAGCAGGCATGTCGATGGGACCGGGCGCAGGCGGCCCACCGTGGCGACACCTGCGCAGTGACCGGAGCGTCGTCGACAACAAGATCGAGCGCCGCACGCTGCGCCGGGTGCTCGGCTTCGCGCGCCCGCACCGGCGGCTGATCGCCGCGTTCCTCGGGGTCACGGTGGTCGACGCGGCGCTGGTCGTGGTGCCGCCGCTGCTGCTCAAGGCGATCATCGACGACGCCGTCAGCACGGGTGACACGGCGATGGTGATCTGGCTCGCCCTCCTGGTCGCGCTGGTGGCCGTCGTCGACGCCGGCTTCGGCCTCATCACGGGCTGGCTGTCGAGCCGGATCGGTGAGGGGTTGATCTACGACCTCCGCACCCGGGTCTTCGCCCACGTGCAGCGGCAGTCGCTGGCGTTCTTCACCCGCACCCAGACCGGCGCACTCGTCAGTCGGCTCAACAACGACGTCATCGGAGCGCAGCGAGCGTTCACCTCGACGCTGCAGGGCACGGTCTCCAACATCATCGCGGCCGTCGTCGTGGGCGTGACGATGCTGTTCCTCAGCTGGCCGGTGACCGTGCTGTGCCTGGCGCTCTTCCCGATCCTGCTGATCGCCTCGCGCCTCGTGGGCAACCGCCTCGCCGACCTCTCGCGCCAGCAGATGGACGGCAACGCCGACCTCGGCAACGCCATGACCGAGCGCTTCAACGTCGGCGGCGCCATGCTCCTCAAGCTCTTCGGCCGCCGGGAGGCCGAGGACGTCGCCTACGCCCAGAAGGCGGCGGTCGTGCGCGACCTCGGCGTGCGGATCTCGCTGCTCACCCGCATCTTCTTCGCCGCGATGACGCTCGTGCCGGCGCTGGCGACCGCACTCGTCTACGGCATCGGCGGCTGGCTGGCCATCCGCGGCGACCTGTCCGTCGGCACGATCGTCGCACTCGGCGTGCTGCTGACCCGGCTGCTCGGGCCGCTGCAGGGCCTCTCCAACGTGCGCATCGACGTGATGACGGCACTCGTCAGCTTCGACCGCGTCTTCGAGGTCCTCGACCTGCCGTCCCTCATCCAGGAGAAGCCCGACGCCGTCGCGCTCGCCCCGTCGGCCTCCCGCCTGGAGTTCGACCACGTGGCGTTCACCTACCCACGCGCAGACGAGATCTCCCTGGCCTCGCTCGAGACCGTCGCGCGCGCGGAGTCGCGCGACACCGGACAGGTGCTCCACGACGTCACCTTCACCGCCGAGCCCGGTCAGATGGTCGCCCTCGTCGGCCCCTCGGGCGCCGGCAAGACGACGGTCACGCACCTCGTCGCCCGGCTCTACGACGTCGAGTCGGGTGCGGTGCGCGTCGGCGGGCACGACGTACGCGACGTCACGCTCCAGTCGCTGGAGGACGTGGTCGGCTACGTCACCCAGGACGCCCACATGTTCCACGACACGATCCGCGCCAACCTGCTCTACGCCCGACCCGCCGCGTCGGAGGCCGACGTGTGGGCCGCGCTCGAGGCGGCGCAGATCGCGTCCCTCGTGCGGTCGCTGCCCGACGGCCTCGACACGGTCGTCGGCGACCGCGGATACCGGCTCAGCGGCGGGGAGCGCCAGCGACTGGCGATCGCCCGCCTGCTGCTCAAGGCGCCTGCCATCGTCGTCCTCGACGAGGCCACCGCCCACCTCGACAGCGAGTCCGAGGCCGCGGTCCAGCAGGCCCTCGACGCCGCGCTCGAGGGACGTACGTCGCTGGTCATCGCGCACCGGCTCTCCACGGTCCGCAACGCCGACCTGATCCTCGTCCTCGACGACGGCCGCGTCGTGCAGCAGGGCACCCATGCCGAGCTGCTCGCCGCCGGCGGCCTCTACGCCACCCTCCACGCCACGCAGTTCCGCGCAGAACGCTCCGAGGTGGTGCCCGGCTAGGGTCGGGACATGGACCTGCAGCTGGCCGATCGCGTCTTCATCGTCACCGGCGGGGCCCGCGGGCTGGGTCGAGCGACCGCCGACGTGCTGGTCGCCGAGGGCGCGCGCGTCGTGCTGTCCGGGCGCTCCCAGGAGTCGCTCGACGGGGCGACCGCCGCGCTGGACGAGCTCGCGGGACGCCGCGCCGCGGTCGGCGTCGTGGCCGACAACGCCGAGCGCGAGACGCCCCGACGGCTGCTCGCCGCCGCGGACGACGCGTTCGGCCGCGTGGACGGCGCGCTGATCAGCGTCGGCGGCCCGCCGAAGGGGCCGGTCACCGACATCTCGGACGAGCAGTGGAGCGTGGCCTTCGAGTCGGTCTTCCTCGGTGCCGTACGCCTGGCGCGCGAGATCGGCGCCGCCCTGCCCGCAGGCGGGTCGCTCGGCCTCGTGCTGTCCTCGAGCGTGCGGGCGCCGCTGCCGGAGATGGCGATCTCCAACGGCCTGCGCCCGGGGCTCGCGATGGTGGCCAAGACGCTCGCCGACGAGCTCGGCCCGCGCGGCGTACGCGTCAACGGGCTCCTGCCCGGACGCATCGCGACCGAGCGCGTCGCGGAGCTCGACGCCTCGACCGGTGACCCCGAGGCCGCCCGGCGAGCGGCCGAGGCGACGATCCCGCTCGGTCGATACGGCGATCCGGCGGAGTTCGGCACGGTCGCGGCGTTCGTGCTGTCGCCGGCGGCGTCATTCCTGACGGGCGTGATGCTCCCGGTCGACGGTGGTCTGCTCCGCGCCCTCTGAGTCGGACCCTGAGTCGTCCGCGGCATCGTTCGGGTCGAGCCGCTCGCGCCACGTACGTCGTCGAGCCCGAGCCGGCTCGGACCTGTCGGTGCGGGTGGCTTGCTGGCTGCCCCACGGGCCGCGGCCGCCTCGCCACTCGTCGTAGATGAGGAAGAAGAAGCCGAAGATCGCCATGGCGCCGAAGAACCACCACTGCAGTCCGTAGAAGAAGTGCGGTCCGTTGTCGAGCTCGGGCAGCTCGACCGGCTCCAGCGGCGTCGCGGGCTCGGGAGACTCCGAGCGGAGGTCCACCCAGCCGCCGAGCACCTCGCGTCCCAGCGCCTCGCCGATCCGCTCGCTGTCGATGGCGCGGGTGGACTGGTCGGTGACCGCGGTGCTGTCGCCCGTCGCGTCACGGCGTACCCAGCCGGTGACGTCGACCTCGCCCTCCGGCGGGGCGGGTACGTCGGCGGTCGACGCGCCGCGGTTGTCCGTGGCGAACCAGCCGCGGTCGACCAGCAGGCTGGTGCCGTCGTCGAGCTCGAGGGGGACCACCACGTCGACGCCGGCCGCGCCCTCGCGGGTGCGGTAGCGCACGATGACGGTGTCCTCGACGGCGTAGGTCCCGGTGGCCTCGACGATCCGCCACTCGTCGGCTGCGACGACCGGCCGTCCGGGCGCCAGGACGTCCGCCACCGGGTCGGCGCCGGCCTTCTCGTTGCGCTCGATGATCTCGTTGCGCTCCTGGCGGTCCGCGAGCCGGTGGAACTGCCACTCACCGAGCCGCCAGGCGACCCACGCCAGGAAGACGACCACGAGCGCGAAGGCGATCCAGCGGCGCGAGACCAGGAACCGCAGCTTGTGCACCCGGCGAGATTATCCGCACAGTCCTGAGCGTCCGGCGGGTGGTGCAGCCCCCGTCGTTAGACTTGTGACCGTGACGACACCCCTGGCGGATCGCTTCGGCCGCGTGGCCACGGACCTGCGGGTCTCGTTGACCGACCGGTGCAACCTGCGGTGCAGCTACTGCATGCCCGCCGAGGGCCTCGACTGGCTGCCCACCGAGCAGACCCTGAGCGACGACGAGGTCGTCCGGTTGATCACGATCGGCGTGGAGCGCCTCGGCATCCGCGAGGTGCGCTTCACCGGCGGGGAGCCCCTGCTGCGCCGGGGGCTGGTCGACATCGTCAGCCGTACGCACGCGCTCGGCGTCGAGACGTCGCTGACCACCAACGCCCTCGGCCTCACGCGCACCGCGCAGGCCCTCGCCGACGCCGGGCTCGACCGCATCAACGCGAGCATCGACTCGGTGCGGCCGGAGACCTTCGCGACCATCACCCGCCGCGACCGCCTCACGGACGTCGTCGCGGGCCTCGAAGCAGCGAAGGCCGCGGGGCTCGGGCCGATCAAGCTCAACGCCGTCCTGCTGCGCGGCACCAACGACGACCAGGCCGCCGAGCTGCTCCGCTGGAGCATCGCCCACGGCTACGAGCTCCGGTTCATCGAGCAGATGCCGCTCGACGCCCAGCACGACTGGAGCCGCGCCGCCATGGTCACCGCCGACGAGATCCACGAGGCGCTCGCCGCCGAGTTCACCCTGACGCCCCACGGAGCGCCGCGCGGCAGCGCCCCGGCCGAGCTGTTCGACGTCGACGGTGGACCGGCGACCGTCGGGATCATCGCCTCGGTCACCCGCCCGTTCTGCGGCGACTGCGACCGCGTCCGGCTCACCGCCGACGGACAGGTGCGCAACTGCCTGTTCGCGCGCGAGGAGTCCGACCTCCGTACGGCGCTGCGCTCCGGCGCCGGCGACGAGGAGATCGCCGAGCGCTGGGTCATCGCGATGCGCGGCAAGCGCGCCGGCCACGGCATCGACGACGAGACCTTCCTCCAGCCCGACCGCCCCATGTCCGCCATCGGTGGGTGAGCGGCCGTCGATCTCAGTCCGCGGGCGTGTGCGGGACGACATCCTTCAGGAACCCGCGCGCGCCGAGGAAGTCCGACAGCGAGGCCCGGTGCTCGTCGCAGGCCAGCCACGACTTGCGGCGCTCCGGCGTGTGGATCTTCGGGTTGTTCCACTGCAGGTCCCACACGGCGTCGGCCTGGCAGCCCTTGGCCGAGCAGATGTCACGGTCGAGCTGCATCGGGCGTCCTTCCGGCCGGGGGTTGGGAAATGAGAAGTGCCGGACAGCCACGGGGGGAAGCTGTCCGGCACCTCGGTCGCTGACGCAGACGGGGGATGCTGCGCTCGCTGCGGAGATCATTCCATGGGACTGGGTGAAAACCAAACTTTCGACACGCCTGCGTCGTGTCGTGTTTCCTCAGTCTTCATCGTCACGTGCCGTCAGTTCGTGGGCCCCGGCGTTGCTCGGCAGGCTGAATCCGTCGTCGCGCTGGTCGTTGGCGTTCGCCATGACCACGGCAAAGAGCGGCAGGAAGACTGCTGCGCCGACGAGGATCCACCGCAGGGCCCCCGGGCCGACCGCCACCGCTGCGACGAAGCACACCAGCCGGATGGTCATGGAGATGGCGTAGCGACGCTGTCGCGATCGCATGTCGTCGGCGGCGCTGCTTCGAGCCGTGGTGATGCGCACGGCATCGGACTTGGCCATGCTCGGAGTCTACGTCGCTAGGCTCGCAGATCCACGGGCCCGTGACGGTCCGCACAGCCGTCGAGCAGGAGGAACCATGACCAACCGCACCTACCGCGTCACCGAGATCGTCGGCACCTCGCCGGACGGCATCGACCAGGCGATCCGCAACGGCATCGAGCGTGCCGGGCAGACGCTCCGCCACATCGACTGGTTCGAGGTCACCCAGGTCCGCGGCCAGGCCAAGGACGGGGCCGTCGAGCACTTCCAGGTCGGCATGAAGGTGGGATTCCGCCTCGAGGACGAGTGACGGATTGACCGATACCCCTCGGTAATCACTAGCGTCGGGAGCGTGAGCGAGATTCCCGGATCCAGCACCCCTCCCGCGCCCCGCTCGGTCCTGGTGACCGGCGGCAACCGTGGCATCGGCCGTGCCATCGCCGAGGCGTTCATCGCCCAGGGCGACAAGGTCGCGGTCACCACCCGCAACGGTGGCGCCCCCGACGGCGCGCTCGATGTGCGGTGCGACATCACCGACGCCGAGCAGGTCGAGGCAGCCTTCGCGCAGGTCGAGGAGGCGCACGGCCCCGTCGAGGTCCTGGTCGCCAACGCCGGGATCACCAAGGACACCCTGCTGCTGCGGATGAGCGAGGACGAC
>DATIAJ010000060.1:0-5709 GCA_035458105.1 Nocardioides sp. | reverse complement strand
AGCGCGGCCGCCGCGCAGAGGGCGGCCACGTGGGCACAGGCATAGCGGGTCGGCACGTCACGTGCGGTGATCGCGTCGCGGAGCGAGGTCGCCGAGCGCTCGAGGTACGAGTGGGCGCTGGCCGGGAGCAGGTGCGGTCCGGGGACGGGCACGGGCCCACAGCGGGTGCTGGGTGCTGTCATGACCAGGCCCCCTCAGTCCAGGCACCCGACGAGCTGCCAGCGCCCGTCGGTCCAGTCGAAGGAGAGGTCGAAGACGGCAACGGCCTGCGGGTCGCTCGGCTGACGACCGCCGAGCGTGCCCCGGCCGGCCTCCACGCGCCACAGCTCGCGCCCGGCCACGAGGTCGGCGCCGCTCCCCGGGCGACCGGCCTCCGGTCCGCCCTGCCGCCACTGGCCCGCCTCCATCCAGTGCGCCACGACCGCACGCACCTTCCACAGCCTGCCCCGCCACAGGAACTGGTCGGGGTCCTCCGCCTCGCCTCGTCGCACCTCGACGGGGTCGTCGTACTGCCTCATCGCGCCTCCTCGCACAGTCGTCGACCCCGGGCCGACCCGGGTGACGGTGGGGGTCGAGGTCACCGTCACCCAGGTCGCATCGAACACGTGTTCGAACACCGAGAACGTTACTACCCCCCACCGACAGGCCGTCAAGAGCTGCGACACGAGCTGGGGAGACCTGCCGGGACGTGCCGATCAGGAAAGGCCTGCTGGCCGGGGGTCACCGAACTTGTCAGGCCGTGCACGGCCCGACATGTCCAGGAATCGCCGGCCAGCCGGGGATGCCTGAAGTTGTCAGGCTCCTCCGCGCGACGAGAGCGGTCAGGTGCGACGCAGGTAGTCGCTGGTCTCGCGCCGCCAGAGGAAGAACGAGAGCACCAGACCCTCGACGATCACCAGCGCCGAGAGCACGACGAAGACGGTCGGCAGGTGGGCGTCGAGGCACACCACGCCGACCAGCACGCCGACCCCGGCCGTGGCCGTGAGGACGGGGCGGGTCCAGCCGTGCCCGCCGACGAAGAAGGAGCCCAGCACGAGGACCAGCAGGGCGAAGCCGACGAACGCGACCACCGACAGGGCGACGAAGCCGGGGACGATGGGGCTCTCGCGCAGCTGCTCGATCCCGCCCTGGGCGAGGATCTCCTGCGCCGACGGGTTGCCCTCGGCCCACCCGAGGATCACCTCGTCGCGCATCAGCCAGATCAGCAGCGTGATCACCCCCGACGTGGCGACGATCAGCCCCAGCACTCGCATGCTGTTGACCACGGATCCCGGCAGGTCGCGCGCCATCCAAACTCCCCTGAGGCTCGTCGTCGTTGGTCGCTAGGCTCGCATCATGTCGTCCGAGCACGCATCGATCACCTCATTTCGAGGCGACCTCACCCGACGCGGCGGCGCCGGTGACGTGGTCATCCTGCCCGACAGCGCCCACACGGCAGCACTCGCCGCGGCGGCGTTGGGGTGCGAGGTCGGCGCCATCGCCAACAGCCTGCTCTTCGACGGCGACGGCGAGCCCGTCCTGATCCTCACCTCGGGCGCCCACCGGGTCGACACGGCGGCCGTGGCGGCTCGCATCGGCGTCAGCCGACTCCGGCGCGCCGACCCCGACTTCGTCCGTCAGCACACCGGGCAGGTGATCGGGGGCGTCTCCCCCATCGACCACCCGGCGCCGATCCGCACCTGGATCGACCCGTGGCTGCGCAGGCACGACGTGGTGTGGGCGGCGGCCGGCCACCCGGCCGCGGTGTTCTCGACGTCGTACGACGAGCTGGTGGCGATGACCGGCGCGGTCGAGGTCGAGGTGGACTGATGGAGGCCCGTTGATGGACGCCCTGGCCATGACCTTCTCCAGCGGGTGGGCGAGCGGCATCAACGCCTACCTCGTGGTGCTCGTGCTGGGCATCGCGGACCGGGTGGGTTCGGTCGCCGAGATCCCCGACGTGCTGGGTCGGTGGGACGTGCTGGCCGCTGCCGGCTTCATGTTCGCGATGGAGTTCGTCGCCGACAAGGTCCCCTACATCGACTCGACCTGGGACGCGTTCTCCACCGCCATCCGGCCCACCGCGGGCGCGGTGATCGGCATCCTGCTCGCCGGCGACGCCACCTCCCTCGAGCAGGCCGTGCTCGGTGTGGTGGGCGGCGGGACCGCCCTGCTGAGCCACCTCGCCAAGGCGGGCGGTCGGCTGGCCATCAACTCCTCGCCGGAACCGGTGACCAACGTCGCGGCGAGCCTCACCGAGGACGCCCTCGTCCTCGGGGTGGTGTGGTTCTCCCTCGAGCACCCACAGGCGGCGGCCGCGATCGCCGGCGTCCTGCTCGTGGTCGGCCTCGTCCTGCTGCTCGTGCTGGGCCGGCTGGCGCGCCGCGGCTGGCGCCGGTGGAAGAGGCGTGAGTGGAAGGATGAGGAGCCCGTCCGCGACGTCTCCTAGGCGGCGCCTAGGGTTCCCCCGTGGCTCGTGTGGTGGTGGTCGGCGGCGGCTTCGGCGGCATGGCGACCGCCGCGCGGCTGGCCAGGCTCGGGCACGAGGTCACGCTCCTCGAGCGCTCCGAGCAGCTGGGCGGCGCGCTCGCCACGGTGCAGCACGGCGCATTCGCGTGGGACGCGGGCCCGACCAGCACGCTCCTGCCCGCGGTCGTGCGCGACCTGTTCCGCAAGTCCGGCCGCCCGCTCGAGCGCGAGCTCGACCTCCAGCCCCTGGACGTGGTCCGCGAGCACCGCTTCGAGGACGGTTCGAGCCTGCGGCTGCCCGGCGGGTCGCGGGCCGCCCAGCTCGCCGCGTTCGACGCCCTCGGCACGGGTCTGGGCCGGCAGTGGGTCGACCACGTCGCGTCGTACGGCGAGACGTGGGAGCTGCTGCGCAAGGAGTGGTACGAGCGCCCGTTCGACCCCGATGTCGCACCCCGCGAGCTGCTGTCCCTGCTCGAGCGGCGCGAGTCCCTCCACAAGCGGCTGCGCCGGGCACTGCGTGACGAACGGCTGCGGCTCGTCGCCGGCCACCGCCTCGTCATGGACGGCCACGACCTGCGGCAGGCTCCCGTGCTGGCCGGCGTCGACGTCTACCTCGAGCAGCGCTTCGGGGCGTGGACCGTCCCCGGTGGGCTCGCCGCCCTCGGCGTGGCGATGGCCGACCGGCTCGCGCTGCGCGGCGTGACCGTGCTCACCGGCACCCCCGCCACCGACCTCGTCGTCCGCGAGGGCCGGGTCGCGGCGGTGCGGACCCCGCGCGGCGAGGTCGACGCGGACCAGGTGGTCGTCGCCATCGACCCGCGCCGCCTGCCGGCCCTGGCGTCGTACGTCCGGCGCACGATGCCGGCCTTCCCACCGGTCGTGTGCCACGTCGGCCTCGAAGGCGAGGTTCCCGACCTGCCCCACGAGGTCGTGCTGCACGGCGACCCCCTGCTGGTCGTACGCACCGGGGGTCGGGCCCCCGACGGCGCCGCGGCGTGGACGGTGCTGGGTCGCGGCCGCATCGCCGAGGACGTCCTGACCGCGCTGGCGCGGCACGGCCTCGACGTGCGCGCGCAGGTCGTCGCGCGTGTCGACCGCACGCCGCGCGACCTCGTGGAGGCGTGGGGCGGGTCCCCGCACGGCGTGCTGTGGCAGGGCCCCCGCACGGCCCGTACGCGCATGGGTCCGCGGACGCCGATCGCGGGGGTGCTGGCCGCGGGTGCCCACGCCACGACCGGCTCGGGACTGCCGTTCGCCGGGCTCAGCGCCGCGCTCGTGGCCGAGATGGTCGGCCGGGCACCACGCCGGACCTCGGGTCAGTAGGCCAGCTCCCACGCCACGGTGACGGTGGTGGTGACCGAGGCCTCGCCCGGCTCGAGGCCGGCCGCCGACGCGCTCGCGAGCGCCATCCGGGGCATCGGCGACGGCCCGCGGGCGGGGTCGCCCTCGACGATCGTCTGGACGGCACCGAGCCCGGCACCGGCCATCCGGGCGAGCTGGGCGGCGCGCTCGCGGGCGTCGTGGAACGCCGCCTCCCGGGCCCGGTCCCCAGCGCCGTGGTCCTCGGTGACCTCGAGCGCAACGCCGTCGACCGCGAGCGCGTCGCCGACCTGCCCGGCCAGCTCGTCCAGCAGGGCACCGGCGGTCGCGAGGTCGGGGCACGTGACGGCGTAGGAGTGGCGGGCGTCGTAGCCGGTCTCGCGACCCTCGTGGTCACGGGCCGGCCACACCGAGATGCCGGTCGAGGCGACCCGGCGCTCCTCGGTGTGGCGGTGCGCGACCTCGACGACCGTGACGGCTGTCGCGGCCATGGCGGCGTAGGCCTCGGCGACACCGCTCCCCCGGGCCAGCGCCGCGACCCTGACGACCGCGCTGTCGGGCACGACGGCGACGACGCCGGTCCCGGTCACGGTGATCGTCTGCACGGCGTGCCTCAGACGGTGATCTGCAGGTTGGCGAAGATCTCGCGCGTGGCCTTGGACCGGTTGAGCGTGTAGAAGTGCAGGCCCGGTGCGCCGACCTCGAGCAGGGTCTCGCACAGCTCGGTCGCGATCGCGATGCCCTCGGCCCGCAGCCGCGCCGGGTCGTCGGCGTACGGCGTCAGGCGGGCGGTGATCTCCTCCGGGAGCTGCCGGCGGGAGAGCTCGACCATCCGTTCCATCGAGCGGAGGTTCAGGATCGGCATGATGCCCGGGATGATCGGCAGGTCGGCCCCGACGGCGCGGGCGCGCTCGACCAGCGCGACGTAGTCGGAGGCCCGCAGCACCATGTCGGTGACGGCGAACTCGGCGCCCGCGTCGTGCTTCGCCTTCAGCACCCGGGCGTCCTGGTCGAGGTCGGCAGCCTCGACGTGGCCCTCGGGGAACGCCGCCACACCGATGCGCATGTCGGCCCGCTCGCGGATCAGCGCCACGAGCTCGTTGGCGTAGGTCAAACCGCCCTTCGTCGGCGTCCACGGGGTGCCGGGGCCGCCGGGAGGGTCACCCCGGAGCGCCATCACGTGGTCGACACCCGCACGCGCGAGGTCATCGAGGATCGCCGTGAGCTCGTCGATGGTGTGCCCGACGCAGGTCAGGTGCGCGACCGGGAGCAGGCTGGTCTCGCGGGCGATCCGCTCGGTGATCGCAACGGTGCGGTCGCGGGTCGTGCCGCCTGCGCCGTAGGTGACCGACACGAAGGTCGGGCCGTAGGGCTCGAGCTCCGTGATCGCCTGCCACAGCTGCTGCTCACCCGCCTCGTCCTTGGGCGGGAAGAACTCGAAGGAGAAGGACCGATCTCCACGCGCCAGCCGCTCGCGCATGCTCTGTCCCTGTGCGTGCGTCATGCGCAACAGCCTACGGATGACCGCGCCACGCCCGGCGTCCTGTCCACTGGCTAGGCTGCCACGCGTGACGACCTGGGATCCCGCCGACTTCCGCGACCGGGTCCAGGAGGTCCTCGACGCCTTTCTCGACGAGCGCGGGGCCGAGCTCGCCCCGCTCGGTCCCGACGCGAGCCGGCTGATCGCCGAGGCGCGTACGGCGGTGAGCGGGGGCAAGCGGTTCCGGGCGGCCTTCTGCCACTGGGGACACCGCGCGGTCCGGCCGTCGGTGGACGACGACGACGCGCTCGCCCGCGCCTGTGCCTCCCTGGAGGTGCTGCACGCCAGCGCGCTCGTCCACGACGACTTCATGGACGCCTCCGACACCCGACGCGGCAGGCCCGCGACCCACCGCGCCTTCGAGGCCGAGCACCGTGCCGCCGGCTGGCGCGGTGATCCCG
>DATIAJ010000059.1:0-7186 GCA_035458105.1 Nocardioides sp. | reverse complement strand
CTCCATCACGATGTAGGGCTGGGCGACGCCCGACCCGTCGGTGGCCATCTCCTCGCCGGTGTCGTACGTCGACACGATCGCGGGGTGGTTGAGCGAGGCCGACGACTGCGCCTCACGGCGGAAGCGGGCCTGGAAGGTGGCATCGCTGGCGAGGTCGGTGCGCAGCCGCTTGACCGCGACCGTGCGTCCGAGACGCTGGTCCTTGCCCTTGCGGACCTCGGCCATGCCTCCTCGCCCGAGGAGCTCGCCGAGCTCGTAGCGGCCGCCGATGAGCGTCGGCTCCGACTGCGTCATCCCTGGTCGCTCCCTTCGTCCTTCTGCTGGCCGGGCGGGACCTTGCCCCAGTAGCTGACCGTCACCTGGTCGCCCTCCTGGAGCGTGCCGCTCGGTTCCACCGACTCCACGATGCCGTCCGTCTGGTCGCCGGGGTTCTCCAGCTCCACGGGCACCGGCTCGAGGCCGAGGTCGCGCAGCTCCTTCTCGACGTCCTTGCGATCACGCCCGACATAGGCGGCCGGGTCGACCTCGACCGTGGCCGGCTCCGTCTCGGTGGGCGTCTCAGTGGGTGTCTCGGTCGGAGTCTCGGTCGGCGTCTCCGTCGGAGTCTCCGTCGGCGTCTCGGTGGGCGTCGGGCTGGGTGACTGGTCCTGGCTCTGCTGCTGCGAGGGCGAGGAGCCCTGGGAGGGGTCGCTGCCGCGGGCGGCCGGCTCGTCGTCACGCGTGCCCAGCCAGACGGCGAGCAGCACCGCGACCAGCACGGCCGCGATGCCGATCAGCAGGGGCCACGGCGTCGTACGACGTCGGGACGGGGCGGGAGCGGGGGCGGGCGTGGGGTCGGGCGCGGGGCCCGCTGCCGGCATGACCTGCGTCGCCGTGCCGATGGGCGCGACCGCCGGTGTGACGACCGTGGCAGCTCCGGCGCCGGCCGCGGAGGCCGGGTCGCGCAGCGCGCGCGCGAAGGCGGCCCCGTCGGGGAAACGGTCCTGGGGCGACTTGGCCAGCGCGCGGCGTACGACCGCGGCGAGGTCGGCGGGCACCGTTCCGGGCAGCTCGGGGACAGGTTCGCGCAGGTGGGCGATCGCGGTGGCGACAGGCGTGTCGGCGACGAACGGCTTGCGGCCGGCAAGGCACTCGAAGGCGACCACGCCGAGGGAGTAGACGTCGGACGCGGCGGTGGCGGTGGCGCCCTCGGCCTGCTCGGGCGAGATGTAGGCGGGCGTGCCCATCACCTCACCGGTCTGTGTCAGCGCCATCCCCTCGGCCGCCCGGGCGATGCCGAAGTCGGTCACCTTGACCCGGCGGTCGGGCGTGACGAGGAGGTTGGCGGGCTTCACGTCGCGGTGCACGATGCCGGCGGCGTGGGCGACGCCGAGCGCGTCTGCCGCCTGGGCGAGCAGCTCCTGGGTGGCGGCCGGGTCGAGCGGTGCGCCGGGGCGCAGCAGCGCGGAGAGCGGCTGGCCCTCGACGAGCTCCATGACCAGGTAGGGGCGCGGGGTCGTCGAGCCGTCGACGGGGGAGCCCTGGCCGTAGTCGAAGACGGAGGCGATGCCGGGGTGGTGCAGCGCGGCCGCGTGGCGCGCCTCGGTCTCGAAGCGGGTGCGGAACAGGGAGTCGTCGGCGTACTCGGTCTTGAGCACCTTGACCGCCACCGGCCGGTCCAGGACGGTGTCGCGCGCCGACCACACCTCGCCCATGCCGCCCGTGGCGATGCGGGACTCGAGGACGTAGCGGCGGGCGTCGTCGACGTGGCCACCGGGTGCGAGCGCGGTCACTGGTTGATCACCGCCTCCATCACCGACTTGGCGATCGGACCGCCGAGGCGGCCACCGCCGATCTCGTCACGCGAGGTGTCGCTCGACTGCACGAGGACGGCGACGGCGACCTGCGGGTCGTCGGCCGGGGCGAAGGAGACGAACCACGCGTAGGGAGGTCGGTCGGCCGTCGACTGCGCCGTGCCGGTCTTGCCGGCGACCTGCACGCCCGGGATCTGCGCCGGGGTGGCGGTGCCGGAGTCGACGGTGGCGACCATCATCGTGGTCAGCTCGTCGGCGGTCGTGCTGGAGATGGCCTTGCTGATGCTCTGCGGGTCGGTGCGGTCGAGCACCGACAGGTTGGGTGCGCGCACCTCGTCGACGACGTAGGGGCGCATCACGTCGCCGTCGTTGGCGATCGCGGCGGCGACCATCGCCATCTGCAGCGGCGTGGCGGTGACGCTGGACTGTCCGATGCCCGACAGCGCCGTCTGCGGGGGGTCGAGGTCAGGCGGGTAGAGCGACTCGGCCTGGCCGCCGAGGTCCTCCAGGGACGTGTCATTGAACCCGAAGGCCTCGGCCTGCTCGGTCATGGCCTCGACGCCGAGCTCGTTGGCCAGGCTCATGAAGGTGACGTTGCACGAGACCTGCAGCGCCTGGGTCAGCGTGATCCGGCGACCGCCGCAGTTGCCGCCGTCGTAGTTGCCGACCGTCGCCGTGGACTGCGGCAGCTTGTAGCGGTAGCCGCCGGGGACCTGCGAGTCGGCGTCGTAGTTGCCCGACTCGATCGCCGCCGCCGCGGTGACCAGCTTGAACGTCGACCCCGGAGGGAGGGTCGTGCCGATCGCCCGGTTGATGAGCGGCTCGCTGGGGTCGGCGTTGAGCTCCTTGCTGAGGTCGGCGACCTCACCGAAGTCGTGGGACGCGAACTGGTTGGGGTCGAACGTCGGGGTCGAGGCCATCGCGAGCACCCGACCGGTCGTCGGCTCGAGGGCCACCACGGCGCCCTGCGCGTCGCCGGGCAGGCTCTCGAGGCCCGCCCAGGCGGCGTCCTGCGCGGCGGCGTCTGCCGTCAGCTGGACGTTGCCGCCCTTGGGGTCGCTGTTGCTGAGCAGGTCGACGAGGCGGGTGACGAACAGCCGCGAGTCGTCACCGGCCAGCACGGCGTTCTGCGAGCTCTCGACCCCGGTCTGGCCGTACCAGGAGAAGTAGCCCGTGATCGGGGCGTACTTGAACGGCTGGGAGTAGGTGCGCTGGAACTTGTACTTGTCGTCGGAGGGCACGCTGCGGGCGACCGCCTCCTTGCCGACGAGGATCGCGCCGCGCTCGCGGGAGAACGTGGCCGTGATGATCCGCCGGTTGCGCGGGTCGTCGGACAGCGTGTCCGCGCGGACGTACATCAGGTAGGTGGCGTTGACGAGCAGCGCCAGGAAGAGGACGAGGCAGAAGACCGAGACGACACGGATGGGCTTGTTCATCGGGCCCTCCCGATCATCGGAGGGCGGATCTCGGTTGGGAGGGCGCGATGGGCCATGAGTGCTGTCACCTGAGCTTCACCACCTGCGTGCTCTCGCTGTCGGCGCCGGAGTCGTCGACGGGGTCGAGCCGGGGCGCCGGGCGGCGGGCCTGGTCGGAGACACGCAGCAGAAGCGCCACGATCACCCAGTTGGCCACGAGCGAGGAGCCGCCGTAGGAGAGGAACGGCGTGGTCAGGCCGGTCAGCGGGATCAGCCCGGTGACGCCGCCGATGACGACGAAGACCTGCAGCGCGACGATGGCACCGAGGCCGACGGCCAGCAGCTTGCCGAAGCCGTCGCGCGAGATCAGCGCGATGCGCAGCGCACGCTCCACGATCAGGCCGTAGCAGAGGATGATCGCCATGACGGCGGTGAGGCCGAGCTCCTCGCCGATCGTGGAGACGATGAAGTCGGAGTAGGCGAACGGCACCCGCTCGGGGAAGCCGTTGCCGAGACCGCGACCGATCAGGCCGCCCCAGCCCTGCCCGAACAGCGCCTCGACGAGCTGGTAGCTGCCGGGTGACGCCTCGTAGTAGTCCAGCGGGTCCAGCCAGAAGTTGAAGCGGTTCTGCACGTTGCCGACGAAGGTGTACGCCGCCAGCGCGCCGGCGCCGAACAGGAGGCCCCCGACGACGAGCCAACCGGGTCGTTCGGTCGCGACGTAGAGCATCGCGAGGAACAGGCCGAAGAACAGCAGCGAGGAGCCCAGGTCGTTCTGGAGGACCAGGATCATCATCGAGACGCCGAACATCGCCAGGATCGGGCCGAGGTCGCGACCGCGCGGCAGGTCGATGAACAGGACCCGGCGGCCGGCGAGCGCGAGGGCGTCGCGGTGCAGCACGAGGTAGCCGGAGAACGCGATCACCAGCAGCACCTTGGCGACCTCACCCGGCTGGAAGCTGAAGCCGGCGACGTTGATCCAGATGCGGGCGCCGTTGATCTCGCGCCCGACGAGCGGCAGGAAGGGCAGGATCAGCAGCAGGATGCCGAGCAGGCCCGCGGTGTAGGTGAACCGCTGCAGCACCCGGTGGTCACGCAGCAGGACCAGCGTGAGGATGAAGAGGACCACGCCCAGCGTCATCCAGGTCAGCTGCTGGCGCGCGAAGGTGTGCTGGTCGAGCCCGTTGGCCTCGTAGGTCAGGTCGAGGCGGCGGATCACGGCCAGCCCGAGCCCGTTGAGCGCGGCGACGAGCGGCAGCAGGACCGGGTCGGCGTACGGCGCCACGATGCGCACGGTGATGTGGGCGGCGACGATCAGCGCGGTCAGCCAGCCGCCGTAGCCCAGGAGGTCGGCGGGCACGACGCCCTCGACACCGAGCCCGACAGCGGCGTAGGCACCGATGCCGACCAGCAGGGCGAGCACGAGCAGGAACAGCTCCGCACCCCGGCGGCGCCGGTGCACGAAGCCCATCAGGGTTCCGGTCTGACTCATCGCAGCCCGCCCGTCACTCGACTTCCTGGCCCGCGGCGAAGTTGTCGACGGTTCGCCGTGCGTCGTCGAGGTCGGTTGCGTCGATGCCCTCGCGCACCGTCTCGGCGTTGATGTCGCTGAGCCGGTCGAGCTCCACGTCGGTGACCTCGTAGGCGTGGGACAGGGAGATGCCGGGCAGGTCGGCGTCGATGCCGCGGAAGATCGCGACCTTGCCGTCGAGCTCGGCGACGTAGAACTGCTGCTGGCTCCACGACCAGCCGGCGGCCAGCACGACCCAGGCGAGGCCGAGCAGCACGGCGGTGATCAGAAGACGTCGTAGCCAGGTGAAGCGGCCGGGGTCGCGAGGGGCGTACCGCGCGGTCTCCGGGTCGATCGGGTCGGCGACGTAGGCGCCCTCGGGCACGTCGTCGGGCACGGGCGGGATCTCGCCCGTGTCGCCGGAGCGGTGGCCGCGGAACAGTCCGCCGACCGCCCCACCGAGAGGCAGCCGCCGCGGGAGGTCGGCCGCGGCGCCGACGAGGAGCGGGGCGAGGTCCTCGGGCGGCGCCTCCTCGGAGACGTCGGCGACGATGCACGTGACGTTGTCGGTGCTGCCGGCCTCGAGGCTCGCCCGGACGAGCTCGACGGCGGCGAAGTCGGGGGTGCCGGTGCCGAGGATCTCGGCCATCCGGTCGTCGGTGAGCGTGCCGCAGGCGCCGTCGCTGCAGATGAAGACGCGGTCACCGACCTCGGCGGGGAACTCGAACAGGTCGGGCTCCTCGTGGCGGATGCCGTCGAGTGCCTTGAGGATGAGGTTGCGGTGCGGATGGGTCCGCGACTGCTCCTCGGTGATGCGGCCCTCGTCGATGAGCGACTGGACGAAGGTGTGGTCGTGGGTCAGCTGGCGCAGCTCGCCCCGACGGTAGAGGTAGGCGCGGCTGTCGCCGATGTGACCGACCCCGAAGCGGGTCCCGTCGAACAGCGCGACGGTGGCGGTGGTCGAGGTGCCGTTGAGGGCAGGGTCCTCCTCGACGAGCTCGGCGATGCGGTCGTCGGCGCGGTGCACGGCCCCGGCCAGCTGCCCGAGGAGGTCGTCGTCCGGCTCCTGGTCGAGCTTGCGCAGCGCCTGCACGGCGGTGCTCGAGGCGAGGTCGCCGCGTACCGCGCCACCGACGCCGTCGCAGACCGTGAGCAGCCAGGGACCGGCGTACCCGCTGTCCTGGTTCTCCCGGCGAACCCGGCCGACGTCGGAGATCGCGGAGTAGTGGAGGTACATCACTTCCGCAGCTCCAGGATCGTCTTGCCGACGCGGACCTGGACGCCGAGGCCGATGGTGGTGGGCTGGGTGATGCGGACGGGACCGACGTACGTGCCGTTCGTCGAGCCGAGGTCCTCGACGAACCACTCGTCGCCGCTGGCCGCCACACGCGCGTGGCGGGTGGAGACGTAGTCGTCGTCGAGCTTGATCGCGGCGTCGCTGCCGCGGCCGATGAGGAGCGGGGCGTCGGCGAGCTCGGCCCTCGTGCCGGGGTTCTCGCCCTCGACCACGAGCAGGTGCGTCGGGGCGCCGCGGCGCGGCTTCTTGTTGGCCTTGGCCTTGCCGTTGTTCTTGCGTCCCGGGGCGGGGGCGCTGCCCCGCGCCGTCTCGGGCACCCGCGCGCCGAACATGTCGGAGCGGATCACCGAGATCGCGGACAGCACGAAGATCCAGAGGATGGCCAGGAACGCGACCCGGATCAGGAAGAGGGTCAGCTCAGACATTCCAGCCCCCGGCCTCGTCGCGCCCGCCGTCGATGCGAACCGTCATCTCGGTGTGGCCGATCTTGATCGTCGAGCCGTCGCGCAGCCGCGCGCGGGGCACCTTGGTGCCGTCGACGAGGATCCCGTTGGTGGAGCCCAGGTCGACCGCCTCGACGCCGTCGATGCTCACCTCGAGCTCGAGGTGGCGCCGGCTCACGCCGGGGTCGTTGATGCGCAGGTCGGCCTCGGTGCCGCGGCCGATGACGAGGCCCGGCGGGCGCAGCGGGTGGCGCGTGCCGTTGACCTCGAGGGTGGCGTGGGAGGAGCGGGTACGGGTGCGCTGGTCGTTGTCGGTGACGCTCGCCTGCGCCTTGGACCGGATCCGGAAGCGGCCGGTGGTCAGGTCGTCGGCGGACTCGAAGGCGATGGTGATCGGGCCGGTGAAGACGTAGCCCTGCGCGTCGGCGTGGTCCTGCAGCTGGTCGACGAGGTCCTGCTCGAGGGCACGGCCGAGACCGACCATGCGCTCGAGGTCGGTGGTGGACAGCTCGACGTGGAAGTCGTTGGGCACCAGTCGGCGCTGCCGGCTCAGCACCTGCGCGTTGTTGTCGCACTCGCGCTGGAGCGCGGCGGCGATCTCGACGGGCTGCACGGCGCTGCGGAAGGCCCGCGCGAACACGCCGGAGATCACGGTCTCGAGCCGCTGCTCGAAGCGCTGCAAGGGGTTCATCCTCAGGCCTCCTCTCGTCGAACCGTCGTGGTGGGCA
>DATIAJ010000058.1:0-14868 GCA_035458105.1 Nocardioides sp. | reverse complement strand
GGCGTCTTGGTCTGCACGTAGTGCACGTCGGCGGGGTCGGTGATGCCGGCGCGCTCCATGGCGACCTTCACGCCCGCGGCGACCTTCTCGATCATCGCGGTGTAGCCGATCTCCTCGGGCAGGATCGCCTCGCTCATCGCGAAGCCGGCCGTCAGCCGCAGCTCCTCGCGCGACGGGTCGTCCTCGGGGACGTCCGTGGTCGCGAAGATCGTGGCGTGGGGGCTGATCACGCCGTCGGTGCCGCCGGACCACACGATCGGGATGCCCTTGACCTGCTCCGGGTCGGCGCCCTTGGCCACCAGCGCCTCCCGGAAGGCGCGGTCGGCGATGATGCGGGTGTAGTCGTTGACACCGCCGTTGCCCTCGGTCTTGCCGATGATCGCGAAGACGCGGTCGGCGGCGATGACGCCCTCGTCGACGAGCTTGGTCAGCTCGGAGGCGTCGGCCACGGAGTGGATGGGGACCTTGCGGACCTCGATGGCGGAGGGCATGGGGTGCTTCCTTTCGTTGCGGTCAGGTGGGTACGACGACGGTGCCGGCGTCGCCGGCGACCGCTGCGGTGATCTGGTCGAGGCTCGTGATGACGCCCGTGCCGCCCGTGGCCTCGACGAAGCGGCAGACCGCGTCGACCTTGGGCCCCATCGAGCCGGACGCGAAGTGGCCGTCAGCCGCGTGGGCGCGCAGGTCCGCGACGCTGACCCGGCCGAGCGGCTCGGCGTCGGGCTCGCCCCAGCGGATCACGGCGTTGGGCACGTCGGTCGCGATGACCAGCACCTCGGCCCCGGTGGTGCGGGCGAGGAGGGCGGCGCCGAGGTCCTTGTCGATGACGGCCTCGACGCCGGCGAGCGACCCGTCGGGACGACGTACGTGGGGGATGCCGCCGCCGCCGTTGGCCACCACGACGAAGCCGGCCTCGATGAGGGCCAGGACAGCGGGGGCGTCGATGATCTCCCGCGGCTCGGGCGACGCGACGACGCGGCGCCAGCCCTTCTCGCCGCGGTCCTCCCACGTCTCGCCGTGGTCGACGAGCACCCTGGCCTCCGCCTCGGGAAGGTGGCGACCGATCGGCTTGGTGGGGTGGGTGAACCCGTCGTCGTCGGCGTCGACGAGCGTCCGGGTGACGAGCGCGGCGCTGCGCCGCTCGATCCCCCGGGCGGCGAGCTCGCCGTCGAGGGCGTCCATCAGGACGAAGCCGAGGGTGGCCTGCGTCTGCGCGCCGCACCAGTCGAGCGGGACCGGGGGTACGACGCCCGCGGCGAGCTCGTTCTTCACCAGCAGGTTGCCGACCTGGGGGCCGTTGCCGTGGGTGATGACCACCTCGTGGTCGTGCTCGAGGAGACCGGCGACCGCAGCCATCGCGACCTGCGCCGCCTCGATCTGGTCCTCGGGGCGCGCCCGGCCGTCGGCGTTCGTCATGGCGTTGCCACCGAGTGCGAGCAGGACCCTCATGGCGCAAACCTAGTGTCGCCGCTCACACGGGCCCCACGGCAGATTCGGCCAACGACTGGGCGATTCGCTGGCAACACTTGATACCCGACTGACGGCGGCAGCGACCTGCGGGACGGATCCTCGTGGCATGCCGGGAGCGGTGTTCCCCGGTCGGCGTCAGGTCCGGACGCGAGCTGCCACTGCGCTGCCGTACCAGCCGGCCAGGCGTCCGGCCCGGCTCACCGCGCGCAGCCGGTCCTCCACCGCTCCTCGCGCCTCGCGGGAGGTCGCGACCAGCGCGTGGTCACCTGCCCGGAGGACGGTGTCGGGCCCGGGGACGAAGACCTCGTCGTCCCGCATCACCAACGACACCACCGCTCCGGCCGGCAGTCGGAGCTCGGCGACCTCCACACCGGCCAGCCGGGAGCCCGTCCCGACGGAGAACTGCACGAGGGTGGCACGCAGCTCGTCGAGGGGCGCCGACTCGATCGCCACGTCGAGTGGCGCGGCCGGCTCGGTCACCCCGAGCCGCCGGGCCGCCCACGGCAGCGTCGGCCCCTGCACGAGGGTGAAGACCACGACCAGCACGAAGACGACGTCGAAGATCTGCTCGGCCCCGCGCAGCCCCACCGCCGCCGGGATGGTCGCCAGCACGATCGGCACGGCGCCTCGCAGGCCGGCCCAGCTGATGAAGGCCTGCTCGCGCAACGGGATGCGGAACGGGGTCGCGCAGACCAGCACCGAGAGAGGCCGCGCGACGAAGGTCAGCACGGCACCGACGACGAGGGCGGTCGGCAGGGCGTCGGGGAGCCTGGCCGGGCTCGCGAGCAGCCCGAGCAGCACGAAGAGGCTGATCTGCGCGAGCCAGGCGAGGGACTCGATGAACCCGGTCGTGGCCCCTTGGTGGGGAAGGCGGGCATTGCCGAGGCTGAGCCCGGCGACGTAGATGGCCAGGAAGGGGCTGGCGCCCGCGACCCCGGCGACGGCGAAGGCGAGGAAGGTGAGGGCCACGGTCGCCAGCGGGTAGAGCCCCGCCGCGGGCAGCGCGCTGCGGCTGAGCACCCACTGGCCCGCCACCGCCACCACGGCACCGAGGAGGGCTCCCACGACGAGCTGGTAGACGATCTGGCCACCGACCCCCGCCACGCCCGCCTCGCTCCACGCGCTGGAGGTGACGACGGTGACGAGGATGATGACGGGCGGGTCGTTGAAGCCGGACTCCGCCTCGACGACCGCCCGCAGCCGCCCCTTCACCGGCAGCCGTCGCAGCACGGAGAAGACCGCCGCTGCATCCGTGGACGACACGACCGCCCCGAGGAGCACGGCCGTGCGGGCATCGACGTCGAGCAGCAGGTAGACGAGGCCGGACGTCACAGCCACGGAGACGAAGACGCCGACCGTGGCGAGCACCCCGGCCAGCCACCCGACCGGGCGTACGACACGCAGGTCGGTGCTGAACCCGCCCTCGGCGAGGATCACCGCCAGCGCCACCGACCCGAGCACCTGGGTGAGTCCCGCGTCGTCGAAGTCCAGGCCCAGGCCCGCCTCGCCGATCCCCAGCCCGACGCAGAGGAAGACCAGCAGGGTCGGCAGGCCCGCGCCCGACAGCAGTCGCACCGCGGCCAGGCACCCCAGGAGGACCCCCGTGGTGACGAGCAGGACCACGTTGAGCTCGTCGGCGCTCACGTCGTCCTCCGCGGGGCGAGCAGTGCCTCGACGCGCGTCACCTCCACGGCGTTCGCGCTGGCGCCGTCGGCCAGCGTGCGACCCACCTGCGCCAGTACGTCAGCGGTCGCCGATTCCAGCTCCTCGACGAGCAACGGCACCTCGAGGTCCTCGATCACGGCACCGAACGTCTCCTCGGCGGTGTGTGCGGCGTCACCCACCGGCACGTACGTCGTCCCCGGGACGACGGCGGTGCTCTCGTCCGGGGGCGACATGCCTCGAAGTCTTCGTCGGCCGGGCGCCGGATCACATGGGGTGCCGACCCCATCTGGGAAGGTGGAACATGCGCCTGCACAGCCACCTCCCGCTGTTCTGGACGATCTGCCTGATCAACGGGGTGGTGTTCGTGGTCGGCACGCTGGTCCTCGTGGTGTCGCCGGCGAGCGTGTCGGCCGACCCCGTGCGCTCGGAGGTCGTCGTGGTCGGGCTCGGTCTGGCGGCCATCCTGCTCGCCAACGCCCTCCTCATCCGCTGGGCGCTGGCGCCGCTTCACCGCCTGATCGCGCGGCTCGAGGACATCGAGCACCTCGAGGCGACCGAGCTCCCCGAGGAGGGGGCAGGCCCGGTGCTCGGCATCGCCCGCAGCGTGAACGGCCTCCTCGGCCGCCTCGCCGAGGAGCGGCGCACCGGCGACGCCCGCGCGTTGGCCGCGCAGGAGGCCGAACGCCACCGCATCGCCCAGGAGCTGCATGACGAGGTGGGGCAGAGCCTGACGGTCGTCCTGCTGGGCCTCAAGCAGCTGGAGTCGCAGGCCCCGTCCGCGCTGGTGCCCGAGCTGGCGGCCGTGCGGGAGAGCGCCCGTACCGGCCTCGACGACGTGCGCCGCGTGGCGCGGCGGCTGCGTCCCGGCGTCCTGGAGGACCTCGGTCTGGCGAGCGCCCTGGCCGCCCTGGCAACCGAGTTCTCCGACCGCAGCTCCGCGTCGGTCCGGCGTTCGTTCGCACCCGGGCTCCCGGCCTTGAGCCCGGAGGCCGAGGTGGTCGTCTACCGGGTGGCGCAGGAGGCCCTCACCAACGCTGCCCGGCACGCCGACGCGCGCGCGGTCGAGCTGTCCCTGCAGCGGCTCGGCTCCCACGTCGTGCTCGAGGTCCGCGACGACGGACGCGGCTTCACCGGCCTCGCCGAGGGGTCGGGGCTGATGGGCATGCGCGAGCGCGCGGCCCTCGTGCAGGCCGAGCTGTCGGTGATCAGCCAGCCGCGGCACGGCACCACGGTGCGGCTCAAGGTGCCCGTCGCCACGACCGGGGAGGTCGTCGCGTGATCCGGATCCTCCTCGCCGACGATCACACCCTGGTGCGCCGCGGCGTACGCCTCATCCTCGAGCAGGAGCCGGACCTGTCGGTCGTCGCCGAGGCGGCCGATGGGGCCGAGGCCGTCGAACGGGTGCGCGACACCGAGGTCGACCTCGTCGTCCTCGACATCGCGATGCCGCGGATGACCGGCCTGCAGGCGGCGTCCGAGATCGGGCGCAGGCGCAACCCGCCGAAGATCCTGATGCTCTCGATGCACGACAACGAGCAGTACTTCTTCGGCGCCCTCAAGGCCGGCGCGAGCGGGTACGTCCTCAAGTCCGTCGCCGACGAGGACCTCGTCGGCGCCTGCCGCGCGGCCATGCGCGGGGAGACCTTCCTCTACCCCGGCGCGGAGAGCACGCTCGTGCGCGACTACCTCGACCGGCTGCGTCGCGGCGAAAGGGTGCCGACGTCGGTGCTGACCGCCCGCGAGGACCAGGTGATCAAGCTGATCGCCGAGGGCCGGTCCTCGCGCGAGATCGCCAAGGAGCTGCACATCGCCCTCAAGACCGTCGAGGGCCACCGGGCCAACATCCTCGGCAAGCTCGGGATGCGCGACCGGGTGGAGCTGACGCGCTACGCCATCCGGGCGGGCCTCATCGAGCCCTGAGTGCCCGACCCGGGACCGTTGGTCCGTCGTCGCGAGGCCCTGTTCCTCTGTCCCTGCTCCCCCTTGATCGCGATGCTCGGAGGTGGGACGGAGGTGGACTCGTGCAACACGCTGCTGCACTGCGCACGTCCGCGGCTGCACTCCTCATGACCGGAGCGGCGCTCCAGGTCCTCGGCCGCCGGGCCGGGTCCACGGCGGAGGAGCGCGCCGCGCGACTCCCGGGTGACGACCTCGTCGTGGACCCCCAGATGGTGATGGACCACGCGATCACCGTCGCGGCAGGCCAGGAGGAGATCTGGCCCTGGCTGACCCAGATGGGCTGGCACCTCGGCGGGTGGTACACGCCCACCTGGGTCGACCGGCTGCTGTTCCCGGACAACTGGGCGAGCCTCGACCGGCTCGACCCGCGCCTGGTCCGCGACCTGCAGGTCGGCGACGTCGTACCGGACGGCCGGCCCGGGACCGCTCACTTCCGCGTGGCCGAGGTGGACCCTCCGGAGCTGCTCGTGCTGGGGTCGGTGACCCACGTGCCGCCGGGGTGGGCGGTGCGCCGCGGGGCGCACATCACGTGGACCTGGACGATCCACCTGACGGCGCTGCCGGGTCGTGCCACCCGCGTGCACCTCCGGGTCCGCGGGCGCACGAGCCCCGCGTGGCTCACCGCGCTCTACGTCGCCACGGTCGTGCCCTCCGACTTCGTCATGTCCCGCGGGATGCTGCGCGGGCTCAAGGTCCGGGCGGAGGCGCGCCGGGCGCCCCGGGAGTCGGGGCGTGCGCCGTTGGACCAGGAGGTCTACCTCGAGCGCGACCGGCGGGCCCGGGCCTGATCAGCGCCACCTCACAGGTTCCACCAGGTGTCGAGCCGTGCGACGGTGGGCGTCGTGCGCCCCTCGCGCAGCACGCGTGAGAGCCGCAGGAGGTACGCCGCGATGCCGGCGGCGCCCTGCATCCAGCCGACGCCGGGCGGGAGGAGCGGGTCGTCGTTGCGGTGCTCGGTGAAGCGCCAGCACGCGCGGTCGCCATCGACGTACGCCCGCTCGACGAGGGCGTCGCCGAGGACCTGAGCGAAGGCGAGGTCCTCCCCGATGCCGAGCCGCTGCCACGCGTCGAGGAAGACGTCGCCGACCCCGGCGGTGCCGCAGCAGCGACCGTCGTTGTCCCAGAACCCCGGGTGCAGCCGCTCGGGGATGCCGGACGTGCGGACGCTGCGCAGGCAGCGGCGGTGCCACTGCGCCGGTGTCTCGCCGGCGACCTCGGTGACCCCGGCGTGCTCGAGCGCGGTGAAGAGCAGCGAGGTGCCGGTCGGGCCGTGGCACCACGAGTACGTCGCCTCGTCCATGTCGGGTGCGGCAGGGATCGTGCGCGGCACGAGGAAGCCTCCTCCGCTGACGTCGCCCAGCGTGACGAGGTGGGCGGCCCCGCTGCGGCCGGCCTCGACGAGATCAGCCCTGCCGAGCCCGGCACCGGCCAGCGTCAGGACCCCGGCGATGCCGGCCAGCCCGTGGGACCAGTTCGGCATGTCCCGGCGGCGGTCCACCGGCACACCACCGCGGAACCGCTCCGGGACGAAGGGCCAGTTGCTGCCGACCGGGGCCGGCTCGGCCTCGGCCAGCAGGATGCCCGCCGCCGCAGTCGCCAGCTCCTGGGCGCCCACCACACCGTTCCGGTGCGCCCAGACCGCGCCGAGGACGACCGACGCGGTGCCCAGCGTCGCGTCGTTGATGCGGGTGCCTGCCGGGTACATGGGCGGGCCGAGCCAGGGCTGGTCCCAGCCGTCCTCGTGCGCCAGCTGCGCGAGCCGGGCGACCACCTGCTCCGCACCGTCCGCGTGGAGGGCGGAGAGCACGCCGAGGTCGCTGACCAGGCCGTCGAAGTAGGAGTAGACCGTCGAGGTGGCCAGGCCCGCGCGGATCCGGTCGACGATCGCGTCGGCGAGCCGCTGCTCCTCCTCGGTCCATCCCCGGGTCTCGCGGACCTCCGCGAGCACGTGCGCGAGGCCGCCGATGCCGCTGTGCATGCCGTCGCGGTCCTCCGGCGGCCCGCCGTCGTGGGGAACGGACACCGGGATCCACGGCCCGTCGTCCCACCGGACCTGGTCGAGCACCCAGCGCCAGGCCGCCTCACCGAGGTCGGCGTACGTCTCCGGGGCGGTCATCGGGCGATCATCGCACTCCGGGACGTCGCTCCACCCGCGTCGCTCAACCGTGACGCGGCGGGAGCTGAATTGACGTCAGTTCAATTCGCGCAAGAGTGCCTCGAGCACGCGGGGGCCGACCGGGAACCCGTGGGCGTCGTAGTAGGCGAACATCGCCGACAGCCATGGATGGGTGCCCGGGTCGTCCACCTGCCGCACCGCCACGCCCGCCTCGTCCGCCAGCGCGCGGACGGTCGCGACGCGGGAGGCGAGCTCGTACGTCGCTCCCCCGTGCCCGTCCTCGGTGAGGACGACGGCCGCGGCCCGGCCGAGATCCGCGAGGTCGAGGAGGCCGAACGGCACGTCCGGTGAGTAGGGCAGGTCGAGCGGGCCGGTGAGGTCGAGGTTCTGCAGGTAGGCGCCGGGCTGGAGGATCGTCCAGGCCAGTCCGCTGCGTCGGACGAGGTCCTCGCTCACGGCCTTGCCGACGTGGTGTGGCATGGCGGGCGCGTAGGGCGAGGCCACCGAGTGGTAGACCACCCGGCCCACGCCGGCCTCGGTCAGTGCGGCGAGCGCGGAGGCGACGTACGCCGGTTCGTCGGGGTGCAGGTTGGGTGCGATGACGTACGCCGCCTCGCACCCGGCGACGGCTGACGCGAGGTCCGGCCAGTCCGCGCGCCCCAGCGGTCGCGCCTCGACGCCACGACGGGCGAGCGCCGCGCAGACCGCCCGTCCTGTCTTGCCGTGCCCGCCGAGGACCGCGACGTGCTGCACCGACACGATCAGATCCGGTCGACCTCGGCGAATGCCGCGCCGTCCGCCAGCGAGGCGTAGCCCGGCCCGCGGTCGAAGAAGGCGTCGTCGTGCCTGCTCCACGCCGCGCGCCCGGCGCGCTCAGCCTGGGTCGCCGCGGCGTCGAAGCCCAGCGTCCCGTCCTCGGCGGAGCCGGTCAGCACGACGCCGTAGTCACGCAGCGCGGCCTCGGCCGAGACCTTGCGCCACACGACGTCGCGCACGACGAGCTCTGGGTCGCGGGCCAGCGGGTCGCCCCAGCCGCCGCCACCCGTCGTACGGATCCGGACGACCTGGCCGGCCTTGACGACCTCGGCGTCGGCGAGGGCGTCGACCTCGCGCTCGTCGGGACCGCCCGGGTCGATGACGACCTGGAACGGCGAGCCGGCCTTGCCGCCGCGCACGCCCCAGCAGGCGAGGATCGAGCGGTCGGCGATGGACATGAAGTGGGCGTCCTTGAGCATCCGGATGTGCTTCTCGTAGCCGAGGCCGCCGCGGTACTCGCCCGCGCCGCCGGAGTCCACGGCGAGGCCGAGGCGCTCCACGATGAAGGGGAAGCGCGACTCGGTGAACTCGGTCGGCAGGTTGCGGGAGTCGGGGACGACGTGGATGGTGTCCTCGCCGTCGGCGTAGTAGCGCCCGCCGGAGCCGCCGCCGAGCACCTCGCGCATGAGGTAGTCGTTGCCGTCGAGGTCCTTGCCGTAGACGCCGGTGTAGCGGATGGTCTCCTGATCGGCCGGCATCCTGCCGTCGACGGCCTTGGCCACGACCCCGGCGAGCACGCCGAGCAGCCGCAGGATCACGAACGTGCGGGCGTTGGTCGGGCCGGGGTGGATCGGCGTGAGCAGCGTGCCCTTCTCGGGGAAGCGCATCTCGATGAGCGGCACGATGCCCTCGTTGACGTCGAGCTCGGCCATCCGCTCGGGGGTGTCGGCGAGGTTGCGCAGGATCGGTGCGAGCCACTTCTTGAGGAAGTTGCCGCCGACGTAGTCGCCGCAGTGGTTGATCGGCCCCTTGGCCTGGGCGCTCGTGCCGGTGAAGTCGATGATCAGCCGCGGTCCGGCCGGACGCCCGTTCTCGGGGTCGGCCGGGGCATCGCTCACCTTGGTCAGCGTGATCCGCTGCGTGTGCAGCTGCGGCTCGTCGACGCCGTCGTGCTCGGCGTAGTCCTCCCAGACGTAGGTGCCGTCGGGGATCTTGGACAGGATCTCGCGCCGGTAGGTCTCGGTGGTCGCGTCGAGGATCGCGTCGAACGACGCCTCGATGGCGTCGCGGCCGTAGCGCTCGAACAGCTCGCCCAGGCGCCGCGCGCCCATCAGGCAGGCCGAGCACTCGGCGTCGAGGTCGGCGGCGAGGCTGTCGGGCATGCGCGAGTTGCGGGTCATGATCCGCAGCGCCGACCTGTTCGGCACACCGGCGTCCCACAGCTTGATGGGCGGGACCGCCAGCCCCTCCTCGTAGACGGTGGTCGCGTTGCTGGGCATGGAGCCCGGGACCGCACCGCCGATGTCGTCGTGGTGGCCGAAGGCCTGCACGAACGCGACGACCTCGCCGTCGTGGAAGACGGGCACGGTGACGCACAGGTCGGGCAGGTGGCCGATGCCGCCCTCCGACTCGTAGACGTCGTTGTGGAAGAAGACGTCGCCCTCGCGCATCTCCTCGATCGGGTAGTCGCGCACGATCGGGTGCACCAGCGCGCTGTAGGAACGGCCCGTCAGCTTGCGCAGCTGCCGGTCGTGGATGCCGGCGCGGAAGTCGTGGGCGTCGCGGATCATCGGCGAGCGGCTGGTGCGCCCGATGGCGGTCTCGACCTCCATCTCGACGCTGGCCAGCGTGCCCTGGACGATCTCGACCAGGATCGGGTCCACGGTCGTGCCCTCGGCCGTGAGGCGGCCGCCGTGCTCGTAGGCGGTCGGCAGGCCGGCCGGGTTGACCGGCTTCGCGGTGACGTACGCCGGGTCCACGGCGCGGGTGCTGACGTCGGTGCTCATCGGCCCGACTCCTTCCGGATCACGAGGTTGGCCCAGTCGTCGACCACGACCTCGAAGCCGGGGTGGACGGGGATGGTGGAGCCGAACTCCTCGACGATGGCCGGGCCGCTGAAGGTGTCGCCGGCGCCGAGGTCGCCGCGCCAGATGACGGGGGTGTCGACGTAGCCCTCCTCGGCGTCGAAGCAGACGCCGCGACGGCTGCGGACGGCGCGCTCGAGGGCGTCGCCCTCGGCCTTGTCGAGCCTCGGGATCTCCGGTCGGGTGATCGGGCCGATGCCGGTCACGCGGAGGTTGACCCACTCGACCTGCTGGGTGGCGTCACCGCGGAAGTCGTAGCCGTAGAGCTGGCGGTGCTCGGCGTGGAACGTCTCGGCGACCTGGGCGACGTACGCCTCGTCGACCTCTCCCTCGGGAGCGGCGACGCGGACCTCGTAGGCCTGGCCGACGTAGCGCACGTCGATCGTGCGCTGGAACTGGTGCTGGTCCGCGGCGAAGCCCTCCTTGGCCAGAGCCGCGCGGGCCCGGTCGGTGAGGTCGTCGAGGACGGCCTGGACGGCCGCGTGGTCGAGCGCCGACTCCTTGGCGACGTGCGTCTGCACGTAGTCGTTCTTCACGTCGACGGTCAGCAGCCCGAACGCGCTCACGTTGCCCGGGTTGGGGGGTACGACGACGCCTGCGAGGTCGAGGATGTCGACGAGCCGGCAGGCCAGCAGCGAGCCGGAGCCACCGAAGGTCGTCAGCATGAAGTCGCGGACGTCGAGGCCGCGCTTGACGCTGACCTGGCGGAGCGCGTTGGCCTGGTTCCACGCCGAGATCTCGAGGATGCCGGTGGCGCAGCGCTCGAAGTCGAGGCCGAGCTGGTCGGCGAGGTCGGCGATGCCCGCGCGGGCGGCGTCCACGTCGAGCGGGATCTCACCGCCGAGCAGGTGGGGAGGGATCCGGCCGAGGGTGACGTGGGCGTCGGTGATGGTCGGCTGGGTGCCGCCCTTGGCGTAGCAGAGGGGGCCCGGGTCGGCGCCGGCCGAGTGCGGGCCGACCTTGAGCGTGCCCTCGGGCGAGAGCCAGGCGATGGAGCCGCCGCCCGCGCCGACGGTGACCACGTCGATCATCGGGATCTTGCTCGGGTAGGCGCCTACGGTGCCCTCGGTGGTGAGGGTCGGCTCGCCGTCCAGGACGACGGACACGTCGGTCGACGTGCCCCCGCCGTCGCAGGTGAGGATCTTCGGGAAGCCGGCGACCTTGGCGATCAGCGCAGCGCCCAGCGCGCCGGCGGCCGGGCCGGAGAGCACCGTCGTGATCGGCTGGTGCACGACCTCGTCGGCCGAGAGCACGCCGCCGTTGGACTTCATCACGTAGAACGGGATCTCGTTGCCCGTGAAGTCGATGAGGCGCTCGGAGATGTTGGTGACGTAGCGGCTGACGTTGGGCTTGACCGCGGCGTCGACCAGCGTGGTCATCGCGCGCTCGTACTCGCGGTACTCACGCAGCACCTCGCTCGAGATCGACACGACGGCCTCCGGGTGCTCGCGGCGCAGGATCTCGCGCATGCGCAGCTCGTGGTCGTCGTTGGCGTAGGCGTGCAGGAAGCAGACCGCGATCGTGGCGATGCCCTGGTCGCGGAACCAGCGGGCGGTGGCGACGGCAGCGTCCTCGTCGAAGGGCCGGATCTCGGCGCCGGTGAAGTCGAGGCGACCGCCCACGGTGCGGACGCGGTCGGCCGGCACGATGCGGTCGGGCTTGACCCAGAAGTAGGAGTTGCCGTAGCCGTCGGGCACCGACTGGCGGGCGATCTCGAGCATGAACTCGTAGCCCTCGGTCGTGATGAAGCCGAGCGCCTCGACCTTGCCCTCGAGCAGCTTGTTCGTCGCCACGGTCGTGCCGTGCGAGACGGCGGTGATGTCGCCACCGTCGCCGCCCACGATCCCGAGGATCTTCTCGATGCCGGCGATGAAGCCGTCGGCCGGGTTGCCCGGGGTGCTCGGGGTCTTGGTGGTGACCAGCTCCCCCGTCTTCTCGTCGAAGGCGACGACGTCGGTGAACGTGCCTCCCGTGTCGATGCCGATCCTGATCCGCCGCGCGCTCATGGGGACGATTCAACCGAGCCCGCCACTGCACCGACCACGGCACAGGTTGCCGACGAATCGTTGATTGCTCGGCAACACCTGCCGGCAATCGAGACAGGCGAAGGGCCCTCGACGGTATGAGCGCCAAGGGCCCTTCTGGTGAGGATCAGGTCGCCGAAGCGTCCAGGTCCTCGGAGGTGACCGGTCGTGTGATCCTTCCGGTCGATCGCTCCTCCTCCTGCGTCCCAGCCACCCATCACCTGGTGCCTGCGACGTTCCCCGGCGTACCGGTTCGCGTCGTTCGGACTCGTCGTCGGAGCCATCCCGCAACCCTTGAGGGGCTGCGTAGGACCAGTTCTACGCCCCTGGGGTCCCGGGCCACAAGGGCCTTTCGGCCTTGATCCGCTCCGCCTGGGAGGCCACCAGCTCCTCGACCGCTGCCGCGACCTCCAGCAGCCGACGGTCGGCGCCGTGGCGGGCGACCAGCTGCACCCCGACGGGCAGTCCGTCGGCGGTGTGGCCGGCGGGGACGGAGATCGCAGGACACCCGGTGACGGTGATGAAGTAGGCCGAGCGCATCCACGCGAGGTAGTCGGGCATCTGCTGCCCGTTGATCGTCTCGGGGAACTCCTGCTCCACCAGGAACGGAGGCACCTGCGAGGTCGGCAGCAGCAGCACGTCGTGGTCACCGAAGAACAGCCGCATCGTCTCCGACAGCGAGGTGCGCTGGGTGTAGGCGCGAGCCACGTCGGCACCGGTCAGCGGCTCGCCGGCACGGATGTTGGCCTCGAGGGAGGCCTTGAACGACGTCGGGTGCTCGGCCAGCAGCCGACCCAGCTTGGCCTGGAAGTGCCAGGCGCGGAGCGTGCGGAACGTGTCGTCGGCCAGCGACAGGTCGGGGTGGGCCTCGGCCACCGAGGCACCCGCGTCGGAGAGCCGCGCCGCGGTCGCGCGTACGACGTCGGCGACCTCGTGGTCGACCACCAGCGAGCCGCCGAGGTCGACCGAGCACGCCACCCGCAGCCCGGCCAGCGGGGCGGGCGCCAGCGGGGGCGCGAAGGCGGTGCCGGGGTCGCCGAGGGCTTGGGGTGCGCGCGGGTCCGGGCCGGCGATCACCGACAGCAGGAGGGCGAGGTCACCCACGTTGCGGGCCATGGGGCCGCCGACGGACGTGCTCTCCCACTGGTTGTAGAGCGGCCACTCCGGCACCCGGCCGAGCGAGGGACGCATGCCGACGACACCGCAGAACGACGCCGGGTTGCGCAGGGATCCACCCATGTCGGAGCCGTCGGCGAGCGGCACCATGCCCGAGGCCAGCGCGCACGCCGCTCCCCCGCTGGACCCACCGGCCGAGCGGGACGGGTCGACCGGGTTGCGGGTGACGCCGAAGACGGTGTTGAACGTGTGGGACCCGGCCGCGAACTCCGGCACGTTGGTCTTGCCGACGAACACCGCGCCGGCCGCGCGGATGCGCTCGACGAGCAGGTCGTCGTGGTCGGCCACGGCGTCGGCGAAGATCGGCGAGCCGTAGGTCGTGCGCCAGCCCTTGAGCGCGTGGGTGTCCTTCACCGCGAACGGCAGACCGTGCAACGGGCCGACCTGCTCGCCCGAGGCCTGCGCCTGGTCGGCGACGGCGGCCCAGGCCCGGGCGCGCTCGGCGTCGAGGGAGACGATCGCGTTGAGCTCGGGGTTGCGCTCCTCGATCCGGTCGAGGTGCAGCTCGAGGAGCTCGGTCGCCGAGATCTCCCCGGACCGTACGGCGGCAGCCTGGGCGCGAGCCGTGGAGTCGACCGTCGGGTCGGTCATCGCCGGCGACCGAAGATCCCACCGACGACCACGCCGAGGACGACGAGCCCGGCGCCGACGGCGACGCCGGTGAGGAAGTCCTGCTGAGAACCCAGCGCGGGCGCCTTGGGCGGGGCGGTGAAGACCTGCCCGGCGGTGACCGGGCCACCGGCGGGTGCCACGGCCGCCGCACCCACCGCAGCAGCCTCGGCCGGAGCCGTCGCCGGGCCGCCCGCGATCGCGGCGTCGACGTTGCCGAAGAACTCACCGGCCATGCGGCGCGACACGCTCGTGAGCATCCGCTGGCCGACGCCGCCGATCATCCCGCCCACCACCGCGTCGGCGTCGTACGACACCTTCGTGGAGGAGCCCTCGTCGAGGAACCGCACGTTGACGGTGGCGCCGATCGTGCCGGGGGCGCCGGCGCCGTCGAGCTTCATCACCAGCGACTCGTGCTCGACGAGGTCGGTGAGCACGCAGGAGCCGGCGTAGGTGCCCTTGATCGAGGCGACGCCCGCGGTGACCGTCATGGCGTACGCGTTGTCGCCGGTCGCCTCGAGGCGCTCGCAGCCCGGGATCGTGCGCACGAGCACGGCCGGGTCGAGCAGCGCGTCCCACGCCTGCTCGACGGGCGCGGCCAGCGTGTTCTCGCCGGTGAACTTCATGGGGTCTCCTCAGGCAGGGGGTCGGGTTCGCCGGCGTGCTCGAGGCGCAGGGCGAAGAGCTCGGACGGTGAGATCGGCATCGACGTGATCGGGAAGCCCTCGGCGTCCTCGATGGCCGCGGCGAAGACGGCGGCGGACGGGATGACGCCCGCCTCGCCGGCGCCCTTGATGCCGAGCGGGTTGAGCGGGGACGGGGTCTCGAGGTGGTCGATGTCGATGGACGTCGGGACCTCGGTGGCGTAGGGCATGAGGAAGTCCATGAACGACGCGTTGAGCAGCTGGCCCGACTCGTCGTAGGCCATCCGCTCGTAGAGCGCACCGCCCACGCCCTGCGCGACGCCGCCGTGGATCTGGCCCTCGACGATCATCGGGTTGATCAGGTG
>DATIAJ010000057.1:0-5592 GCA_035458105.1 Nocardioides sp. | reverse complement strand
GAGCCCAGCGGGAGGTCCATGACGGCGCGGAGATGATTCTCGAACTGGGACGTCACGGCGCCGTCCTGGGTCCAGTGGCCGGTGTTGTGCGGACGCATCGCCAGCTCGTTGACCAGGATCCGGCCGTCGGTCGTCTCGAAGAGCTCGACGGCGAGGATGCCCGTGACGTCGAGCGCACCGGCGACCCGCAGGGCGATCTCCTGCGCCTGACCGGCGAGAGCGGGCGCGAGGTCGGGCGCGGGGGCGATGACCTCGTGGCAGATGCCGTCCAGCTGGGTGGAGGTCACGACGGGGTACGCCGCGGCCTGGCCGCTGGGGGCCCGGGCGACGAGGGCCGAGAGCTCGCGTCGGAAGTCGACCAGCTCCTCGGCCAGCACCTCCACTCCGGCGGCCGCTGCGGTGTCGAAGGCGACCTGCGCCTCCTCCGGGGCACGCACGACCCACACGCCCTTGCCGTCGTAGCCACCGCGGGTGGTCTTCAGCACGCACGGCAGGCCGAAGGCCTCCACGTCGGCGGTGGAGGTCACCACCGCGTTGCGCGGGCACGGGACGTCGAGCTCGGCGAGGCGGCGACGCATCACGGCCTTGTCCTGGGCGTGGACGAGCGCCTCGGGTCCGGGTCGTACGGCGACCCCGTCGTCGGCGAGCGCGTGCAGGTGGGCGGTCGGCACGTGCTCGTGGTCGAAGGTGACCACGGCCGCGCCGTCGGTGATCTTCCGCAGCGTCGGCAGGTCGGTGTAGTCGCCGACGAGGTGGTCGGGGATGACCTGGGCGGCCGAGACGCCCTCGGACTCGGCGAGCAGGCGCAGCGGCAGGCCGAGCGCGATGGCGGGCTGGGCCATCATCCTGGCCAGCTGGCCGCCCCCGATGACGGCGAGCGTGGGGGCGCGGTGCGAGCCGGTCGAGGACACGACCGGAGCCTATGCGACCGGGTGCGGGACACCGGCCGCGGTCTCGGGGACGTCAGCCGACGACCGTGTCCGCGGTCGGCTCGAAGCGCAGGCCGCGACCGCGGTGGGTGGTGATCAGCGTGGGCCTGCGGGGGTCGTCGCCGAGCTTGCGGCGCAGCCAGCCGAGGTGCACGTCGATGGTCTTGGAGTTGGTGTAGAACGACGTCTGCCACACGTCGGCCATGAGCTCGCCGCGGGTGACGATGTCGCCCGGGCGCGCCATCAGGGCGTGCAGGAGCTGGAACTCCTTGCGGGAGAGCCTGATCTCGCGGTCGCCACGCCACACCTGACGGGATGTGGGGTCGAGTCGTACGTCCTGGACAGCCAACACGCGGTGAAACGTAGGGACCGCCCAGCGCCCAGGTGGTCCTTATGGGTGAATTGTGGACGACTGGTCTGGTCCACCTCGACCGGTCAGCGGCGGCGTACGGCCACCGGCTCCACGAGCCCGAAGCCGCGCACCGGACGGGCGGGCAGCCGGCGGTCCTCCCACTCCTCGTCGGGGAGCAGGTCGGCGGTGTTCTGGTCCACGATCAGCCGGTTGCGGCGCGCGACCTGGGTCAGCCGCGCGGCCATGTTGACGGGCGGCCCGAAGATGTCGCCGAGGCGCTGGACGACGGGGCCGCTGGCCAGGCCGAGCCGGACGTCGGGCATCTTCGGGTCGCGGCCGATGACGTTGATGATGCCCTCGGCCACCCCGACCGCCTCCTCGGCGGTGTTGGTGACGAAGAGGACCGAGTCGCCGAGGCTCTTGATGATGCGGCCGCCGTAGCGGGCCACCACGTCCTGGCACCGGCTCTCGAAGACCTCGACGAGGTCGCCGATCTCGTCGCGGTCGAGGGTGTTGGACAGCGCCGTGAAGGAGACCAGGTCGGCGAACCCGACGGTCACGTCGATGGTGTGGAGGTCCTCGTCCTTGGCCCCCATCGCCTCGATCCGGCCGACGGCGGCGGCGAGGTGGCGGCGCCAGGCATAGACGAGGAGCCGTTCGAAGGGCGGGTTGACCTCGTCGATGAGCCGCATCGCCGACCCGATGCGCGAGCCGGTGGCCTCCTCGCCCGCTTCCATCTCCTCCACTCGGCTGACCAGCGTGGAGACCTCCCAGTCGGCGAGCCGGGCCATGGTCTGGCCGACGCCGCGGGTGAGGTTGACGGCCGTGTCGAAGTCGACGGCACCGGAGTCGACGAAGCCCATGAGGGTCGAGACGGCCTCGATGTCGGCGGCCGTGTAGGCCTTCTCGCCACTGAACTCGGGGAAGCCGAGCGCGCGCCACAGGCGACGGGTCTGCTCGATCGTCACGCCGGTCTCGGCGGCGACCTCGACAGCGTTGAAGGCGGGCTCGGAGCGCAGGATGGCGTGGTCGAGCTGCTCCCCCGGTGCCCCGGGAGAGCCGGTGTCGGGGAGGCCGCGCCGCTTGCGGTCAGGCGCCATCGTCGCGGCGGTCGCCACTCGAGAGCTGGTGGAGCTGCTCGGCGACCTGCAGCTGCACCTGCTCGACGCCGGGGATGTCACGGAGCAGGACGCTGCCGGCGGTGCTCGCGTCGGAGACGACCAGCGTGCCGCAGCCGAAGACACGGTCGATCACGCCGATCTCGAAGTCCACGCCGCTGATGCGGTTGAGCGGGATCGTGCGGCCCTCCTTGGACACGAAGCCGGACCTCTTGATGAAGCGGCGGTTGGTGAAGGTGTAGGTCGTGGTCAGCCAGCGCAGCAGCGGGCCGACCAGGAACCACACGAGCACCGCGAGGAACAGCGCCCAGACGACCAGGCTGGCGGTCGAGCCGTCGACGAGCCCGTCGACGAAGACGGCCGCCGCCAAGGCCACGAGCACGACCAGCCCGGGGAGGACCAACGCCTTGGGATGCGTCCTGGTGGAGACGACGACGTGCTCACCGGGGTTGAGGAGCTTGCTCGGGAACGCCACCCAGCGATCATGTCACCCGACGTGCGTGCCTGCTAGGCGGGACGCACGTGCACGACGTCGCCCGCGGCCACCGTGAAGGCCCCGTCGTCGGTGCCGACCACCAGCGCCCCGGATGCGTCGATGTCGAGCGCCTCACCGCGACGTACGTCACCTCCCGGCAGGTGGACGTCGACGGTCCGGCCGAGCGTCACGCACACGTCGGCATAGGCCCGGCGCAGCGACTCCACGTCGTCGAGCAGGCCCTGCAGGCCGTGCAGGGAGCCGAGCACCTGGCTCAGGAGGCCCGTGCGCTCCACCGGCTCCCCCGTCTCGAGCGAGACCGACGTCGCGAGCGCGACCGGGAGCTCGTCGAGCGTCTGGTCGACGTTGATGCCGACGCCGACGACCGCCACGGGGCCGTCGCCCGTCTCGACCCGCTCGACGAGGATGCCGCAGACCTTGCGCCCGGTTCCCGACCCGTCGTCGACGAGGACGTCGTTGGGCCACTTGAGCGCGACGTCGGGCAGCCGGTCGGCGAGCGCGGCCTGGACGGCGTACCCGGTCAGCAGCGGCAACCACGACCACGACGCGGGCGGCACGTCGGGGCGCAGCAGCACCGAGAACGTCAGCGACGAGCGCGCCGGGGTCTCCCACGACCTGTCGAGGCGACCACGCCCGGCGGTCTGGTGCTCGGTGACCAGCACGAGCCCCGGCTCCTCGCCGGTGCGGGCGCGTTCCGCGACCGCCGCGTTGGTCGAGGGGGTGGACTCGACGACCTCCACGCGCCAGCCGGCGGGCGCCGTGAGCCGGTCGAGGTCGAGGGGTGGGCGAGGTGCCGGGCTGGACGTCATGGGGTCTAGATTGCCCCACATGAGCGCACAGCCGGGTGAAGGAACCGACGTCCCGCCGGAGTCGGAGATCGACGTCCACACGACCGCGGGCAAGCTCGCGGACCTGGAGCGACGCCTGGACGAGGCCGTCCACGCCGGGTCGGCCAAGGCTGTCGAGAAGCAGCACGCCAAGGGCCGCAAGACCGCGCGTGAGCGGATCGAGATGCTCTTCGACGAGGGCACCTTCGTCGAGCTCGACGAGCTGGCACGGCACCGGTCGACGGCGTTCGGGCTGGAGAAGAACCGCCCGTACGGCGACGGCGTCGTCACCGGCTACGGCGAGGTCAACGGCCGCATGGTGTGCGTGTTCAGCCAGGACTTCACCGTCTTCGGCGGCTCGCTCGGCGAGGTCTACGGCGAGAAGATCACCAAGGTGATGGACCTGGCGATCAAGACCGGCTGCCCGATCATCGGCATCAACGAGGGCGCCGGCGCCCGCATCCAGGAGGGTGTGGTCTCGCTCGGGCTCTACGGCGAGATCTTCCGCCGCAACGTGCACGCCTCTGGCGTCATCCCGCAGATCAGCCTGATCATGGGCAACTGCGCCGGCGGTCACGTCTACTCCCCCGCGGTCACCGACTTCACGATCATGGTCGACCAGACCTCGGCGATGTTCATCACCGGGCCCGACGTCATCAAGACCGTCACCGGCGAGGACGTCACCATGGAGGACCTCGGCGGCGCGCGCACCCACAACACCAAGTCGGGCAACGCCCACTACATGGCCTCCGACGAGGAGGACGCCATCGAGTACGTGAAGTCGATGCTGTCCTTCCTCCCGCAGAACAACCTCGATCCGGCACCCACCTACGACGAGCAGCCGGACATGGAGGTCACCGCCACCGACCGGGCGCTGGACCGGATCATCCCCGACGGCGCGAACCAGCCCTACGACATGCACGACGTGATCACCGCCGTGCTCGACGACGAGGACTTCCTCGAGGTCCAGGAGCTGTTCGCGCCCAACATCATCGTCGGCTTCGGTCGCGTGGAAGGCCAGTCCGTCGGCGTCGTGGCCAACCAGCCGATGCAGTTCGCCGGCACCCTCGACATCGACGCGAGCGAGAAGGCCGCCCGGTTCGTGCGGTTCTGCGACGCGTTCAACATCCCGGTCCTGACCTTCGTCGACGTCCCCGGCTTCCTGCCCGGCACCGACCAGGAGTGGGACGGCATCATCCGCCGCGGCGCGAAGCTCATCTACGCCTACGCCGAGGCCACCGTCCCCCTCATCACGGTCATCACCCGCAAGGCCTACGGCGGCGCCTACGACGTGATGGGCTCCAAGCACCTCGGCGCCGACATCAACGTCGCCTGGCCCACCGCCCAGATCGCCGTGATGGGCGCCCAGGGCGCCGCCAACATCCTGCACCGCAAGACCCTGAAGAAGGTCGCCGACGAGGGCGGCGACGTCGACGCCCGCCGCGCCGAGCTCATCGACGAGTACGAGACCACCCTCGCCAACCCCTACATCGCCGCCGAGCGCGGCTACATCGACGCCGTCATCATGCCCCACGAGACTCGTGTCGAGGTCGTCCGATCGCTGCGGCTGCTGCGCTCGAAGCGCGAGGTGCTGCCGGCCAAGAAGCACGGGAACATCCCGCTGTGAGCGAGTCCGAGTCGCCTGACGCCGCCCAGCCCATGCTCAAGGTGGTCAACCCCGACGCGACGCCCGAGGAGATCGCTGCGCTGGTGGCCGTCTTCGCAGCGCTGGATTCCGCGCCTGCCGTCAAGCGACGCCCGGTCGCGGAGTGGAACTCGCCCTACCGACAGGTCCGGCCGTACTACTCGCACGGTCCTGGGGGCTGGCGCTCATCGGGCCTGCCCAAGCATCGCGGGCGCGGCAACTGAC
>DATIAJ010000056.1:0-3459 GCA_035458105.1 Nocardioides sp. | reverse complement strand
CCCCCGCGCGGTGGCGTACGTCGCCTGCGACCCCGCCGCCCTCGGTCGTGACGTCGCGATCTTCGCCGAGCACGACTACGCGCTCACCGCGATCCGGGCCTTCGACCTCTTCCCGATGACCCACCACGTGGAGTGCGTGGCCCTCCTGGAGAGAACCGGCCCCGGGCTGCCCTGACACCGAACTAGGATCGCGCGGTGCGTCTGGTCTCGGCAGTCCTCGGCTTCGCCCTGCGGAAGGCGGGTGCGCTCCTCGCGGTCGTCCTCGCGCTGTTCCTCGCCTTCCTGCTGGTCCAGGCGGCGGTCCCCGCGATCAAGGAGGCCGTGACCGACCGCGAGCGGCTGCAGCAGGTGGCGGCCGAGCGAGCCACGCTCGAGGGCGACCTCCAGACGCTGAGGGAGGAGCTCGCGGCGGCCCAGCGCGAGGAGATCGCCTCGGTGCAGGCCACCCTCGACGCCGAGATCGTCGCGCTGGGCGCTCAGGTGTCGGACCAGCGGACCGAGGTCGCGGAGAAGGTCGCGGAGAGCGAGGAGTGCAGCCGCCTCCGGGACGCCGTAGAAGAGCTCCCGGTGCTGCCCGACACGTGCGACCTGAGGGAGCAGACTGCCGAGTCGGCGCAGGAGGCACTGGAGACGCTCGAGTCGAGCCTCGCCCGCGCCGAGGCCAGTGCGGCGGCGTTGCGTGATCCGGACCTCACGCCCCAGCAGAAGCTCGAGCGGGTCGGCGCCAATGGCGCCTTCTCCTCGTCTGAGCGGGAGGTCGACGCCGTCGAGTCGGAGCTCGCCCAGAAGAAGGCGGAGGAGGGCAGCCTGGAGGAGACGCAGGGCTCCGGGGTCGGCTGGGTCGTGGACCAGTGGGCCCGGTCGTGGCAGTGGCTGGCCGCCATCGCCCTGATCGTGCTCGTCCTGCCCCCGGTGCTGAAGACCGTGAGCTACTTCCTGCTCATGCCGGTGGTCCACCGGGCGCACCGCCCGATCCACCTGGCCGGCGACCGGGAGGGCGAGGCCGGAGGGCTCCGGACCTCGGACGCCGAGCGGACGCTGACGGTGGACCTCGGCCCCGGTGAGGTCCTGGCCGCGCGCTCGGAGCACGTGCGGCCGGTGCAGGGCCGGATACGCAGCCACCTGCTCTACGACTGGTCGTCCCCGTTCATCAGCTACGCGGCCGGGCTCCACGGCCTGAGCCGGGTCACGGGCGGCGCGGGCGTCACCACGGCGACGCTGGCGACCCCGGACGACCCGGACTCGTACCTGATGCGCATCGACTTCACGGATCATCCGGGTCTGGTCATGCGGCCGCGACACGTCGTGGGCGTGATCGGGACTCCGCGGCTGGAGACTCGGTGGCGCTGGGGCATCCTGGCCCTCGCCACGTGGCAGGTGCGCTACATCCTGTTCTCGGGAACCGGCGCCCTGATCGTGCAGGGCAGTGGTGATGTCAAGGCCGACAATCCCCGGGGCGGGACCACCCGGATGGAGCAGCACCTCGTGATGGGCTTCGACTCCCGGCTGACGGTGGGCGTCAACCGGACCGAGGTGTTCTGGCCCTACCTGTGGGGTCGGACCCCCCTGGTGGACGACGAGTTCGCCGGCTCGCACCCGCTCTTCTGGCAGAAGGCCAGCACGGAAGGACCCAGGAACCCGGTGGCGCGGGCCTTCGACGCCTTCTTCTCGGCGTTCGGCAAGCTTCTGGGCTTCTGAGCGTGGCAGGCTGATCTCATGGCCAGGTACGACGTCAACCCGGCGGCCGTCACGCACGCCCGCAAGCTCATCGACGGGCGGCAGTACGTCCTGGACTCCGACTGGGGCGAGGTCCAGCCGCGGGCGGAGCAGGAGAACGCCTACCTCGAGCGCCACTCGTGGGACGACTACAGTGCCTGGCACCTCGGGCTGACCGAGGGGGCCAACGACGGCACCAAGGCGCGCTACGCGTTCGTCTACGGCGACCTCAGGCGCGTCCACCGCTCCGGCCTGATCGCCTGCGTCTACCGCGCGTCCGAGTGGCGGCACAAGGCGGTCGAGCTGGCCGCCCACGACCTGCTTCAGCGCCTCGACCAGATGGCTGGCATCGACTGACCTGCCCAGGTGGGGATGCCTACGCCCGCACGAGCGTCGCGAGCTCGGCCAGGGCAGGCGCGTGGTCGGTCGCGTCGACCACCGTCCAGCCGTGCGTCTCCGCGAGGTCGAGCAGCTGCCGACGACCTTCGAGGACCAGGGGATCACCCCCGCGCTCCTCGATGATCCGCGAGACGACGTCGGTGACCGGGGTGCGCGGGCGGTCCCGCAGCCGGAGGAGCAGCACGTCTGGCGCGACGTCGAGCACCACGCCGACGTACGACGCCCCTGCCGCCGCCGCGGCCGCCTCGAACCGCTCGGCCTGGGCGGGCGTGACGATCAGCTGCGGCAGCACGACGTCGCGCCCGGTGGCGAGGTAGGCGGTGAGCATGGCGAGGGCGGTGGCGCGCACGGCCTCGCCGGTTCCGATGAAGTCGTCCTCCCACCCCGACACCCAGGAACGGAGCTCGTCGATGTCGCACACCAGCGTGCCCGGGTGGCGGGCGGCGTGTGCGCGGGCGAGGGTCGACTTGCCCACGCCCGAGGGACCGTTGAGGTGGAGGAGCGTGGGCACCGCCGGATCGTACGACCGGACGGGTGAGCACGCGGGGACACGCGGCGACGTACGGTTGGATCACCCCTCGACATCATGTATCTTGACGTCGAGACAAGTTGACGCCGGAAACAAGGGTCGCCCTGCCTTCCCGCGCCTCAGGGTGCGACGGCAAGATGGACGCGAACCCGCGAACTCCCGAGGAGATGTGGCTGATGGCCAGTCAGGACAGCTTCGGTGCCAAGGGCACCCTGGACGTGGACGGACAGTCCTACGAGATCTACCGACTCGACGCGGTCGAGGGTGAGGGGCTCGACGTCCAGAGCCTGCCCTTCTCGCTGAAGGTGCTGCTGGAGAACCTGCTCCGCACCGAGGACGGCGCCGACATCACGGCCGACCACATCAAGGCGATCGCCGGCTGGGACGCCGACGCGAACCCCGACCAGGAGATCCAGTTCACGCCCGCCCGCGTGATCATGCAGGACTTCACCGGCGTCCCCTGCGTCGTCGACCTCGCCACCATGCGCGAGGCGATGGCCGAGCTCGGCGGTGACGCCACGAAGATCAACCCGCTCGCGCCGGCCGAGATGGTCATCGACCACTCGGTCATCGCCGACGTCTTCGGGTCCGCCGACGCCTTCGAGCGCAACGTCGAGATCGAGTACGAGCGCAACCGCGAGCGCTACCAGTTCCTGCGCTGGGGCCAGGGCGCCTTCGACGACTTCAAGGTCGTCCCGCCGGGCACCGGCATCGTCCACCAGGTCAACATCGAGCACCTCGCCCGCGTGGTCATGGTGCGCGACGGCGTGGCCTACCCCGACACCTGCGTCGGCACCGACTCCCACACCACGATG
>DATIAJ010000055.1:0-8439 GCA_035458105.1 Nocardioides sp. | reverse complement strand
GAGCCGCTCGTCGGCGGCGAGCTTGGCGAAGACGTCGTTGTCGGCCTGGCCGGCGCGCATCGCGAGGGCGGTGCCGACGGCGGCCTCCTTGATCGCCTCGTGGGCCGCCTCGCGCCCGACGCCGTTGCGGACGGCGGCCATCAGCACCTTGGTCGTCGCCAGGAAGGGTAGGTAGCGGTCGAGCTCGCGCTGGATGACGGCGGGGAAGGCACCGAACTCGTCGAGCACGGTGAGGAAGGTCTGGAAGAGGCCGTCGGTGGCGAAGAACGCGTCCGGCAGCGCGACCCGGCGCACGACCGAGCAGGAGACGTCGCCCTCGTTCCACTGGTCGCCGGCGAGCTCGCTGACCATCGACAGGTGCCCGCGGAGGATCACCGCGAGGCCGTTGACGCGCTCGCAGGAGCGGGTGTTCATCTTGTGCGGCATCGCGGACGAGCCGACCTGACCCTCCTTGAAGCCCTCGGTCACGAGCTCATGGCCGGCCATCAGGCGCACCGTCGTGGCGAGGTTGGACGGCCCGCTGACCAGCTGCACCAGGGCTGCGACGACGTCGAAGTCGAGGGAGCGCGGGTAGACCTGGCCGACGCTGGTCAGGGTCTGCTCGAAGCCGAGGTGCGCGGCGACCCGCTCCTCGAGCTGCTCGAGGCGAGAGGCATCACCCTCGAGGAGGTCGAGCATGTCCTGAGCGGTGCCCATGGGCCCCTTGATGCCACGCAGCGGGTAGCGGGCGAGCAGCTCCTCGATCCGCTGGACGGCGATCAGCATCTCGTCGGCGATCGTCGCGAAGCGCTTGCCCAGCGTGGTGGCCTGGGCGGCCACGTTGTGCGAGCGGCCGGCCATCACGGTCGCCTCGTGCTCGGCGGCGAGCCGACCGAGCCGCACCAGGGCGGCGACGGCGCGGTCACGCACGACCTCGAGCGAACGGCGTACCTGCAGCTGCTCGACGTTCTCGGTCAGGTCGCGCGAGGTCATCCCCTTGTGGATGTGCTCGTGCCCGGCCAGCGCAGAGAACTCCTCGATGCGCGCCTTCACGTCGTGGCGGGTGACCCGCTCGCGCGCAGCGATGGAGTCGAGGTCGACCTTGTCGATCACCGACTCGTAGGCCTCGACGACCCCGTCCGGGACGTCGATGCCGAGGTCGCGCTGGGCCTTGAGCACCGCGATCCAGAGCTGCCGCTCGAGGACGATCTTGTGCTCGGGCGACCAGATCTCGGCGAGATCTGCGCCGGCGTAGCGGGTGGCCAGGACGTTGGGGACGCTCACGGGCACCCATCCTCCCACCTGCGGGAACCCCACGCCGCCCACGGGTAGTCCAGTGAGAAGTGGTCGCGGATCGGGCGTGACGGCAGCCAGTTCCCACTGGACTACGCATGCCGGCAGCCAGATGTCACTGGACTACCCCGGGTGGTCCTCCGGTGACCAGCCGTCCCACGGTGACCACCAGCGCTCGTCGCGCTCGAGGAGGTCTGCGACGTCGGCAGCGGCTGCGAGCGTGGCCAGGAGCTCGTCCTGGGTGATGCGGCCCGACGCCAGGCTGGGCGCGAGGTCCTGCACGTCCTTCCACCGCCAGGCGCCGTCGGGCGCAACGACGATGTCGAGCTGCAGGTCGTTGACGTCGACGCCGTCGGCGGTCCGCACGACCGGGGTCTCGAAGTTGACGTACCAGTGCAGGAAGGCGCCGTCGGCGTCGAAGAACCGCCACACCGAGTACCAGTCGCCGCTGCGCCGCAGCTTGAGCACGGTCGTCCCGGTCCAGGCGTCGAGGTGCCCCCAGGGGTGCGGCACGGGGTGCTCGGGGAAGACCATCGGGGTGCCGTCGGCCTTGACCGTGGCGAGGACGGCGCCGTCGTCGCCGACCACGCGCTCGTGCCACGCCGCCCACTCGGCGCCGTGCAGCACCTCGCGGACCCGCACGTCGGAGCCGACCGCGAACGGGTCAGTCACGGGAGGCGGCGCCCTCGACGACCCCGAGCGGCTCGGCGGCGATGTCGCGACGCCACTGGGCGCCGGGGAAGCTGATGGAGGAGATGCCCTCGTACGCCTTGGCGCGGGCGTCGGCGACGTCGGACCCGGTCGCCCGGACCGCGAGCACCCGGCCGCCCGCGGTCACCAGCCCCGCGTCGGTGCGCGCCGTGCCGGCATGGATGACGTCGACGTCGTCCTCGACGGCGAGCGTCTCGGTGCCGACGATGACGTCGCCGCTGCTGGAGCCCTCGGGGTAGCCGGCGCTGGCCATCACCACCGAGACCGACGCGCCCTCGGCGAACGTCGGCGCGGGCATCGCCGACAGGTCGCCGTCGGCGGCGGCGCGGAGCAGGGTGCCGAGCGGGGAGGTCAGCAGGGCGAGCACCGGCTGCACGTCGGGGTCGCCGAAGCGGCAGTTGAACTCGATGACCTTGGGGCCGGCTGCGGTCAGCGCGAGGCCGACGTAGAGGCAGCCGACGAACGGCGCGCCGCGCTGCTGCATCTCGGCCAGGGTCGGAGCGACGACCTCGGCCATCACAGCGTCGACGATCCCCTCCGGCAGCCAGGTCAGCGGGGCGTAGGACCCCATGCCGCCCGTGTTGGGGCCGCGGCCACCGTCGAAGATGCGCTTGAAGTCCTGGGCAGGCAGCAGCGGTCGCCCGACGGTGCCGTCGCAGACGACGAAGAGGGAGAACTCCGGCCCGTCGAGGAACTCCTCGACCACCACCCGCTCGCACCCGGCAGCGTGGGCGACGGCCTCGTCGCGGTCGCTGGTCACGACGACCCCCTTGCCTGCGGCGAGCGCGTCGTCCTTCACGACGTAGGGCGCGCCGAAGGCGTCCAGCGCGGCGACGACCTCATCGGCGGTGGTGCAGGTGCGGGACCCGGCGGTGGGCACGCCCGCGGCGGCCATGACCTCCTTGGAGAAGGCCTTCGACCCCTCGAGCCTCGCGGCGGCGCGGGACGGCCCGAAGACCGCGATCCCGGCCGCGCGCACGGCGTCGGCGACGCCGGCGACGAGCGGCGCCTCGGGACCGACGACGACCAGCTCGGCGTCGATCGACGCAGCGAGGGCTGCGACGGCCGGGCCGTCCATCGGGTCGACGCGGTGCAGGGTGGCGATCTCGCCGATGCCGGGGTTGCCGGGTGCGGCGTGCACCTCGGTGACCGCGGGGTCGGAGGCGAGGGCCAGGGCGAGGGCGTGCTCGCGGCCGCCGGTGCCGACGACGAGGGTCCTCACCCGTGCACGACCACGGTCTGCTCGCGGCCCGGGCCGACGCCGACGCCCCAGATCTTCGCGCCCGACATCTCCTCCAGGGCCTGGACGTAGACCTGGGCGTTCTTCGGCAGCTCGTCGAAGGAGCGACAGCCGGAGATGTCGCTCCTCCAGCCGTCGAAGAACTCGTAGACGGGCTTGGCGTGGTGGAACTCGGTCTGGGTCATCGGCATCTCGTCGACCCGCTGCCCGTCGATCTCGTAGGCCACGCAGACCGGGATCTGCTCCCACGCGCCGAGGATGTCGAGCTTGGTGAGGAAGAGCTCGGTGAGGCCGTTGACCCGGCTGGCGTAGCGCGCGACGACGGCGTCGTACCAGCCGCAGCGGCGCGTGCGACCGGTGGAGACGCCGATCTCCCCACCGAGGGTCTGCAGCTGGATGCCGTCCTCGTCGAAGAGCTCGGTCGGGAACGGGCCGGACCCGACCCGGGTCGTGTAGGCCTTGATCACGCCGATCACACGGTCGATGCGGGTGGGGCCGATGCCGGCGCCGACGCACACGCCGCCGGCGACCGGGTTGGAGGACGTGACGAACGGATAGGTCCCGTGGTCGACGTCGAGCATCGTGGCCTGGGCGCCCTCGAAGAGGACCGTCTGGCCGGCGTCGAGCGCCTGGTTGAGCAGCAGCGAGGTGTCGCAGACCATCGGCTGGAGCCGCTCGGCGTACGACAGCAGCTCCTCGACGACCGCGTCGACCTCGATGGCGCGCCGGTTGTAGACCTTGGTCAGCAGGTGGTTGCGCACGTCGAGCGCGGCGTCGATCTTCTCGCGCAGGATCTTCTCGTCGAAGAGGTCGGCGATGCGTACGCCGACACGGTTGATCTTGTCGGCGTAGGCCGGGCCGATGCCGCGACCGGTGGTGCCGATCTGGTTCTTGCCGAGGAAGCGTTCGGTGACCTTGTCGATGGTCGCGTGGTAGCTCGCGATGACGTGGGCGTTGGCGCTCACCTTGAGGTCGGCGACCTCGACCCCGCGGGCGATGAGGCCGTCGAGCTCGCGGAACAGCGCCTCCGGCGAGACCACGACGCCGTTGGCGATGACCGACGTGGCACCGGGGGTGAGGATGCCGCTGGGCAGCAGGTGGGTGGCGTACTTCTCGCCGTCGATCACGATGGTGTGGCCGGCGTTGTGGCCGCCGCTGGTGCGGACCACGAAGTCGATGCGGTCCGTGGTGGCCAGCAGGTCGGTGGCCTTGCCCTTGCCCTCGTCGCCCCACTGGGCTCCGAGCACGACGATCGCGGGCATCTCAGCCCTCCCTCTGTCATTGCGGCTGTCAAAGCGGGTGGAAATGACACAGCCCCGGCACAAGGCACCGGGGCTCTTGCGACGTCACGCTACCGCACACCCGTCGGCTAGGGTCCGGACGTGCGCTCCCTGCTGGTCATCACCAACGCCGACGCCGGCACCTCCGACGAGGAGCGCCTGGCCGAGGCGCTCGTCGTCCTCCGGGAGGAGGCCTCGGTCGAGGTCGCCAAGACGTCCAACCCCGGCGAGCTCGACGGCGTGCTCCACCGCGCCGGCGGTCGTACGGTCGTGGTGGCCGGCGGCGACGGCAGCATGCACGCCGTCGTGACCGCGCTGCACAAGCGCCGCGAGCTCGGCCAGACGACCCTCGCCCTGCTCCCGATGGGCACCGGCAACGACTTCGCACGCGGCAACGACATCCCGCTCGACATCGAGGACGCGGCCAGGCTCGTGCTCACCGGCGAGCCCCGCGAGGTCGACCTCATCCTCGACGAGACGGGCAACGTCGTCGTCAACAACGTGCACGTCGGCGTGGGCGCGCAGGCCAGCCGCAAGGGCGCGAAGTGGAAGACCCGGCTCGGCGCGATCGGGGTCGGCAAGGTCAACCTGGGCAAGCTCGGGTATCCCATCGGCGCCGCCCTGTCGGCCTTCCACCCGCCCAGCTGGCGGCTGCGCATCGAGCTCGACGGCGAGGTCGTCAACGACGTCGACCGGCCCGTCCTGATGGTGGCGATCGGCAACGGCGCCAACGTCGGCGGCGGCACCGAGCTCAACCCCGACGCCGACACCGAGGACGGGCTGCTCGACGTCATGATCAGCCGCGCCGTGAAGCCGACCGCCAAGCTCGGCTACGTCGCACGGCTGCGCAAGGGCGAGCACGACCAGCGCGACGACGTGGTCACGCTGCGCGGTACGTCGGTCAAGGTGAGCGGCGACGAGTTCTGGCTGTCCGCCGATGGGGAGATCTCCGGCCCCGAGCGCAGCCGCAGCTGGCGCCTCGAGCGGGCGGCGTACTCGATGATCCTGCCGCGCTGACGCCGCCTCCCTCACCCTGCCGGGTCGAGTGCGCTCGCGGCACTGGACGCCGCGGGGGTGCGCACTCGACTCAGAGCCAGCCGCGCCGGACCGCCTCGACGCCGGCCTGGAAGCGGGTGTCGACGCCGAGCTCGGTCATCAGGGCCGCGATGCGTCGCCGGACGGTGCGCAGGCCGATGCCGAGCTTGCGCGCGATGACCTCGTCGGTCGCCCCCGCCATCAGCTGCTCCAGCAGGAACTGCCGCCCGTCGGGGCTCATCCGCCCCGCCTCGAGCTCGGGCATCGGTGCGGCCCGGTCCCACAACGACTCGAACCACATCGTCAGCGCGGCCACGATCGAGCGCTGCCGCACGTGCACCCGCGGTTCGTCGGCGAAACCGATGGGCTCGGGCAGCACGGCGTGCGAGTCGCCGAGGATGAACATGCGGGTGCGCACCTCGGAGATGATCCGCACCTGCTCGCCCAGCCCGGCACGCACCCGCAGCGCGTCCGGCGCCTCGGTCAGGGCCCGCGCGGGGTAGATCGCCCGCGAGCGGCGACCCGTCGCCATCGCCTCGGCCAGCACCTCGCTCACCTTCGACTCGCGCGGCATGGCCCAGGCGTCGGGGCGCAGCCAGAGCATGTCGCCGCGGCTGGTGCGGATCATCAGCTGCAGGAGCTCGAGCGGGTTGCCCCCCGAGCTCAGCTCGCCGTCGAGCGGATGGACCTCGGTGACGTGGGTCGGGTCGGGGCGGGTCGCCGCGGCGACCAGGTGGGGCACCGCACTGGAGAGCTCGGCCAGCTTGGTGGCCGACGCCGCGGCCGAGCGCGCCTCCTGGAGCACCAGGTCGGAGACGACCTCGGCCAGCGACGGCACCACGATCCGGTCCTCGCGCACCACGACGAGCCCCCGCTCGAGGAGCGGGGCGAGCTCGTGCATCAGCTGCTCGGGCCGCTCCTGGACCAGCCGCGCCACGCCCACCAGCGTGTGCCCGGAGACCGGGGCCAGGCGGAAGTAGAGCTGCTCGGTCCGACGGTCGAGGCCGAGGGCCGCGAGGACGGAGGACGGGTCGCCGGGCATGGCTGGCAGTTTAGTGCCACCGGCACTCAGGAACCGCGTGGCACGGAGCGGCCAGTCGATACTGTCCTCGCCGGTCGCCGCGGGGGTGTGCGGCTGGTCCCGCTCCTCGGAGCAGGCGTCGGAGCCGCCACGGGGGTCGGCTCCGGCGCCATACGGCGTCGTCCGGAGACTGTCGGCGCCCGTCGTCGGTGCCGTCGCGGCGCCTCGATAGCCTTGCCCGCATGGCACGAGGTGGACGGCAGCGCCAGGGCGATCCGGTCGACTGGGTGACGCGGGCGGCGGACGACGCCGTACGCCACGCCGGCGAGGGCAACCTCGTCACCGTCGCGTCGGGCGCCTCGCCCAGCGGCCCGATCCACCTGGGCAACCTGCGCGAGTTCATCACCCCTCACTTCGTGGCCGAGGAGCTGCGGCGGCGCGGTGTCCCGGTGCGCCACCTCCACTCGTGGGACGACTTCGACCGGTTCCGCAAGGTGCCGGCCGGCGTGCCGGCGGAGTGGGCCGACCACATCGGCCGCCCGCTGAGCGCCGTGCCCGACCCCTGGGAGTGCCACGCCAGCTGGGCCGAGCACTTCAAGGCGCCGCTGCAGGAGTCGCTGCGCGAGCTCGGGGTCGAGATGGAGGAGATCTCGCAGACGGAGATGTACACGGCGGGCGCCTACCGCGAGCAGGTGCTGCTCGCGGTGTCGCGGCGCGACGAGATCGAGGCGGTGCTCGCCAAGCACCGTACGAAGAAGGTCGCCCCCGCCGAGGACGCCTCCGCCCTGGAGGCCGCCGACCTGGCCGACTCGGTCGCCAACGAGGACGACGAGGAGGGCGACCCGACCGCGGCCTCGTCCGCCGACGCGATCGCCCGGTTCCCCTACCGTCCCTACTGCCGCCAGTGCGGGCGCGACACCGTCACCACGACGGCGTACGACGACGCCACGACGACGCTGTCCTACACCTGTTCGTCGTGCGGCTTCGAGGGCACGACCGACCTGTCCACCGACACCGACGGCAAGCTGGTGTGGAAGGTCGACTGGCCGATGCGGTGGGCCTTCGAGAAGGTCGACTTCGAGCCGGCCGGTCGCGACCACATGACACCCGGCTCCTCCTACACCGTCGGCACAGAGATCGTGTCGTCGATCTTCGACTGGCGTGCCCCGGCCCGGGTGATCTACGCGTTCGTCGGGTTCGCCGGCGTGCAGAAGATGTCGTCGTCGTCCGGCGGCGTCCCCACCGCGACCGACGCACTGCGGATCCTCGAGTCGCCGATGCTGCGCTGGCTCTACGTCCGGCGGGCGCCGACGCAGGCGTTCGACATCGACTTCGGGGCGTCCGTCGTGCGCCTGTACGACGAGTGGGACGCGTTGGGCCGCAAGGCCGCGGACCCCGCGAAGGCCGACGTCGCGACGCTGGCCTGGCACCGCGCCGCGGAGACCGCCGCCGGGCCGCTGCCCGCCTCGCCGGTGCCCGTCCCCTTCCGGACCCTCTCCTCGGTCGCTGACGTGACCGCCGGCTCCGCCGAGCTGATCTCACGCATCGTGGAGTCCTCGGGATTCCCGCACGACTCCGTCGCCGACCTCGAGCCGCGACTGTCCAAGGCGATGCAGTGGACGGCCGAGCACGTGCCCGCCGACGAGCGCACCACGGTCCGCGAGACGCCGGACGCCGATCGGCTGGCCTCGCTCACCGAGGACGAGGAGCTGTGGCTGCGGATCTTCCTCGACCGGCTGCCCTCCGAGCCCGACCTGGACTCGGTCACCGCCGTCGTCTACGGGACGCCCAAGGTCGCCCGCGGCCTCGGGTTCGACGACGCCCCCACCGACCAGGTGAAGGCGGACCAGAAGGACTTCTTCCGGCTGCTCTACAACCTC
>DATIAJ010000054.1:0-14461 GCA_035458105.1 Nocardioides sp. | reverse complement strand
ATGGGCTCCTCGAGCGCCGCCGTCGCGCTGGCGCTGCTCGGCGAGGACCTCGGGGTGAGCGCCGGTCTGGCCGCGTGGGCGATCAGCCTCTACGTCCTGATGCTGGCCGTCACCACGGCGCTCTACGGCCGGATCTCCGACCTCGTCGGCGTCCGCGCGCCGCTGCTGGCCGGCCTCGTGCTGATGTCGACCGGGGCGCTCGTCGCTGCCCTCGCGCCGACGTTCGAGGTGCTGCTCGGCGCCCGCATGCTGCAGGGCGCGGGCGCCGCCGCCGTACCGACGCTCGGCGTCACCATCCTGTCCGCCAAGTACTCCGGCGAGGTCCGGGGCCTCGCCTTCGGCCGCCTCGCCGGCGTCGCCGCCGCGGTGAGCTGCCTCGGCCCGCTGATCGGCGGCCTCGTCGAGGCGGCGTGGGGCTGGCGTGCGGTCATGGCGCTGCCCATCCTCGGCGCCCTCGTCGTGCCGCTGCTGTGGCGTGCCCTGCCCACCGGTGGCAGCGGCGCCCGCCTCGACGTCGTCGGCGCGGTCGTGGTCGCCCTCACCGCCGCGGGAATGGTGCTGCTCGTGCAGTCCCCGTCGGCCGGTCTCCTGGTGGCCGCTGTCGGCGCGACGCTGCTCGTGCTCGGCGTGCCGGCGGTGCGCGCCAACGTACGACGTCGCCCCGACGGCTTCCTGCCGGTCGAGGTCATCCGCAACGCCACCGTCGTGCGCAGCGCCGTCGCCGCCTCGGCCGTCCCCGCGGCGTGGTTCGCCATGCTGATCGCGCTGCCTGCGGTGCTGCTGGCCGAGGGCTGGCAGGCCTGGCAGGTGGGCCTGGCGATGGTGCCGAGTGCCGCGGTGGCGCTGATGGTCCCGCAGGTCGCCGGCCCGATGCTCACCCGCCTCGGCCCGGGGCGGTCGCTGGCGATCGCCGGCCTCGTCGCGTCCGCCGCCCTGCTCGTCGCCACCGTCGGCGCCCTCTGGTCGAGCGCGACCGTCCTGGTGGTCGGCATCATCCTGGTGACCTTCGCCTTCGGCCTCGGCCAGCCGGCCCTCAGCGCAGTCGTCGGCGACGCGGTCCACGAGGACGTACGCGGCGTGGCGATGGGCGTCTCGACGCTGCTCTTCCTCATCGGCGGCAGCGTCGGGTCGGCCATCGTGGCCGGGATCAGCGGTCCGCTCGGCATGCCCGTCGCGCTCCTCGTCCTCGCCGTGCTCCCGCTCCTGGGGCTCGTCGTGCTGGCCCCGACGCTGCGCACCGAACGGGCCGAACCCGCCGTGGACTGACCGCGAACCGCTACCAAAGAGGTATGGCGCCGTGTCGGAGGGTCTACCTAGGCTGCGAGTTCCGTCTTCGAAGGAGCTCGTGTGCCGTTGCCTCGCCCCCGCAGTCTTGCCGCAGGTCTTGCCCTGGTGATGGGAGCGGGGGTGCTGAGCTCGATGGCTCCGGTCGCGGCCGCGCCCGACGACCGTGCCTTCGCGCCGCTCCGCGACTTCGAGCCGTCCGGCGCGAAGGTCCGCGTCGAGCCGAAGGAGTACGCCGCCTCCCGCGTCGACCTGGCTGCCCTGCGCAGCGAGCTCCCGCAGGCGGGCGCCTCCGCCGTCGTGGAGGTGCCCGGTCCGGACGGCAGCCTGCAGGCCTTCCGCGTCGAGCGCACGCAGCGCATGGAGTCCGAGCTGGCGACGGCGCACCCCGAGATCGCCACCTGGTCCGGCGTCGGGGTGGACGACCCCCGCGCGTCGATCGCCATGGACATCACCCCCATGGGGTTCCACGCGTTCGTGCGCGCGCCGGGCGGGCAGGGTGACTGGTACGTCGACCCGGCCTACAGCCGCCGCGGTACGACCGCGCACCTCAGCTATCGCGCGTCCGCCCTGCCGGCGCCGGAGCAGCGACGGATCGAGGGCGAGGTCGCGTCCATCCGCGAGACCGTCGACGCTGCCGCCGCGAACCGGTCGACGGCCCCTGGCGCGGCCGTGCAGCGCCACTACTACCGCCTCGCGCTGACGTCCGACCCGACCTACGCCACCTACTTCGGCACCGACAACGTGCTTGCCGAGAAGGTCACGCTGATCAACCGGGTCAACCAGATCTACAACGACGACCTCGCCACCGAGCTGCGCCTGGTCAACGACACCGACAAGCTCAACCTCGACACCGACGCGAAGGCGACCGGGGCCAACGGTCCCTGCGGAGTCGCTCCGTGCTTCGAGGCCTTCGACGACAACGGGACGCCGACCAACCCCAGCGACGACATCGGTGACATCTACACCTGTCGCGTACGCACCCTCGGAAAGAACCGCACGGTGCTCGGCCAGCTGATCGGCGCGTCGAACTACGACGTGGGCCACATCGTGCTGGGCAACGACGGCGGCGGCATCGCCTACGGTGCCGTCGTCGGCGGCGACTACAAGGGCGGCGGCTGCACCGGCCTCCCGACACCGAAGGGCGACTTCTTCGCGATCGACTACGTCGCGCACGAGATCGGGCACCAGTTCTCCGGCAACCACACCTTCAACGGCGAGCTGATCAACTGCGGCGGCAACATCTCCGAGGCCTCGGTCGAACCCGGCTCGGGGTCGTCGGTCATGGCCTACGCCGGCATCTGCGGCCAGGACGACCTGCAGCCGCACACCGATCCCTACTTCTCGTTCCGCACCATCGACGAGGTCGACGACTACCGGTCCGCCACCTACGACAACGTCGAGGTGCAGACGATCTCGCTGACCGAGGCCTTCGGCGCGGGTGACAGCCTCGTGCTCGGCTTCGGCGACGACACCACCACGCTGCCGTTCGCGGCCTACAGCGCCGCCGGCCTCGACGCCGCCATCGAAGACCTCACCGGTCGGGACGTCTCGATCGCGCAGTGGGGCTTCGACGAGTTCGGCGGTGCGCCCCCGGGCGTCCTTGCCCCTGACGCCCGCGGCTTCCAGGTCATCTTCAACGACGAGCCCTCCATCATCCCGGGCGCTGGGACGGTCCTCGAGGACGTCGACCCGCTGAGCGTCGAGCCGGGCGGCGTGGGCGGCTTCGTGGGTGAGACCTCCCGCGGTGGACCGGCCCAGAACGACGGCGTACCGCTCAGCCCGGAGGACACGGGCGTGGCCGACAACACGGCGCCCGTCGTCGACGCGCCGCCGGCCAAGACCATCCCGGCCCGCACGCCGTTCGCCCTCACCGGGATCTCGGGCACCGACGCAGACGGCGACGCGCTCGTCCACCTGTGGGAGCAGACCAACTTCGGCGAGGGCACGCGCCTGGCCGACAACACGAAGACCTACGGCCCGCTCTTCCGCGTCTTCGGCGACGACGCCGTGGTCAGCTACGAGGACTCGCTGAAGAGCCCTGCCCCGGGGATCAACACGGCCGACGGCAGCCTCACGCGGGTCTTCCCCGACATGGCACAGGTCCTCAGCGGCAACACCAACGCCAAGCTCGGTGCCTGCCCTCCGGCCCTCGAGGAGGACGGCACGCCGCTCCCCGACGACGAGCAGCTGCCCGACGCACTGCTCGACTGCTACTCCGAGTTCCTGCCGACGGCCGACTACCTGGGCAGCCTCGACATGGACGACTCGGTGATGAACTTCCGGCTCACCGCACGCGACCGCTTCCCCAATGGTGGCGGTGTGGCCTGGGACGAGGTCGCGCTCACGGTGGACAGGACCGCCGGTCCGTTCCTGGTGACCTCCCAGGCCGCCCGGGGCACGACCGTCGCCGGCGGCTCGTCCGTCCCGGTCACGTGGGACGTCGCCCGCACGCGACCTCTGGCCGAGAACGTCAAGATCTCGCTGTCGACTGACGGCGGCACGACGTTCGGCACCGTGCTGACGGCGAGCACGCCCAACGACGGCTCGGAGACCCTGACGATGCCCAACGTCGACGCGAGCGCCGTACGCATCAAGATCGAGGCGGTGGACAACTACTTCTTCGCCGTCAACGACGCCCCGTTCGTGCTGAAGGCGACGCCGCCCACCTCGCCGACGACCCCGGGTGTCCCGGACACGACGATCACCTCCGGGCCCGCGAACGACTCGATCGTGCTCGAGCGCACGCAGGCGTCCACCTACAGCTCGTCGGTCTCCCCGGCGTCGTTCAGGTGCACGGTCGACGCCGAGTCGGTGCCGTGCGACGCCAGCGGGCTGAAGGACCGCTTCCGCGCCGGCACGCACATCGTCAGCGTCGCCGCGGTCAACGCCGCCGGTGTCGTCGACCCGACCCCGGCCACGGTGACGTTCACGGTGCCGCGTGACGAGAGCACCTTCGCCCGCAAGGGCACGTGGAACCGCAAGAAGGACAAGCGGGCCATGTTCGGCGACTACATCACCTCGCAGCGCTCGGGCTCCGAGCTCGTCACCCGGGTGCCTGCCACCGAGCGCATCGTGCTCGTCATCGGCAAGGTGAAGAACGGTGGCAAGGCGCGGGTGTTCCTGGGCAAGCGCAAGCTGGGTGTGGTGAAGTTCGCCGGCAAGCGGTCCTTCAGCAAGCTCCGCACGTTCGAGCTGCCGAAGGCGCGCAAGGGCAAGCTGCGCGTCGTGGTGACGAAGAACAAGCCGGTCCGGATCGAGGGCGTCGCGGTCGTCACCGAGGCGCCGACCAACTGACCGCAGCGCCTCCGGGCAGCCGCCGGGTCAGCCCTGCGCCGAGCGAGACCGCTCGGCCAGGGCGACCGCGGCGCGCTGCACGAGCGGCAGCTCCTCGGGGTCGCGCGCGGCCTCGTGGGGCACCGCACCGCCGAGCAGGGCGGCCGGCGTGGTGAGCCAGATCCAGGCCCGCCAGGGGTCGACCGAGACGAGCAGGGGCTCGAGGACGGTCAGCAGCTCGGTGCGCACCTCGCCGGCCTCGTCGAGCTGGAACGACGGCACCAGCACTGCGCCCTCGTGCCCGACGACCAGGAGGGTCCGGCGCTCGGCTGCCTTGTGCACCGCGAAGCGGGCCGCGTTGGTCGAGACGCCGCGCAGCCGCGCGACGCCCTCGTAGTCCAACCAGCCCCCGTCGAGGAGCTCCTGCCGCACCCGGGTCTCCCGGCGGAGCCGGACGAGCGCGACGGGCACGGCGTACGTGGGGTCATCGCCCTGCGAGCGCAGCAGCCGGTCGAGCTCCGCGAGTCGCTCCGCATCGAGCGGCTCGCCGGTAGCGGACTCGGTCCAGCGCACCACGTCACCGTCGCGTGAGTACGTCGGCAACCCGGCCGCGGCGAGCTGGTCGGCGAGCCCGAGGCCCTCCAACCAGTCCGCCAGCTCGCGAGCCTGTCGGGGGTCGGAGGGCGCGCTCGGCATGGGACGAGCGTCCCACAAGGATGCGCCCGACCGACTGCCGCCCGGCCCGTCCGCAGGTCGGTAGGGCCACGTCTGCCTGCGGCAACAGTGGAGCGGGTAGCCGTTAGGTTCGGCCACGCGCTCCACTGTCGATTGCGAACCCCGCTCGGGGCGGCCTTGCGCGCTCGGCTCGTGATTGTCGGAGCGCGCCTCAGCGCAGCGAGGCGACGAGGTCGGCGACGCGGCGCTCCCGGGTGGCGGGGCGTGCGGCGTCCTCGACCGGCACCAGGCGCTGACGTCGCGCGGCCGGGCGCAGGGCCGCGAAGGCCGCCCAGACGCCTGCCTGCTCCAGGGCCGCGAGCACGTCCGGGGGCACTGGCACGTGGTCGGGGTCGACGGGGGCGAGCCGGCACGTGACCACGTCACCCGCGACCGATCCGAGCCTGCGGCGCAGTCCGGCCCCGGCCCAGAGGAAGGGGTGCTGGATGACGTCGGCGCGGGTGATCGCCAGGTTCACCTCGACGTCGTCGACCGTGCCCGCCACCCGACGGGTGCCCACCGCCGTTGCCGCGTCGACGAGGGCCTCCGGAAGCCGCACGACCACGTACGTGCTTCGGCCCCACACCAGCGGCTCGAGGATCGCGTCGAACTCGTGCATCTCGCCCAGCAACGCCGTCTGCGCCATGTGCGCAGTGTGGCGCAGGGCGCGCCAGCTTGCGAGTTTGGTGCGGCCGGCGCTCGGGTCTCGAGGCCGGCGACCTGCGGACCGGATGTCGGCCTTCTGCCGCTTGGTGATCTCAGCCCGTTCAAACGCCGCGGAGCACCGGCAGGAGGGCCTCGGCGACCTCGGCAGGTCGCTCCTCGTGCACGAACAGCCGACCGCCGTCGACCAGCCGCAGGTCGGCCGGGCCGCCGAACCCGGTGACCATCTCCCGGGTCCAGCGCAGCGGGAAGAACGTCGCGTGCGCGGCGTAGACCAGCTGCACCGGAACCGTGATGCGCCGGTGGAGCCGCTCGAGGGCGGCGAACGTGCCGAGGTCGACGTCGCGGGCGAAGCGCCCGAGCGCCCAGCGGCGCTCCGGGTCGCGCCGCAGCGGGTCGAGGAAGAACTCCGCGAACTCGCCGTCGAGCAGACGTCGGTCCTCGAACGCGTCGCCGATGACGGCCCGCGAGCGGCGCAGCCGCGGCGAGGTCAGCAGCGGGACGAGGACCTTCTCGGGACGGGGCAGCAACCCGGCGAGCACGAACGCCCGGAGCCGCAGACCGGCCCCCTGCGGCTGCTCGGTCTCGACCAGGCCCCAGCCGCGGACCCTCGCGTCTCCGGCGAGCGCGTGCCGCGCGATCAGCCCGCCACTGTCGTGACCCACGACCGCGAGGTCGGTGAGCCCCAGCGCATCGACCACCCGGCGCACGGCAGCCGCGTGGTCGGCGATGCCGAGGCGGGAGGTGCGGTCGAAGCGGCTGTCGCCGGCGCCGGCGAGGTCGACGACGTGGCAGCGCACGTGCGGGACGAGGTGCGGCAGCAGGCGACGGTACGTCGCACCCGACACCGGCCAGCCGTGGACCAGCAGCACGTCCGGGCCCTCGCCCACGCTGCGCACGGCCACCTCGCCGTTGCCGACCTCGACCCAGTGGTCCGGCGGCCGGCGGAACAGGTCGCTCGCCTCGATGTCGGTCAGCTGCAGCCGGTCGGTCACGGCGGTCTCCTCGTGCTCGTGCTGGTGTCACCTCGAGCCTGACCGTCGTCGCGCCCCCCGGCAATGACGTCGCGAGGTAGGTGCCGGACGCGGCCTGCGGCCCTATCGTCGGAGCCGTGGAGGGCAGGGGCAGGGGCGGGCTGTACCCGGCCCTGCTGCGCCACTGGCGTACCCGGCGCGGCTTGAGCCAGCTCGACCTGGCCCTGGTCGCCGACGTCTCGAGCCGGCACGTGAGCTTCCTGGAGACCGGGCGATCGACCCCCAGCGCTGCGATGGTGCTACGCCTGGCGACGGCGCTCGACGTACCGCTGAGGCAGGTCAACGCGATGCTGCGCGCCGCCGGGCACCCGCACCACTACACCGAGGCGGGCCCAGGGGACCAGGACGGCCAGCTGCCGCCGCAGGTGCGCCGGACGCTCGAGGTCATGGGCCGCCACCACGAGCCCTTCCCGATGATCGTCGTCGACCGCTCCTACCGGGTGCTCGACCTCAACACCGGGGCGGTCGCCGTGCTGGGTGCGGCGTTGCCCGACCTCGACGCCGCGACGCTCGACGGTCTCAACCTCGCTCGCCTCACCCTCGACCCCGACCTCGGCGGTCGGGTCGTGGTCAACCACGACGAGGTGGCGGGCGAGCTGCTGTGGCGGCTGCAGCGCGAGGTGCTCGCCGATCCCGACGACGGATCGTTGCGCGCCGTGCTGGAGCAGCTCACCGACCTCCCGGGGGTGCCCGACGACTGGCGACGGCTCGACCCCACGGCGCCCTCCTCGCCGACGCTGGAGCTGCGGCTGAGGGTGGGGGAGGAGACGTGGTCGTTCGTGCTGGTCGTCAGCGCCCTGCAGGCACCACTGGAGGTGGCGTTGGCAGAGCTCCGCATCGAGCAGTGGTTCCCCGCTGACGAGGTCACGGCCGCCGGGTGCGCGGCGCTCGCGCAGCGATGAGCGGCAGGCCTACTTGTTGGCCTTGCGGGCCCGCGAGGCGGTCTTGGCGCGCGCGTTCGCGTCCAGCACGACCTTGCGGATCCGCACCATCTCGGGGGTGACCTCGACGCACTCGTCCTCGCGGCAGAACTCCAGGCACTGCTCGAGCGAGAGCCGCTTCGGCGGGATCAGCTTCTCGAAGTTGTCGGAGGTGGCGGACCGGATGTTGGTCTGCTGCTTCTCCTTGGTGATGTTGACGTCCATGTCGTCGGCGCGGGAGTTCTCGCCGACGATCATGCCCTCGTAGACCTCGGTGGCGGGCTCGACGAAGAGCACGCCGCGCTCCTGCAGCGACGTCATGGCGTACGCCGTCGCCGCGCCGGAGCGGTCGGCCACCAGCGAGCCGTTGTTGCGCGAGCGGATCTCGCCGGCCCACGGGAAGTAGCCCTCCGAGATGTGGTGGGCGATGCCGGTGCCGCGGGTCTCGGTGAGGAAGTCGGTGCGGAAGCCGATGAGGCCGCGGGCGGGGACGACGAACTCCATGCGGACCCAGCCGGTGCCGTGGTTGGTCATGCCCTCCATGCGGCCCTTGCGGACGGCGAGGAGCTCGGTGATCGTGCCGAGGTACTCCTCGGGGGCGTCGATCGTGAGGCGCTCGAACGGCTCGTGCAGCTTGCCGTCGATCTCGCGGGTGACCACCTGCGGCTTGCCGACGGTGAGCTCGAAGCCCTCGCGACGCATCTGCTCGACGAGGATCGCCAGCGCGAGCTCGCCGCGGCCCTGGACCTCCCAGGCGTCGGGACGCTCGGTCGGGAGGATGCGCAGCGACACGTTGCCGATGAGCTCGGAGTCGAGGCGGTCCTTGACCAGGCGGGCGGTCACCTTCGAGCCCTTGACCTTGCCGACCAGCGGCGAGGTGTTGGTGCCGATGGTCATCGAGATGGCCGGCTCGTCGACGTGGATGAGCGGCAGGGCCACCGGGTTCTCGGCATCGGCGAGGGTCTCGCCGATGGTGATCTCCGGGATGCCGGCGATGGCGACGATGTCGCCGGGGCCGGCGGACTCGCCGGGCTTGCGCTCGAGGCCCTCGGTGACGAGGAGCTCGGTGATGCGGACGTTCTTGACCTCGCCGTCACGCCGCATCCAGGCCACGGTCTGGCCCTTCTTGAGCGTGCCCTGGTGGATGCGCAGCAGCGCCAGCCGGCCGAGGAACGGCGACGAGTCGAGGTTGGTCACGTGGGCCTGCAGCGGCGCCTCGTCGTCGTACTGCGGAGCGGGGATCGTCTCGAGGATCGTCTTGAAGAGCGGCTCGAGGTCGGAGCCCTCGGGCATGGTGCCGTCCTCGGGCTTCTCCAGCGAGGCGATGCCGGCCTTGCCGGAGGCGTAGACGACCGGGAAGTCGAGCGCGTCCTGGCTGTGCGAGTCGTCGAGCAGGTCCATGAAGAGCTCGTAGGACTCGTCGACGACCTCGCTGATGCGGGCGTCGCCACGGTCGGTCTTGTTGACGACCAGGATCACCGGCATGTCGGCGTTGAGCGCCTTGCGCAGCACGAAGCGGGTCTGGGGGAGCGGGCCCTCGGAGGCGTCGACCAGCAGCACGATGCCGTCGACCATCGACAGGCCGCGCTCGACCTCGCCACCGAAGTCGGCGTGGCCGGGGGTGTCGATGATGTTGATCGTCATGCCGTCGGGGGCCGACGGACCGGTGTAGTGGACCGCGGTGTTCTTCGCGAGGATGGTGATGCCCTTCTCGCGCTCGAGGTCACCGGAGTCCATGACGCGGTCGGCCACGCTCTCGGCCTGGTGCGCGGTGAACGCGCCGGCCTGGCGGAGCATCGCGTCGACCAGCGTGGTCTTGCCGTGGTCGACGTGGGCGACGATCGCGACGTTGCGCAGGTCGGAACGGGACTGGGTGGGCATGCAGGGGCCTTCCGGGCGGAGATCGGGTGGCGACCGACGGCCGAGGGGCCGCACGCTCGAGGGCGCAGATCGCTGGTCAAGGTTACCGGCGGCACCGGTGAGGCACTCAATCCCGACGTCGGGCGCCACGGCGCGGAGACAGATCGCGCACGGGACGGCAACCACACGGCAAAAGCCGCTGGACGCCCGCACAGGGCTCCCTAGCCTCGGCTGCACAGACCGGGAGGACCGCGTGGGGATGCGGGCCTGCCCGGTGCGTACCCGTCATCCGGAGGATGAGCTGCGATGTCGACCACGTCCGTCGAACCCGCCACACCGACGTCGCACGTCCCGAGCCGGCGCACCGTGCTCCGTGCCGCCGCCTGGACCGCGCCCGCGGTCTCCGTCGCCGTCGCGGTCCCGGCGTACGCCGCCTGCTCGCCGACGTCGGCCGCACCCGCGTCCTACACGCTGAGGTGGGGGGCGGGCACCTACACGCGCTCGAGCGCGGCTTCCGGATCGGCAGTCGTGCCGGGGAGCGTCGTGGGTGCGGAGCCCGTGAACGTCACCATCACGAGCAGCGTCAGCAGCACGAAGGTCAGACGGACCGCGCAGAACCTCGCAGGTTCCGCACAGGGGTTGGAGCTCCACCACGCGAGTGCGATCACCGCCGGCCGCGAGCACCGGCAGGTGGTGACCTTCTCGTTCTCCCGCGAGGTCACGGGCCTGTCCTTCACCATCAAGGACATCGACAGCGACAAGGACGGCTGGTGGGACCGGGTCGAGCTCAGCGGGTCCCGACAGGCCACTCCCCGGCTGCGGAACGGCAAGGACAAGGGGCCGTACGTCGTGGGTTCGGGAGTGCAGGGAGACCCGTGGCACTACTACGACGGCGACACCGTTCTCGACAACGCGGGCGACACCCGCGGACAGGTGGACGTCAGGTACACCGAGCCGGTGTCGGTCATCGCGCTGACCTACTGGAGCTCGGTCGGGGGCAGCAACCAGCGCATCTGGCTGAGCGACTTCTCGTTCACCGCCTCGTCCTGCTGACGGTGCCCCTCAGGCCGCCGACATGTGCCGCCACCCTGACAGCCACCACTGCACTGGCTGTTGTCGGTGGCGCGGAGTAGACAGGTGGCATGACGACATCTCGGGGACCCCGCTGCACCTTCATCCCGCCGTGGCTCGTGGAGCGGGTGGACGGACCCGAGCAGGCGTCGCAGGACGAGGCACTGCGTCGCGAGCGCGCCGCCCGGAGGCGTGAGGCCGGCCCGGAGGGCGTGGTCCCGGGGTCGGCGTGGACGGTGCACGACGCGGGGTCGACCACGTCGCTGCCCGGGACGCCCGCCAGGAGCGCGGGGGAGCCGGAGACCGGTGACGTCGCCGTGGACGAGGCCGCCGCCGGCATCGAGGAGACGCTGCGGATGTTCCTCGAGGACCTTTCCCGCGACTCCCACGACGGTGCCGGGGCGCCCGTCAGCCTGACCGTCCACTACGGCTCGCGCTACAACAACGCCTTCTGGGACGGCACCCAGCTGGTCTTCGGCGACGGTGACGGGCGGGTTTTCGAGCGGTTCACCAAGCCCGTCGACGTCCTGGCCCACGAGTTCTCCCACGCCGTCATCGAGCACACCGCCGACCTCACCTACCGGGGACAGTCCGGCGCGCTTAACGAGTCGGTCGCCGACGCGTTCGCGTCGTGCCTCAAGCAGCGCCTCCTCGGGCAGGACGCCGGCGAGGGCGACTGGCTGATCGGGCAGGGCATCTTCATGCCGTCCGTCCGGGCCCGTGCCCTGCGCGACATGGCCGCACCCGGCACGGCGTACGACGACCCCGACATCGGTGCCGACCCCCAGGTCGGCCACATGGACGACTACGTCGACACCACCGCCGACAACGGTGGCGTCCACCTCAACTCCGGCATCCCCAACAAGGCGTTCCAGCTCGCGGCGGTGGCCATCGGTGGCACGTCGATCGCGGGTGCCGGCCGGATCTGGTACGACGCCCTGGTGGGCGGTGACGTGCCCTCTGGCGCGACCTTCACCACCTTCGCCGGGGCGACCGTCGCGGCCGCCGGCGAGCACGCCGACGCCGTACGGGAGGCGTGGGCGCAGGTCGGTGTGGAGGCGGAGGTCGGTGCCGGGCCGACGGGGGGCGCCGATGCCCCACCGGCTCCACCCCAGGCGCCGACGGGCGGTCGCGTGCGCGTGGAGCGCAGCGGCGGCTTCGCCGGTCGCACCGAGACCGCAGAGGTGGACCTCGGCCAGGACGACGACCCCGACCTCGGCCAGCTCGTGTCGGAGGCCGTGCTCGCGTCCGCGACCACCGACGGTCCGCCCCGACCGGACATGTTCGTCTACACGTTCACGGTCGACGACCATGACCCGGTGCGTGTCCCCGAGCACCTCCTGACCGCCAGCCAGGTCGAGCTCGCGCGGCGGATCCTCGGCCGCGGCTCGGAATCCTGAGCTCCCCAGACCTCCCTCAGGGTGACGGCGAGTCAGGGGACCGTTCGCTAGGTTCACCGCATGCCGCGACTGAGGCGCACCTTCCCCGACCAGCCCGGCTGGACCCGCCGCCGGTCCGGCAAGGGGTTCACCTACCTCGACGAGCACGGTGACCGTCTCGACGCCGACCAGGTCCAGCGCTGCAAGGACCTCGTCATCCCGCCGGCCTGGAAGGACGTGTGGATCACGCCCTACCCCAACGGCCACCTGCAGGCCGTCGGCACCGACGACGCCGGCCGCCGCCAGTACCTCTACCACCCGCACTGGCGCGCCAGCCGCGATGCCGCGAAGTTCGACCGGATCCTCGGGTTCGGCAAGGCGCTGTCGAAGGCACGTGAGCGGGTGCTGGCCGACATCGGCGCGGACGGCATGACGCAGGAACGCGCGTGCGCGGTCGCCGTACGCCTGCTCGACCTCGGCTACTTCCGCATCGGCAACGACGTCTACACCGACACCAACGGGTCCTTCGGCCTCACCACGATGCTCCGGGAGCACGTGTCACGGCACCAGGGCGGCCTGCGGTTCTGCTTCGTCGGCAAGTCGGGCGTCGAGCACTGCATCGACATCGACGACACCGCGGCGGTCGGCGCCCTCGACGTGATGCGTCGCCGCCGGGGCGGCGGCGACCGGCTGCTGGCCTGGAAGGACGGCCGCACCTGGCGCGACCTCTCGTCCGCCGACGTCAACGACTACATCCGCGGCTGCTTCGGCATCGAGGCGACGGCCAAGGACTTCCGCACCTGGCACGCGACGGTGATCGCGGCGTCGGCCCTCGCCGAGACCGACGAGCCGGGGAAGACGAAGGCCTCACGCAAGCGGGCCGTCTCCGCGGCGATGAAGGAGGTCTCGGACTTCCTCGGCAACACGCCGACACTTGCGCGCACGTCGTACGTCGACCCGCGCGTCGTCGAGGCCTACGAGCGGGGCCGGACGATCAAGGTCCGCGGGAAGTACGACACCGACGACGCGCGCCAGGCGGCGCTCGAGCGCGCCGTGCTCAAGCTGCTCGCGGCCTGAGCGCGCTGGGACGCTGACCGGGCACTTCCTTGCGCTTGGACGCGCTGACCGGGCACTTCCTTGCGCTTGGACGCGCCGACCGGGCACTTCAGGCGGCATGAAGTGCCCGGTCAGCATTCGTGACGGGCATGAAGCGCCCGGTCAGCAGTCGTGACGGGCAGGAAGTGCCCGGTCGGCGGTCTGGACGGGCAGGAACCGCCCGGTCAGCTGTGGGCGACGACGTGGTCGATCGCGGCGGTGAGCTTCTCGACGTCGGCGGGGTCGATCGCGGGGTACATCGCGATGCGCAGCTGGTTGCGGCCGAGCTTGCGGTAGGGCTCGGTGTCGACGATGCCGTTGGCGCGCAGGGTGGCGGCGATCGCGGCGGCGTCGATCGAGTCGTCGAAGTCGATGGTGCCGATCACGAGCGAACGGTCGGCCGGCTCGGTGACGTACGGCGTCGTGTACGAGGTGCGCTCCGCCCAGCCGTAGAGCGCGTCCGAGGACGCCGTCGTCCGCTCGACCATGCCCTTGAGCCCGCCCTGGCCGTTCATCCAGTCGAGCTGCTCGGCCATCAGGAAGAGCGTGGCCACCGAGGGGGTGTTGTAGGTCTGGTTCTTCGACGAGTTGTCGATCGCGGTCGGCAGGTCGAAGAAGGGCGGGACGTAGCGGTCGCTCGCCGCGATCTCCTCGGCGCGCGCGAGCGCTCGCGGCGACATGATGGCGATCCACAGGCCGCCGTCGGAGGCGAAGCACTTCTGGGGGGCGAAGTAGTAGGTGTCGACCTGGTCGAGGTCGACGGGCAGGCCACCGGCGCCGGAGGTGGCGTCGACCAGCACGAGCGCGTCGTCGGCCACCCCTGCCGGACGCAGCACCGGCGCCATCACGGCGGTCGAGGTCTCGTTGTGCGCCCAGGCGTAGACGTCGACGCCCTCCTCGGCGACCGCGTCGGGCCGCGAACCCGGCTCGCTGGTGATGACGGACGGGTCGGCGAGCCACGGCGCCTTCTTCGCCGACGTGGCGAACTTCGAGGAGAACTCACCGAACGACAGGTGCTGGCTCTTCTCCCGGATCAGCCCGAAGCAGGCGATGTCCCAGAAGGCCGTCGCGCCACCGTTGCCGAGCACGACCTCGTAGCCCTCGGGCAGGTCGAACAGCGCGGCGAGCCCCTCGCGGACCCGGCCGACCGTCTTCTTCACCGGCG
>DATIAJ010000053.1:0-2433 GCA_035458105.1 Nocardioides sp. | reverse complement strand
TCGCTCGCGCTTGTGGGCCCGCAGGAGAGTGGTGGCCTCGTCGCGGGAGATCCCGACGTGACCGGTGATCAGGCCGTCGCGGGTCATCACCTCGTCGACCTTGGTGGTCGCCCACTCCGCGACGGGGGTGAAGCGCAGGTCCCGGTTGGTGATGATGCCGAGCAGGTGGTTGTCGACGTCGACGACGGGCAGGCCGGAGACGCGGTACTCGCCGCAGAGCCGGTCGAGCTCCTCGAGGGTCGCGTCGGGGCCGATGGTCACCGGGTTGGAGATGATCCCGGTCTGGGTGCGCTTGACGAGGTCGACCTGGCGGGCCTGGTCCTCGATGGAGAGGTTGCGGTGCAGGACGCCGATGCCGCCCTCGCGCGCCATCGCGATCGCCATCCGCGCCTCGGTGACGGTGTCCATCGCGGCGCTGATGAGCGGCACGCGGATGGAGATCTCGCGCGTGAGGCGGGTGGTGGTGTCGATGTCGCTGGGGGCGAGGTCGGACTCCCCCGGCAGCAGCAGCACGTCGTCATAGGTGAGGCCGAGCGCAGCGAACTTCTCCGGGATCTCCACGGGGCACATTCTACGGTGCGCCGGCAGGGCGTCCGGCGGTGACCAGCCTCCGTACCGGGATCCGCACGGTGAGGTCGTCGCTGCCCATCCTGATCCGTCCGCGCAGACCCGTGCCGAGCACGAGCGGCAGCACGGCCGGGTTGTCAGCCGCCGTCCGCACGACGATCTCGTCGGCGTCGGAGGACCGTGCCGCGCGGGCGGTCTCGAGGAGCAGCCGCGACCCGATCCTGCGACGCCGCCACGCCGGGTCGACCACCAGCTCGAGGTGCCAGGCGTGCTCGTCACCGACCTCCCAGGTGGCCCGGCCGACGACCGCGCCTGCCACGACGGCGCGCACCTCGCGCTCGCGCACCTCGAAGACCGGCTCCTCGTCGGTCGACAGGTCCCGCGGCCCGCGCGCCTGGGGCCCCGCCGCGGCAGCGAGCACGTCGGCCACCAGCTCGGCCAGCGCCGTGCCGCGGGCGTGCTCGGCGGCGGTGAACGGTGCCGTACGCCGCAGCTGCACCACGACGTCGCCGACCTCGAGGTCCATCCCGTCCATCACCTCGGCCAGTCCTGAGCCGGCCGGGTCGGTCTCCGCGTCGAAGAGCTGGGCGACCACGTCGGGGAAGGTGGCGGGCTCGGCCAGGATGCTGCGCGCCGCGAGCACGTAGCGGGTGGGCTGGTCGGCGAGCGAGGCGTCGGTGCACGGCAGCACGCTGACCCGAGTGCCGCCCGAGCGCTCGACGAGGTCGGCGAGCCGCGAGAGCCCCCAGCCGTCGGGCGTGCGGAGCACGAGCTCGTCGGTCACCCGGTCGACGCCGGGGAAGACCTGGAGGCCCAGGATGTTGACCCCGGCCGACCCGCACGCGGTCGTCAGCTCGGCGAGGGCACCGGGTCGGTCGTCCAAGGTCGTACGCACTCTCCACAACATGCCGGGCAGCGTGCCGCAGCGATGTTTCGGGCGCTCGTGCGAGGCGTAACGCGCGCGTCACAGGTGCGGCCGAGCCCCGGAGATGCCGAACGGCCCGCTCCGCCGACAGTGGCGGAGCGGGCCGTTCGGGTGGACCTGGTGGAGCGGCCGATCAGTGGCCGTGGCCGTGACCGTGGCCGGCGGCCACCGGCTCCTCCTCCTCGGGCTTGTCCACGACCAGGGTCTCGGTCGTGAGCAGCATCGCGGCGATCGAGGTCGCGTTGACGAGCGCCGAGCGGGTGACCTTGACCGGGTCGAGGACACCCTGGGCGACCAGGTCGCCGTACTCCTCCGTGGCGGCGTTGTAGCCGTTGCCGACGCCGAGCTCGCGCACCTTGGAGGTCACGACGTAGCCGTTGACGCCGCCGTTCTCGGCGATCCAGCGCAGCGGCTCGTCGGCCGCCTTGCGGACCACGCGCACGCCGGCCGCCTCGTCACCGGTCAGGCCGAGGTTGTCCTCGAGCACCGACACGGCGTGGATGAGCGCGGAGCCACCGCCGGGGACGATGCCCTCCTCGATCGCGGCGCGCGTCGCGGAGACGGCGTCCTCGATGCGGTGCTTCTTCTCCTTCAGCTCCACCTCGGTGGCGGCGCCGACCTTGATCACGCAGACACCGCCGGCGAGCTTGGCGAGGCGCTCCTGGAGCTTCTCGCGGTCCCAGTCGGAGTCGGTGTTCTCGATCTCGGCCTTGATCTGGTTGACGCGGCCCTCGACGGCCGTGCGGTCGCCCGCGCCGTCGACGATCGTGGTGTTGTCCTTGGTGATGACCACGCGACGGGCCTGGCCGAGCACCTCGAGGCCCACCTGGTCGAGCTTGAGGCCGACCTCGGGGGCGACGACCTGGCCGCCGGTGAGGATCGCGATGTCCTGCATCATCGCCTTGCGGCGGTCACCGAAGGCCGGGCTCTTCACCGCGGAC
>DATIAJ010000052.1:0-7995 GCA_035458105.1 Nocardioides sp. | reverse complement strand
GCGTGGCTCGTCGAGCGCGCGCTCGAGCAACGCCGCGATCGTCGCCGCGATGCGCGGCGCGCTGGCGGGCAGCGGCCTGCCGGAGGACGTCGTACAGCTCGTGCCGGGGGAGACCCACGACAGCGTCAAGGCCCTCATGCGGGCCCGCGGGCTGGTCGACGTGCTCATCCCGCGCGGCGGGGCCGGCCTGATCCGCCGCGTGGTGGAGGAGTCGACGGTGCCGGTGATCGAGACCGGGGTGGGCAACTGCCACGTCTACGTCGACGCCTCGGCCGACCTCGAGCAGGCCCTGGCGATCGTGCTCAACTCCAAGACCCACCGCACCAGCGTCTGCAACGCCGCCGAGTCGCTCCTCGTGCACGAGGACGTCGCCGACGAGTTCCTGCCGCTCGTGGTCGAGGCGCTCCAGGACGCCGGGGTGCTCATCCACGGCGACCCCGCCTTCGCGGAGTACGACGACGTGGTGCCCGTGACCGACGAGGACCACGCGGCCGAGTTCCTCGCGCTGGAGATCTCCGCGGCCGTCGTGCCCGACGTGGAGGGAGCCATCGCGCACATCCGCCGCTGGTCGTCCGGCCACACCGAGGCGATCCTCGCCCGCGACCAGGCGACCATCCGTCGCTTCGTCGCCGCGGTCGACTCCGCGGCGGTGATGGTCAACGCCTCCACCCGCTTCACCGACGGCGGGGAGTTCGGCTTCGGCGCCGAGATCGGCATCTCCACGCAGAAGCTGCACGCCCGTGGCCCGATGGGGCTGCCGGAGATGACGTCGAGCAAGTACGTCGTGGTCGGCGAGGGCCACGTCAGGTGACGCACCGGTGGTGCCGGTAGGGTGACGCCATGCTGAGCACCGTCATCACGCTGGCCGCCGAGGCCGAGAGCGAGCCTGCCGTCCACCCCTACGTCGTGGGTGCCATCGCCCTGGGGCTGCTGCTCGTCCTGCTGCTGGCCGTGGTCTCCTTCGGTGGCGGTCGCGAGCACAGCTGATCCGGTGACCGGTCCCGTGGGGCAGCGTCGCGTCGGGGTGATGGGCGGCACCTTCGACCCCATCCACCACGGCCACCTCGTGGCCGCGTCCGAGGTGCAGGCGTGGTTCGACCTCGACGAGGTCGTCTTCGTGCCGACCGGCGACCCGTGGCAGAAGAGCGACCGCGTCGTCACCGGGGCCGAGGACCGCTACCTGATGACGGTGGTCGCCACCGCCGCCAACCCGCGCTTCTACGTCTCCCGCGTCGACATCGACCGGGCCGGGAAGACCTACACGATCGACACGCTGCGCGACCTCAAGGCCGAGATGCCCGACGCGGAGCTGTTCTTCATCACCGGCGCCGACGCCCTCGCCGACATCTTCACCTGGCGCGACGTCGAGGAGCTCTTCGAGCTCGCCAACTTCGTCGGCTGCACGCGCCCCGGCTACGAGATGGACCCGCAGGCGCTCGCCAAGATCCCCGCCGACCGCGTCACCATGGTCGAGATCCCCGCCCTGGCGATCTCCTCGACCGACTGCCGCGAGCGCAAGCGGCGCGGCGAGCCCGTCTGGTACCTCGTGCCCGACGGCGTCGTCCAGTACATCGCCAAGCACCACCTCTACACCTCCAGCGCCACCACCAGCACCGCCACCGGCTCCGACAAGGACACTGCATGACTGCCACCGACCACGCCCTCGAGCTCGTCGCCGTCGCGGCCCAGGCCGCGCACGACAAGAAGGCCGACCAGGTCCTGGCCTTCGACGTCAGCGACCAGCTTGCCATCACCGACGCCTTCGTGCTGGCCAGCGCCAACAACGAGCGGGCCGTCGGCGCGATCGTCGACGAGGTGGAGGAGAAGCTCCGCGAGGCGGGTGCCAAGCCGATCCGGCGCGAGGGCCACAAGGAGGGGCGCTGGGTGCTCCTCGACTACGGCGAGATCGTGGTCCACGTGCAGCACGAGGAGGAGCGGTCCTTCTACGCCCTCGAGCGCCTCTGGAGCGACTGCCCGCTCATCCCGCTGACCCTCGCGTGAGGCGCCTGGTCCTGCTCCGCCACGGCCGTACGGCGTGGAACGACACGGGTCGCGCGCAGGGCCACGCCGACGTACCCCTCGACGAGGTCGGTGAGGCGCAGGCCAAGGCCGTCGCGCCCGTCCTGGCGGCCCTGTCGCCGGTCGCGGTGTGGTCCTCCGACCTCGCCCGCGCCGCCGGCACCGCCGACGTCGTCGCGGCCGAGGCGGGGCTCGAGCCGGTGCTCGACGCCCGGCTGCGCGAGTTCGACATCGGCCCGCACCGCGTCGGACTGACCGACGAGCAGTACGCCGCCGCCCATCCCGAGGAGCACGCCGCGCTGGTGGCCGGCGACGTCGAGGCGATCCCCGGGCGGGAGACCCCCGACGACGTGCTGGCGCGCTTCCTGCCGGCCCTGACGTCGTACGCCGACGCGCTCGGCGACGGCGAGACCGGCATCGTCGTCTCCCACGGCGCCGCCCTGCGCGTCGCGGTGCCCGCCTTCCTCGAGTGGCACGGTGAGGTCGCCGAGTCCCTCGGGGTGCTCGCCAACTGCGGCTGGATCGTGCTCGAGCACTCCGCCTCGACCTGGACCGGAGGGGTCGAGCGGTGGCGCCTGGCCGCCTGGAACCGGGTCGCGGGTGAGTGACCGCGCCCGCGAGGTCGACCTCGCCCTGAGCCGGCAGCTCGCGAAGGTGATGGACGACGCCGTGACGGTGCCCGGCACCCGGATCGGCCTGGGCCTCGACGCGGTCATCGGGCTGGTGCCGGGCATCGGCGACGTGGTCGGCAGCGCCCTGTCCGGCGTGATCGTCCGCGACGCGATCCGGGCGCGCGTGCCGATGGCGGTGCTGGCGTGGATGGGGACAACCGCAAGAACCTCCGCCTGCTGCTCCGCGCGGTCGAGCGCCAGCCGCTCCGCGAGCCCCCGAGCACGGCGTACGTCGTCGGTGCGGTGGCGCTGATGCTGGTCCCGGTCCTCGCCGGACTGGCCGTGACCGTGCTCGGGATCTGGCTGCTCTGGCGCCTCGTCACCGGCTAGGGGACCCCGATTTCACCTGCTGGTCGGGTGTCGGCTAATGTTCTGCGCTGTTGGGGCTGTGGCGCAGCTGGTAGCGCATCTGCATGGCATGCAGAGGGTCAGGGGTTCGAGTCCCCTCAGCTCCACCAACGAGAAGGCCCGCGGATGACCGCGGGCCTTCCGGCATTTCGAGGATCGGGGAGTCCCGGCTCGTCCAGGGCGAGCCGGCACTCCCCGTTGTGGCGAGCGGGCCGTCCCCAGGGCTGCCGACGGCTCGGGCGACGGCCTCATCGTCCGACGGCGAGACCGCAGCAGATCAGCTCGGCGAAGGAGCGCACGTCCCGCCCGTCGAGCCCGGAGGTGCCGGCCAGGGGGCTGGTCTGCACGCCGAGGAACGCGGCGAGCACCATCACCGCCGTGCGGGCGGGGTCGAGGTCGCTGTGGACCCGCCCCAGGGACTGCTCGGCTGCGAAGAAGTCGGCCAGCAGCTGCGGCGGTCCGCCCGCCTGGCGCAGCGCGTCGACGAGCTCGGCGGGAGACAGGTCGCGTGGCGGACGGAGCACGTGCGGTGACGCCTCCTCGAGTGGCAGCACCGCTTCGCGGAGGCGGGACAGCTGCGTGAGGGTCTCCGTGACGAGCTCGACGAGCGGCGCGCTCCCGGCCCGTCCCGGCAGCTGCTCCATCCACTCCGTCACGCCGCGCTGACCGGCCAGCACGGCGGCGGCGAAGAGGGCCTTCTTGTCCGGGAAGTGCCGGTAGATGGTGCCCTCGGAGACGCCCGCGCGCTCGGCGATCGCCTTCGTCGTCGCGCCGTGGTAGCCGGCCTCGGCGACGAGCTCGGTGGTGGCGCGGATCAGGGCGGCCTGGGTCCGCCTCGACCTCTCCTGCATGCGGTGTTCCTGTCCTGTGCGTCGGGGTGGTGCTCGATGCGCATCACATCATCGACCTAGTCGGTGATGTCGCGTCGCTGGAAGGTGAACCATGCCGCGCCGATCGCCGCAGCGACGTAGAGACCTCCGCTCGCGGACGCCGCGGCGAACGAGACGGCGTCGTTGCCGCCCTGGGCGAGGGCGGTGAGGATCGATCCCGGCAGCCAGTCGCCGATGTCGCTGGCCACCGCCGAGATGACGGCCTCGACCAGCAGCACGTAGCCGACGCCGACGCCGATGGCCACGCCCGCAGATCGGGTGAGCGTCGCAAGGGCCAGGCCGATGGACCCCCACACGAGCAGTGAGAGGTAGAGCTGCCCTACGGCCTCGAGAGCGACCGCCGGCATGTCGGTGCCCCACGCGTCCGGGGAGAAGCCCCCCGCCTGCGCGGCGACGGGCGAGACGGCGACGTTGACGGCGAGGGCCGCGAGGCACGTGGCGGCCGTGACGATCGCCAGCGCGATCCACTTGCCCAGCAGCAGGCGCCAACGGCGCGGCTCCGCGGCGACGATGATCCGCACCAGCCCGGTGCTGTAGTCGCTGGCGGACGCGAGGGCCCAGAAGGCCAGGGTGACGACTCCGAGGAACGAGGCGGCAGCGCCCAGGCCGGCGACGATGCCCTCGGGTGCGAGCAGGGCGGCAGCGCTGGGGAAGGACACGCCCGGACCGTCCGCAGGGGGGGCTCCCGTCTCGTCCACGACGTTGAACATCACGAAGTTGATGAGCACCGCGAACATGACGACCAGTCCGAACCAGCCGAACAGCACGGAGCGTCGCCTCAGGCGCAGCAGCTCGCTACGAACCACCCTGATCATCGCGCCACCTCGCGGTCCGTGTCGCTGAGGAGCGCTGCGCCCCGTGCGGCGGCGAGCTCCCCGTCGTCCCGCCCTGTCATCGCGAGGAACACGGTCTCGAGGCTGTCGCGGTGCACGGACAGCGCACGGAGGGTGAATCCCGCCTCCGCGGCGTGGCGGTTGATCGATGCAGCGTCGTCCTCACCCGCGTCGACGCGGAGGGCCAGCTCGCCGTGCGGGGTGACCTGCCAGCCCTCGTGGGCGAGGGCGTCGCTGAGCGCTTGCCGGTCCGAACCGAGCTCGGGAGCGACCTCGACGCTGGTCGTCGCGTGGGCCATGAGCTCGGCGATGGGTCCGGCGAAGACCAGCACGCCGAACCGGATGACCACGACGTAGGAACAGATGCTCTCGATCTCCGACATGAGGTGGGAGGAGACGACGACCGTCCGTCCCTCGGCCCCGAGCTGCTGCAGCAGCCCCCTGATCTCGACGATGCCGGCCGGGTCGAGGCCGTTGGTCGGCTCGTCCAGGACGAGCAGCGCGGGGTCGGGTAGCAGTGCGGCGGCGATGCCGAGGCGCTGCTTCATGCCGAGGGAGAAGCGGCGCACCGGCTCGCTGCCCCGGCCGGCGAGCCCAACGGTCTCGAGGACCTCCTCGACGCGAGTGCGGGGGAGCCCCCTCAGGGCGGCGAGGGACGCGAGGTTGGCCCGGGCCGAGAGCCCCGGCACGAACGCCGGGTTCTCGATGAGCGCTCCGACCTGTCCGGCGTACGCGGTGGGGTCGTCGATGCGCTCGCCCAGCACGGTCGCAGACCCCTCGCTCGGCGTGACGAGGCCGAGCAGCATGCGGATCAGGGTCGACTTGCCCGACCCGTTGGGGCCGACGAGGCCCACGACGCCTCCTGCCGGGAGGTCGAGGTCGAGCTGGTCGATGGCGGTGAGCGGCCCGAACCTCCGGGTCAGGCCTTCGGTGGTGATCATGGTGCCCTCCAGAATGTAAGTGAGTACTCACTTACATTCTCACGGACCGTGCGTCTGGACAAGTCGTCTCGTCGAGTCGGCGTCTGTCGGGCCGCGGTGGCACCATGTGCCCATGACCGCGACCGACGTCTCCACGGGCACGACCCCTGCCCAGATCTCCGAGCGCACCGCCTCCCACATCGAGGCCACCGAGCGCTATGCCGCGCACAACTACCACCCGCTCCCCGTGGTGCTCGCCGAGGGCGACGGCGCGTGGGTCATCGACGTCGACGGCAAGCGCTACCTCGACTGCCTCGCCGGCTACTCCGCGCTCAACTTCGGCCACTCCAACGAGCGTCTCGTCGCCGTCGCGCGCGAGCAGCTCGGCCGGCTCACGTTGACCAGCCGCGCGTTCTTCAACGACAAGCTGAGCGGCTTCGCCGAGGCCCTGTGCCGGCTGACCGGCAAGGACATGATCCTGCCGATGAACTCCGGCGCCGAGGCCGTCGAGACCGCCATCAAGGTCAGCCGCAAGTGGGGCTACGAGGTCAAGGGCGTGCCCGCCGGGCAGGCCACGATCATCACGATGGAGGGCAACTTCCACGGCCGCACCACCACCATCGTCAGCTTCTCCGACGACGACGTCGCGACCTCGGGCTACGCTCCATTCACCACCGGCTTCCGCGGTGTGAAGTACGGCGACATCGAGGCGATCGCCTCCGCGATCGACGACACCACGGTGGCCGTCCTCTTCGAGCCGATCCAGGGCGAGGGTGGCGTCGTCATGCCGCCCGAGGGCTTCCTGCGCGACCTGCGCGCGCTGTGCACCGAGCGCAACGTGCTGATGGTGGCCGACGAGATCCAGTCCGGACTGGCCCGCTCCGGCAAGACGTTCGCGTGCGACCACGAGGACGTCGTCCCCGACATCTACATCATGGGCAAGGCGCTCGGCGGCGGCATCTACCCCGTCTCCGCGATCGCGGCCGACCGCGAGGTCATGGAGGTCATCACCCCCGGCTCGCACGGCTCCACCTTCGGGGGCAACCCGCTCGCCGCCGCCATCGGCACCGAGGTCGTCGCGATGCTCGAGGAGGGCACCTTCCAGGCCCGTTCCGCCGAGATCGGCGCGCAGCTCGAGGCGGGCTTCGGTCCGCTCGTCGGCAAGGGCCTCTCCGACGTCCGCGTCCGTGGTGCGTGGGCCGGCATCGACATCGACCCGACCCTGATGTCCGGTCGCCAGATGTCCGAGTCCCTGATGGCGCGCGGCATCCTGGCCAAGGACACCCACGGCTCGACCGTCCGCTTCGCCCCGCCGCTGGTCGCCAGCGACGAGGACATCGCCGGCCTCGTCACCGCTGTCACCGAGATCCTCGCCGCCGCCGGTTCCTGACCCGCACGAGGAGATGGCCGCCCGCTTCGACCACCTCGTCGTCGCCGTCGAGGACCTCGACGAGGCGGCCGCCCGCTGGCGTGCGGCCGGGCTGCCGGCGGAGCGCGGGGGAGCACACCCGGTCGGCACGGAGAACGTGCTGGTGCGCGGTCCCGGAGCGGCGTACGTCGAGCTGATCGCGGCCGGCAGCGACGAGTCGAACCCGTGGCTCGACCGCGTCCGCTCGGCACGCGGGCCGATCTCGTGGGCCGTCGCGGTCGACGACCTCGACGAGGCGCGTACGTCGCTGCTGGCAGCCGGCTTCGAGCCCGGCCCGCCGGTGCCCGGCTCGCGCCGCACGCCCGGCGGCGAGCTGCTCGAGTGGCGCGTCTGCGACGTCGGCCCGGGGCCGTACGACGGCTCGCTGCCGTTCCTCATCGAGTGGAAGACCCCGATGGGCCCCGGCCCGGCCGACGGCCCGGTCCTGGTGTCGGTGGTCCTCACGCCGCCCGACCCCGGCCGGGTCAGCGACCTGCTGGTCGCCCTGGGGCTCGACGCGGTCCGGCACGGTGTTCAGCTGGGTCTGGCGATCGGGGAGCCGGCGGACGACGGCTCGGCCCGCTGGTCGATGGTCCGGGACGACGACGGCACGGTGCCTGCAGTGACGCTCGAGATGTCGATGCCCGACGGCAACGGACGGTCCGTCACGGTTCTCGACGGTGTGGCGGTCGTGTCGAGGCCCGACCGGCTCAGCTGAGCCGAGCGGCCACCCGATCGAGGCCGGCCGCCCTGGCGGCCTGCAGGGGCGTCATCGCCTCGAGCGGGGAGACCAGCGCCGGCGAGGCTCCGTGGTCGAGGAGCAGCAGCGCCACGTCGGAGCGGCGCTCCTCGATGGCGGCGACGAGCGCGGTCGACTGGAGCTCGGGATGGACGAAGTCGACGTCC
>DATIAJ010000051.1:0-9542 GCA_035458105.1 Nocardioides sp. | reverse complement strand
GCCAAGGGCCTCAACATGGGCCTGCGCAAGGCCATGGAGGACGACGACAAGGTCCTGCTCATGGGTGAGGACGTCGGCAAGCTCGGCGGCGTCTTCCGCATCACCGACGGCCTGCAGAAGGACTTCGGCGAGGACCGCGTCATCGACAGCCCGCTCGCGGAGTCCGGCATCGTCGGCACCGCGGTCGGCATGGCGCTGCGCGGCTACCGCCCGGTCGTGGAGATCCAGTTCGACGGCTTCGTCTACCCCGCCTACGACCAGATCGTGTGCCAGGTCGCGAAGTACACCTACCGCTCGCAGGGCAAGGTGAAGATGCCGATCGTCATCCGCATCCCCTTCGGCGGCGGCATCGGCGCGGTCGAGCACCACTCCGAGAGCCCGGAGGCGCAGTTCGCGCACACCCCCGGCCTCAAGGTGGTCGCCTGCTCCAACCCGGTCGACGGCTACTGGATGATCCAGCAGGCGATCGCCCACGACGACCCGGTCATCTTCCTCGAGCCCAAGCGGCAGTACCACGCCGACAAGGCCGAGCTCGACGAGTCCGCCACGCCCGAGCCGCTGTTCACCTCGCGGGTCGTCCGTGCCGGCTCCGACGCGACGGTGCTGGCCTACGGCCCCACCGTGAAGACCGCGCTCAAGTGCGCCGAGGCCGCCGAGTCCGAGGGTCGCAGCCTCGAGGTCATCGACCTGCGCACCCTCTCGCCGCTCGACATGGCCCCGGTCTACGAGTCCGTACGCCGCACCGGCCGCTGCGTCGTCACCCACGAGGCCCACGTGAACCTCGGCATGGGTGCCGAGCTCGCGGCCCGGGTCACCGAGGAGTGCTTCTACTCCCTCGAGGCCCCGGTGCTGAGGGTGGGCGCGTTCGACACGCCCTACCCGCCGTCGCGGATCGAGGAGGAGTACCTCCCCGACCTCGACCGCGTGCTCGACGCCGTCGACCGCACCTTCGCCTTCTGAGAGGTCACTGATGTCTGAGTTCCTTCTTCCCGACGTCGGCGAGGGCCTGACCGAGGCCGAGATCGTGGCGTGGAAGGTCAAGGTCGGCGACACGATCGAGATCAACGACGTCATCGTCGAGATCGAGACCGCCAAGTCGCTCGTCGAGCTGCCGTCGCCGTTCGAGGGCACCGTCCTGGCCCTGCTCGTCACCGAGGGCGAGACGGTGCCGGTCGGCACGCCGATCATCTCGATCGGTGCCGAGGGTGAGGCGCCCGCGCCGGTCGCCCCCACCTCGACCGAGCAGACCGAGTCCGACCCCTACCTCGGCATGGCCGAGAAGGCGGGCGCAGCCGAGGCCGCCGCGCAGGTCGACCCGGCCGAGATCGACCTGTCCAACCCGGCGGCGTCCGGATCGATGGAGGGCGCGTCCCTCGTCGGCCGGATCAAGGCCGACCGTGGCCCGATGCGTCGGGCCCGCCGCGGCTCGGCGTCACCGAGCACCGTCGCCGGTGCGCAGACGCAGATGCAGGTCCAGGGCGCCTTCGCTCCGGGCGGTGCGCAGTCCGACGAGGTCATGCCCGCCGACGAGTCCCCGGTGCCGGCCACCGACCAGCGTGAGGCCCCGACGGCTCCCGCCGAGGCACTCGTCCCGGCGCGCGCGCAGGACCCGGGCGTCGTACGCGCCCTGGCGAAGCCGCCGGTGCGCAAGCTCGCCAAGGACCTCGGTGTCGACCTCACCGGCCTCACCGGCTCGGGCCCCTCGGGCTCGATCACCCGCGACGACGTGCAGGGCGCCGCCAACGGCGCGGCCCGCACCCCGGTGGTCGAGGAGGTCGCCCAGCGACCGACACGAGACCTGTCGACGCGCGAGCGCGAGACCCGCGAGCCCATCAAGGGCGTGCGCAAGATGATGGCGACGGCGATGAGCCAGTCGGCCTTCACCAGCCCGCACGTCACCGAGTGGATCACCGTCGACGTCACCGCCGCGATGCAGCTCGTCGCGCGGCTGAAGAAGCGCCCGGAGTTCCGCGACACCCGGGTCAGCCCGCTGCTCGTCCTCGCCCGTGCGGTCATCCTCGCGATGAAGCGCACCCCGGAGATCAACTCCTACTGGGACGAGGCCGCGCAGGAGGTCGTCTACAAGCACTACGTGAACCTCGGCATCGCGGCCGCCACGCCGCGCGGCCTGGTGGTGCCCAACGTCAAGGACGCCGACTCGCTGTCGATGACCGAGCTGGCGGCCGCGCTCGGCGAGCTGACGGCGACGGCGCGCGACGGCAAGACGCAGCCGGCCGAGATGGCGGGCGGCACCTTCACGATCACCAACGTCGGCGTCTTCGGCGTCGACGCCGGTACCCCGATCATCAACCCGGGCGAGTCCGCGATCCTCTGCTTCGGCGCGATCAACAAGCGTCCGTGGGTCGACGAGGAGACCGGCGAGATCGTGGTCCGTGACGTCACCACGCTGGCGCTGTCGTTCGACCACCGCCACATCGACGGCGAGAAGGGCTCGCGCTTCCTCGCCGACGTCGCGGGGATGCTGAGCGACCCGGGGACGGCCCTCCTCTTCTGACAGCCGAGCCCTCGTTCGCCCACGGGCGATATCTGGGGACGTCCTGGTAGGCGAAAGCCGCAATCCACCTACCGGGACGTCCTCAGGTATCCGAGCGGGACCGGTGTCAGTGGGTGGCGTGCCAGGCCGCCAGCACCTCGGCCTCCCGCTCGGGCGTGAGTGCCGTGACGGGGGAGTCGAGGCAGCCCGGGGCGGTCTCGGCCAGGGGGCGGAGCCGCAGCCCGGCGGCGACGGCCGGTCCGGGGTCGTGCGCCAGCATGCCGTCGTACGCCGGACGCGGCAGCCACAGCGGGAGTGAACCCTCGCCGGCCCAGGGCGGGACGCCCTGTTGCTCCAGGAAGCCGCTGTCGACCCAGGTGAGCCGCGGGTCGGGGTCGCCCACCCCGGCCGCCACCTGCGTGAGCAGCTCGCCGAGGGGCAGCGGCTCGCCGACGGCGTCGTACGCCCCGGTCGTCCGCGACTCGGCCAGCACGAGCAACCAGGCCGCGAGGTCGCGCACGTCGATCACCTGCACCACGTCGTCGGGCCGGCCCGGCGCGAGGACCTCGCCGCCCCGCGCGAGGCGCTGCGGCCAGTGCGCGAAGCGTCCCGTCGGGTCCCCGGGGCCGACGATGAGGCCGGGCCGTACCCGCACCGACGTCGTCGCGCCCGACTGCACGACCTGCTCGCACGCCACCTTCATCCCGCCGTAGGCCTCCGGGTCGACCGCCAGGTCGACGTCGTCGTCGATCGGCTCGAGCAGCGGCTCCATCGCGGGGGACGAGGTGTCGGCGTAGACGCTGACCGTGGAGACGAAGACCCAGTGGGCGTACGGCGTCGCCGCGACCGCGCTGCGCACCTGCGACGGCAGCCGCGCCACGTCGACCACCGCGTCCCACCCGCCGTCCACGACGGCGGCGGGTGGCGCGTCGGCGCGATCCCACGGCAGGTGGGTGGCGCCCTCCGGCACAGGCCCGGAGGCGCCGCGGCAGGCGCACGTGACGTCCCACCCGCGTGCCACGGCCTGGACTGCGACCTCGCGGGACAGGAACCGGGTGCCGCCGAGGACGAGGAGCTTCATGGAGTCACTCCACCGGGCGGCCGGGGCGAGCGACAAGGGAGGTTCGCTCTGGGCGCAACCGGGCCGTCCCTTTTGTCACCAGCGGTCACGGACTGCGACACTGGACCCTCCGTTCGGGTGAGACAAGGAGTGTGCGGATGGCTCAGGACGCCGCCACGGCTGCCTCGGGCGAGCCTCCCACCACGGCGGCCCTCCTGGCGCGCGCGCAGCAGGTGGCCGACCAGCTGGTCGTGGAGGCACGCGAGGAGGCAGAGCGCCTCACGGCCGACCTCGCCGCGCTCCGCGAGCAGGCCCGCCTGCTCAAGGTCGAGGCCGAGCGGGACCGCGCCGAGGCCGGTCGGGCCCGCAAGCAGGCCGAGGAGGTGCTCGCCGGCGCCTCGCAGGAAGCCGCCACCATCGTCGTCGACGCCAACGAGCAGGCCGCGCTCCTGATGAGGTCCGCCGAGGGCGCCCGCGACCAGCAGGTCGAGGCCGCGAGGACCGAGAGCGACAAGCTGCGCGCCGAGGCCCGGGACGAGGCGGCTACGCTCCGCGCCGAGGCGCAGGAGCTGCGCGACACCGCGGCCGGCGAGAAGGCCGAGCTGCTCGAGGGTGCGCGGGCCGAGGCGGAGACCGCGATCGCCAGCGCGCAGGAGACCGCCGCCCGCCTCGTCGAGGAGGCCCGCACCGCCGGGCAGCAGCACCTCGACTCCGCGACCGCCGAGGCCGAGTCGCTGCGGGCCAGCGCCTCCACCGAGTCGGCCCGGATGCGCGACGAGGCCGCGCTCCACGTCGAGGAACTGCGCCGCACGACCGGCGCGGAGGTCGACCAGATGCGCCGGGCCGCCGAGGAGACGCTGGCAGCCGCGCGCGCCGAGAGCGAGGACAAGCTGCGCCACGCGGCCGAGCAGACCGCGTGGGCGACGCAGACCGTGGAGTCGGTGCTGGCGGGCGCGGCCACCGAGGCTGAGTCGATCCGCAAGGCCGCCCACGCCGACGCCGGTGACGACGTACGGCAGGCCCGCCGGCGCGCTCACGGCATCATCGCGGCCGTCAACAGCCGGGTCGCGCTCGAGCTCGCCGAGGCCAAGCAGCGCGCCGACGAGATCACCCAGGACGCCGCCCACGCGGCGGCCGAGCGACGGGCCGAGGCCAGGGTCGTCCTCGAGCAGGCCCACGCCGAGGCCGCCCGCATCGTCGCGGACGCGACCGACGAGTCCGAACGGGCGGTCGAGCGCCTCGAGCGCCGCCGGGCCGAGGCCGAGAGCGGTGCCGCCAGCCTGCGCGCCCTCGTTGCCGAGGAGGTCACGCGCAGCCGGGCGGAGGCCGCCGAGGACCGTCGTCGGGCCCGCGAGGAGTCCGTGGCGCTCGTCGCCGAGGGCCGGGCGGAGGCCGACCAGCTCCGCGACAGCGCCCGCCGCGCACTCGAGCGGGCGCGCGCCGAGGTCGCGCAGCTCAAGGAGCAGCGCGACACCATCACGGCCGAGCTCGGCCAGCTCTCCGGTGTCATCGCGGCGCTCTCCGTGCCCGAGCGCGAGCAGACCGGCACCGCCCCCGACCCCGGCCTCGCCCCGGACCCCGTCAGCACCGCCGACCCCACCCCCGGCGACCCGACGTCCCCGCCACCCCCAGCCCCGCCAAGCCAGGAGACCCCCGATGCCTGAAGACATGTTCACGACCGTGCGCCGCGGCTACGACCCGGCCGAGGTGGAGCGCGCCGTCGGCCAGGCGCAGGCCGAGGCCGACGACCTGCGCCGCCGGCTCGAGGCGGCCGAGGCGGCTGCCGAGGCGGCGAGGAGCGAGGCTGCGGCGTCGCGGGAGGCGCTGGTCGCGCGCGAGGCGCAGCAGCCCGACGCACCGACGTACGAGCACCTGGGCGAGCGGATCGGGCAGATCCTGTCGCTCGCGGAGGCCGAGGCCGCCGAGATCCGCGACCGGGTCGTCGGTGAGGTCGAGACGCTGCGCAAGGAGGCCGAGCAGGAGGTGGGCGCGCTGCGCGCCGACGCCGACCGCTACGCCGAGGAGACCCGCCGCGACGCGGACGCCGACGGGGCCAGGATCCTCGCCGACGCCCGCAAGGCCGCCGACGGCGAGCGGGACGCCGCCGAGCGGGACGCCTCCGCTCGCCGGGCCGAGGCCGAGGCCCTCCACGAGGACCAGCGCGCCAAGGCCGCCCAGGCGGCCGCGGACTTCGAGACCACGCTGGCCGAGCGGCGCCAGAAGGCCACGGCGGAGTTCCAGGCGCAGCAGGCGGCCATCCAGGCCGAGCTCGACGCGATGGCCGCGCGCAACAAGGACACCGAGGCCACCCTCGAGCGCAACCGCCGCGAGGCCGAGGAGCGGATCGCCCGGATGCTCGCCGACGCCGAGGAGCGCTCGACCACGATGGTCGCCGAGGCGCGCGCCTCCGCCGACCGCGTCCGCGCCGAGTCCGAGCGCGAGCTGGCCGCCGCCGGCCAGCGCCGCGACAGCATCAACGCCCAGCTCTCCAACGTGCGCCAGATGCTCGCCACCCTCAGCGGCACCGTGCCGGGCGTCGTCGGCCTGTCGGAGGAGTCCGCGCCGATCGCGGGCGCGCCCCAGGGTGACCCGCTCGCCGAGGCCGCCCGTGACCTCCACGAGCCCGCCGAGGCGGCTGCCGAGGGTTCTGAGGACGAGCCCGCCGCCGAGACGGTCGCGGACGCGGACGACGTACCCGACCCCCAGAACCCCGACGAGCGGTGAGCCACGCAGGTTCTGGAGGCACAGAACCTGTCTCACTCACCGCCCGCCGAGGCGGCGGTGCGTGAGACACGTTCTGGAGGCTCCGAACCTGTCTCACTCACCGCTCGAGCGGTGGCGGCCGATCAGACGTAGCGCCGCGCCCGGTCCGCCGCAGACCCCGGGCCGGAGGCCAGCAGCGCGCTGAGCTCGTGCTCGAGCACCGCGCCGACGCGGCGGCAGAAGTCCTCGGGCTCGTCGGCGGCGTCGGGCTTCTCCGCCACGATCCGGTCGACGACGCCCTGGCGGTGGAGGTCGATGGCCCGCACCTGCTGGGCGCGCGCCATCTCGGCGGCGTGGTCGAGGTCGCGGTGCACGATCGCGGACGCCCCCTCGGGCGGCAGCGGTGAGAGCCACGCGTGCTGCGCGGCGACGACGCGGTCGGCGGGCAGCAGGGCGAGCGCGCCGCCGCCGTTGCCCTCGCCGAGCATCAGGCACAGCGTGGGCGCGTCGAGCGTGACGAGGTCGGCCAGCGACCGGGCGATCTCACCGGCGAGACCGCCGTTCTCGGCGTCCGCCGACAGCGCGGCCCCCTGGGTGTCGATGACGGTGACGAGCGGCAGGCCGAGCTCGGAGGCCAGCCGCATCCCGCGCCGGGCCTCCCGCAGCGCCTCCGGCCCCATCGGGTGGTCGGTGGTCTGGCCGCGACGGTCCTGCCCGAGGAAGACGCACGGCGCCTCGCCGAAGCGCGCCAGGGCGATGAGCAGCCCCGGGTCGCGCTCGCCCTGTCCCGTCCCGTTGAGCGGTACGACGTCGCTGGCGGCGTAGCGCAGCAGCCGGCGCACGCCCGGCCGGTCCGGACGACGCGAGCGGGTCACGCAGTCCCACGTGTCGACGTCCGGGATGTCGTCGTCGCCGGGGTCAGGGACCGGGGTGACGCCCTCGCGTGCCGCCATCAGGATGGTGAGCGCGCGGTCGAGGATCTCCTTGATCTCCTCGGGCGGCAGGACCGCGTCGACGATTCCGCGGGCGTACAGGTTCTCCGAGGTCTGCACGCCCTCGGGGAAGGGGCGGTCGTAGAGCGCCTCGTAGACCCGCGGCCCCAGGAAGCCGACGAGGGCGCCCGGCTCCGCGACCGTGACGTGGCCGAGCGAGCCCCACGACGCCATCACGCCGCCGGTGGTGGGGTGGCGCAGGTAGACGAGGTAGGGCAGGCCTGCGGTGCGGTGGGCCGCGACCGCGGCGGAGATGCGCACCATCTGGACGAAGGCCGGCGTGCCCTCCTGCATCCGGGTCCCACCGCTCACGGGCGCGGCCACCAGCGGCAGCCCCTCCCGCGTCGCGCGCTCGATGCCGGCGACGATCCGGTCGGCCGCGGCGCGGCCGATCGACCCGGCCAGGAAGCCGAACTCGCCCACCAGCACCGCGATGCGCCGGCCGTGCATCCGCGCCTCGCCCGTCAGCACCGACTCGTCGACGCCGGACTTCTCGGCCGCCGCGGCCAGCTCGGCGGCGTACTCCTCACTGATGCCGCCGCGCACCGGCGCGGTGTCCCACGAGGACCACGAGCCGTCGTCGAGGACCAGGTCGATCAGGTCGTGCGCGGAGAGGCGGGCCATGCGGGGAGGGTAGTCGGCTCAGCCCTGCGGCACCCCGGGCTCCGGCGTCCGGTCGCCGGTGATCCAGGCATCGAAGAAGGCCGACAGCTCGCGCCCGGTCTCGGTCTCCCAGTGGTCGTAGACCTGCTCGCGGGACGCGGAGGTGTTGTCGTTCTCGGCCAGCCAGGAACGGGCGACGGCGTAGAACTCGTCGTCGCCGAGCTCCTCGCGCAGCTCGTTCCACATCAGGGCGGGCGTCCAGTAGATGTTGGAACCGCCGAACTGCCGCGGGTCGTAGGCGCCGGGCGGGCCGTACTGGTCCCGCAGCTGCTGGTCCGCGGAGCGGGCGCTGCGCAGGCTCTGGCGCAGCGGACGGATGCCGTGCTCGTCCTCGTAGACCCACTGCAGCAGCATCGTCATGCCCTCGTTGAGCCAGACGTCGCGCCAGTCCGACGGCGAGACCTGGTCGCCGTACCACTGGTGCACGACCTCGTGGGCGACCACCTGCGGTGACAGGACGTAGTCGTTGGTGCCGAGGGTGATCATCGTCTGGGTCTCCATCGCGCTCTGCGAGGCGGTGACGACGAGGCCGAGGGAGTCGAAGGGGTAGTCGCCGAGCCGGTCCTCGACCCAGTCGACGGTGGCGGCGGCCGTCCGGATCGAGTCGAGCGGTCGGTCGAGGTCGCGCGGCGTCCAGTAGTCCACCCGCAGGCCGCTCTCGGTGGTGTTGCTGCTCCACTCGTGGTCGCCGATCGCCAGGGTGATGAGGTACGACGACGCCGGCTCGTCGAGCTGCCACGACGTGGTCGTGCCGTCGTCGCCCGTCGTCAGCTCGGTGAGCTCGCCGTTGGCGATGCCGGTCCACCCCGGCGGGGCGTGGACGGTGATGTCGTAGAGCGCCTTGTCGGACGGCTGGTCGTTGACGGGGTACCACGTGTAGGCCCCGTAGGGCTCCTGCATCGTCCACACCTCGCCGTCGCGGGTGACGGTGAAGCCGGTCTCGGAGAAGTCGCTGCGCGTGGTCGGCGCGGGAGCCGGCTCGGGCGTGCCGTCGTAGTCGAGCGCCAGCTCGTAGCGCTCGTCCTCCGCGATCGGCGCGCGCAGCACGAGGTCCTTGCCACGGCGGGCGACGCGGACGGGCTCGCCGTCGAGCGTCGCGCCGCGGACCGTGAGGGGTGCGCCGAGGTCGAGCTGGAAGCGTGGCGCGGTGCGGGTCGCGCGGAAGGTGATGACCGCCCGGCCGGTGAGGCGTTCGGCCCGGGGCTGCCACCGCAGGTCGAGGTCGTAGTGCAGGGCGTCCACGCGCGGGTCGCCGACGTCGGGGTAGACGCTGTCCTCGCGCGGGGTCGACACGGCGAGCTCGAGGTCAGGCTCCACCCGCTCGCCCACGACCGGCGAGGAGTCGGAGGCGGTCGACGAGGTCGACGGCGTCGCTGCGGACGGCGCGTTCCGCGGCTCATCGGAGGGGGTGGCGCCACCCGAGCCGCCCGAGCAGCCGGCCAGGACGGCGAGGGAGAGACCGGCAGCCAGCACCGCGCGCAGGCGGTGCGGTCTCACCGATCGCCCCGCAGCAGCGGCCGGGCGAGCTTGCGGCCGTGGTGGATCTGGGCCTTGACGGTGCCGAGCGGCGCGTCGACCAGCGTCGCGATCTCGTCGTAGGGCAGGCCGTAGACGTCACGCAGCAGCAGCG
>DATIAJ010000050.1:0-13147 GCA_035458105.1 Nocardioides sp. | reverse complement strand
CGGATCAGGTCGGCGGCCAGCGCCTCCTCGGGCGCGTCGGTCAGGTCGCCGTCGGGATAGAGCGGCGGCCCCTCCGGCATCAGCCCGACCAACAGGTCGGCGAGCAGGTCGACCTGGTCGCCGGCCACGGCGGACACCGGCACGATCTCCGCCCACTCGGTGCCGGTCTCCCGGCCGAGCGCGGCGATGTCCATCAGGTGGTTGGCGAGCTGCTCGGGGGTGACCAGGTCGGTCTTGGTGGCGACCGCGATGCGCACCGTGCGGCGCACCTTGCCGAGCTCGGTGACGATGAACCGGTCACCGGGACCGATCTTCTCGTTGGCCGGGAAGCACACGGCGACGACGTCGACCTCGGCCCACGTCGTACGCACCAGGTCGTTGAGCCGCTCACCGAGCAGCGTGCGGGGGCGGTGCAGGCCGGGGGTGTCGACCAGGATCAGCTGGGCGTCCTCGCGGTGCACGATGCCGCGCACCACGTTGCGGGTGGTCTGCGGCTTGGAGGAGGTGATGACGATCTTCTGGCCCACGAGCGCGTTGGTCAGGGTCGACTTGCCGGCGTTCGGGCGGCCGACGAACGACGCGAACCCGCTGCGGTAGCCCTCCGGAGCCTCGTAGAAGGCGCCCGCCGGAGCGACACCGGAGAGGTCGAAGTCCTCGTCCAGCTCGTCGTCCAGGTCGTCGTCCAGCTCGTCGTCGTGCCCGAGGTCCTGGTCGTCGTCGTCAGCCATCGCTCGCCTCCTCGGACCGGGCCGCGTCGTAGTCGGCCCAGATCTGCTCGTCAGTCTTGCCTGCCGCCTTGCCGGCGCGCCAGATGGGACCGGGATCGACCGCGCGCGGCTGCCGGGCGGCGGTGGCACGCCAGTAGCCCATCACGTCGTAGTGGCTGGTCGGCAGCCCGACCTCGCGCATCAGGTGCTTGCGGATCGCACGCATCTGCGCGGACTCCCCCGCCATCCAGAAGTAGCCCTCGCCCTCGGGCCACTCGATTCCTTCGACCACGGTTGCCAACGCGCTCTGGCCGGGCGCGGGCGGGGCCAGCCACGTCACGTCGACGCCGGACGGCAGGTAGCCGGTCAGGTCGTCGGGCACCTCCGCCATGACGTACGTCGGCAGGTCGGGACGGGTCTCCGCGATGCGCGCCATCGCCGGCATGGCCGTCAGGTCGCCGACCAGCAGCAGCCAGCGCGCCCCGGCCGGCGGCGAGAAGGACGCCTTCGGCTCGGTGATCGTGACGGTGTCGCCGACGCAGTCGCGCATCGCCCACTCGGTGACCAGGCCCACGTCGTGGACCACCACGTCGAGCGTCAGTTCACCCCGCTCGAGGGACCGCACGGTGTAGTAGCGACTCTGGAACTGGCCGGGCACGACGAGACCGACCCACTCGTCGGGGACGCCGGTCGAGGTGAAGCCGTCGAGGTCGTCGAGCACGAGCCGGACGAGGTGGTCCGAGAGCGGTTCGCGGCGACGTACGGTCGCCTGGAACTGGGCTGCACGGGTGCTCACCCACCGAGGTTATCGGTGGCTCACCAGTCGGGACGCATCGGGAAGTCGGAACGGCCGTCGTCGTGGTTGCGGGTCGCCAGCACCTGGTGCAGCTCGACCTCGTCACGCTCGAACCCGACGCGCGAGCCGGCGATGTAGAGCCCCCACACGCGCGCGGTCCCCTCACCGACCTCGGCCACGCACTTGTCCCAGTGCTCGACCAGGTTGCGGTTCCAGTCGCGCAGTGTGGCGGCGTAGTGCAGGCGCAGGTTCTCGCTGTGCTGCACCTCGAGGTCCTGGTCCTGCGCCGCGCCGATGATCGTGCCCGAGCCGATGAGCTCCCCGTCAGGGAAGACGTAGCGGTCGATGAAGTGCCCCGTCTCCTGGCGCCGGTTGTGGCGTCGGGTGATCGAGTGGTTGAGCAGCCGGCCGCCGGGCCTGAGGCGGTCGCGGAGGTGGCGGAAGTAGGCGGGGTAGTTGCGCACCCCGATGTGCTCGGTCAGCCCGATCGAGCTGACCGCGTCGAAGCCGGACTCCACGACGTCGCGGTAGTCGAGGTGACGCACCTCGGCGAGGTCACCGAGGCCCTCGCGGTCGATCGCCTCCGTGGCCCACTGGGCCTGCTCGAGCGACAGCGTCACGCCAAGGGCGCGTACGCCGTGCTCGCGGGCGGCGTGACGGACCATCGTGCCCCAGCCGCAGCCGACGTCGAGGAGGCGCTGGCCCGGCTCGAGGGCGAGCTTGCGGCACGCGAGCTCGAACTTGGCCGCCTGGGCCTCCTCGAGCGTGGCGTCGGGCGCCTCGTAGAGCGCGCAGGTGTAGGCCATCGACGGCCCCAGCACGAGCTCGTAGAAGCGGTTGGACACGTCGTAGTGGTGGGAGATCACCTCGGCGTCGCGGGTCATCGAGTGGCGCAGTCCCTCGACCGCCCGCCGCCATCGCGGCAGGTGCTCCTGCGGCGGCGGGGCGGGTGGTCGCAGGTGGGAGAGGCCGAGGCTGCGGGCGATGTGCAGCGCCTCCGACGGCGCCGGGACTCGGAACTTCGTGTGGTCCTTGAGCAGCACGAGCGCGTCGTAGGGGTCGCCGGGGTGGACACCGGACAGGTCGAGGTCGCCGCTGACGTAGGCCCGCACCATGCCGAGGTCGCCGGGAGCCGTCATCAGGTAGGCCAGCCCCCGCTCGTTGTGCAGCTGCATCCCGACGCGCGCGTCCGGCGGGCCGGCGCTGCTGCCGTCGTAGGCCGTGAAGTGCAGCGGCAGTCCGCCCCTCACCAAGGTGTCGATCGCGGCGCCGATCGTCAGGTGTGCCGTCGCACGGGGGCGCGAGCCGGGGTCCGTGTGGAGGGTCATCGTCGTTGCACCACCTTGTCGTAGAGGGACGTCAGTCGGTCGTCGGGGTCGTGGGCGGCCTTGACCCGGGCCAGGTGGGCGCCGCCGTAGAGACGGTCGAATGCGTCGGGCGCGTAGAAGGCCTCCGAGTAGAGGCTCTTGTGACCTCCGAGCTCGGAGACCTTCGCCTCGATCGCGCGGTTGCGGGGGGACGCGGGGGCGTCCGGGCCGACGTTGACGATGCCCCAGAAGCCGACGTTGACGTACGTCGTCGCGGCGCTGAGCGGGTAGCCGGGCCACGGCCGGTCGCCGGGCCCGTCGCCCGTGCGGCGCAACCGCAGCGGGCACAGCCACACCGGGCGCATGCCGACCTCTCGGTCGAACCAGGCCAGGAACTCCGGCAGCCGCTCGACCGGCACCTCGACGTCCTGCACGACGCGCTCGCCCTGCGGACGCCCGGCGCGACGGTCGAGCCGGTCCGCGACGCCGAACCGGCGGTCGAGGGCGACGAGCTTCCAGTAGACGTCGGAGCGACGCAGCCGCCGCGGCCAGACCCGCCGGACGACCGGGTGCTGGGCACCGAAGGCCCGCGAGCACCAGAACCAGTCGGTGTCCCAGCGCCAGAGGTAGTCGTGCATCGTCAGCCGGTCGGTGACCCGGTGCTGCAGCGAGCGGTAGAAGACCTGCTGCCCGGTGTAGTCGCTGGTCGGGCCGGGCTCGTCGGTCCACCGCGCGAGCGTGAGGTAGAGCTCGTCGGGGGCGAACGCGACGCCGTCCACCGCGTCGACCCGCTCCCCCGCCCAGGCCCGCTCCTCCACCACGCGGGTGACGGCCCCGGCGAGCGCGGCGGCGTCGGGGAAGCGGACGTGCCGGAGGGCGACGTACGACGGCACCTGCTCGAGCTCGATGCGCAGCCGGGTGGCGTAGCCGAGCGACCCGTAGGAGTTGGGGAAGGCATCGAAGAGGTCGTCCCCCGGCTTGGTCGTGACCACCTCGCCCGCGCCGGTGAGGACGTCCATCTCGAGCACCGACTCGTGCGGTAGGCCGCTGCGGAAGCTCGTCGCCTCGATGCCCAGGCCGCTGACAGCGCCACCGAGGGTGATCGTCCTGAGCTGCGGCACGACGAGCGGGATGCGGCCGTGCGCGAGCGTCACCTCGACGAGGTGCTCGTAGGTGCACATCCCCTGCACCTCCGCGACGTCGCCGTCGACCTCGATGACGCCCGTCAGCCCGGAGACGTCGAGGCCGGTCGCGGATGCGGACCGGCCCCGGAAGAGGTTGCTGGTGCGCTTCGCCAGGCGTACGGGGGCACCGGGCGGCAGGGCGGCGTAGGACTCCCTGAGCCGTGCCTCCCCGATTGCATGCTGCTCGCGACCGACAGTCGTGCGCACCCCTCCACGCTAGCGATCCCGGACCGCCGGCGCGAGCACGTCACTGGACCAGTGGCTGACCGGGGTGTCGTCTCAGGTCGAGGTCGAGCGGGCGATCGTGCCGCGCTCGTCGCCGACGTGCACCGGGACGCCCGGTCCGGCGAAGTCGCGCACCGCGTCGAGGACGGGTTCGGTGCCGGTGAGCACGACGGCTGCCTCGAGGCCTGCCGAGCCGGACGAGACGGCCATCGCCACGCACACCTCGAGCGCGGACAGGTCGAGGTGCTCGAGCCGCACGCTGGCGGCGGCGTAGGTGCGTCCGTCGAGGTCGCGCACCGCCGCCCCCTCGTCGGCGCGGGCGCGGGCCCGGGTCGCGCGGGCGAGGGTGACCAGCTTGGCGTCCTCCGCGCTGGGGCCGGCCCCGGGATCCATGGCGTCGTGCGTGCTCATACGAGAACCCTAGAGCTGCTCGTCGTGGGACTCGTCGGCCTCGGGGGCGAGCACGGTCACGAGCACGGTCCCGATCTTGTTGCGGCGTCCGGTGGCGCGCTCGGCCTCCAGCCGCAGGCCGTGGCACTCCACGACGGAGCCGGGGATCGGGACCTTGCCGAGGTGCTTGGCCATCAACCCGCCCACGCTGTCGACGTCGTCGTCCTCGACGTCGAAGCCGACCAGCTCGTCGAGGTCGTCGACCGGGTAGCGCGAGGACACCCGGATCGCACCCCCGTCGAGGTGCTCGACCTCGACCTCCTCGGCGTCGTACTCGTCGGTGATCTCGCCGACGATCTCCTCCAGGACGTCCTCGATCGTGACCAGCCCGGCCGTGCCGCCGTACTCGTCGACCACCACCGCGATGTGCTGGCGTCGCGCCTGCAGCTCGGTGAGGAGGGCGTCGACCGGCTTGGAGTCGGGGACGTAGTGCACCGGTCGCATCACCTCGTCGACACGCTGGGTGAACTCCACGTCGGGCGCCTCGAAGTCGCGGCGCACGATGTCCTTGAGGTAGGCCATGCCGACGATGTCGTCGAGGTTCTCGTCGATCACCGGGATCCGGGAGTAGCCGCTGCGGAGGAAGAGCGAGAGGGTCTGGCGCAGGTTCTTGTGGCGCTCGACGTAGACGACGTCGGGGCGCGGGACCATCACCTCCCGGGTGATGGTGTCGCCGAGCTCGAAGACCGAGTGGATCATCTTCCGCTCGCCGGACTCGATGATCGCGCCCGCCTCGGCCATGTCGACGAGCTCGCGCAGCTCGGTCTCGGTGGAGAACGGGCCCTCGCTGAAGCCCTTGCCGGGCGTGATGGCGTTGCCGAGGAGGATGAGGAGCGCCGGGATGGGGCCGAGGATCGTCGTCACCAGCGACAACGGGCCGGCCGACGCCAGCGCCACGCGTACGTCGTGCTGGCGGCCGATGGTGCGCGGCGCCACGCCGATCACGACGAACGACACCACCAGCATCACGCCGATGGTGGTCAGGAACGTCGGGACGGGCGAGCCCTGGTAGGCGTCGCGTGCCCACGTGGCGACCAGCACGATCGCGCTGATCTCGCACAGCAGGCGCATCAGGAGCGCGGTGTTGAGGTAGCGCGCGGGGTCGTCGAGCAGCTTGACGAGCCGGACGGCACCGGGTCGACCCTCGGCCTTCAGCTCCTCCGCGCGGGCACGCGAGAAGCCGCCCAGGGCGGCGTCGGCAGCGGAGAAGAGGCCGGCGAGGACGACCAGCAGGGCGGCTGAGCCGAGCTGCCAGATGTCAGCGGTCATCTCAGGCGGGACCGGCGTCGGCGCGCCACTTCTCGAGCAGCTCGCCCTGCAGCCCGAACATCACCGCGTGCTCCTCCGGCTCGGCGTGGTCGTAGCCGAGGAGGTGCAGGATGCCGTGGACGGTCAGCAGGTCGATCTCGGCCTGACGTCCGTGCCCGGCCTCCTCCCCCTGCCGCTCCGCGACCGACGGGGCCAGCACGAGGTCGCCGAGGACGCCCTCCTCGGGCTCCTCGTTGACCTTGCCGGGCCGGAGCTCGTCCATCGGGAAGGCGAGCACGTCGGTGGGGCCCTCCTTCTCCATCCACTGACCGTTGAGCTCGGCGATGGTGTCCTCGTCGACCGCCTTGATGCACAGCTCGGCCTGCGGGTGGACGCGCATCTCGTCCATCACGAAGCGCGCCAGCCGGGAGAGGCGGCGTACGTCGACCTCGAGGCCCGACTCGTTGAGGACCTCGATGCTCATCGCGGGCTCCTCGGTCCGCTGCTCTTCGGGCGGGCGGCCTCGGTCTCGGCGTCGAAGACGTCGTAGGCCTCCACGATGCGACCGACGAGGCGGTGGCGCACGACGTCGGTGCCGGTGAGGCGGCAGAAGGTGATGTCGTCGACGCCGTCGAGGATGCCCTCCACGACCCGCAGGCCCGACTTCGTGCCGGACGGCAGGTCGACCTGGCTGGTGTCGCCGGTGACGACGATGCGCGAGCCGAAGCCGAGACGGGTGAGGAACATCTTCATCTGCTCCGGCGTGGTGTTCTGCGCCTCGTCGAGGATGATGAAGGAGTCGTTGAGCGAGCGGCCGCGCAGGAACGCCAGCGGGGCGACCTCGATCGTGCCGGCGGCCAGCAGCTTGGGGATGGTCTCGGGGTCGACCATGTCGTGCAGCGCGTCGTAGAGCGGGCGCAGGTAGGGGTCGATCTTCTCGCTGAGCGTGCCGGGCAGGAACCCGAGCCGCTCCCCCGCCTCGACGGCCGGGCGGCTGAGGATGATCCGGTTGACCTGCTTGGTCTGCAGCGCCTGGACCGCCTTGGCCATCGCGAGGTAGGTCTTGCCGGTGCCGGCGGGACCGATGCCGAAGGTGATCGTGCTGTTGTCGATCGACTCGACGTAGCGCTTCTGGTTGAGCGTCTTGGGCCGGATCGTGCGACCGCGGTTGGACAGGATGTTGAGGCTCAGCACGTCGGCCGGCCGCTCCTGCGTCTCGGTGCGCAGCATCTGGATGATCCGCTCGACCGTCTCGCCGGTGACTCCCTGACCGGTGCGGACCAGGGTGACGACCTCGTCGAGCAGGCGCTCTGCCATGGCGACCTCGGCCGACTCGCCGGACAGGGTGATGCGGTTGCCGCGGACGTGCACGCTGGCGTCGAAGGCCCGCTCGATCAACCGGAGGTGCTCGTCGCCGGGGCCCAGGACGGAGACCATGTCGATGCTGTTGGGGACGACCACGGTGTGGGTCGGTCGCTCCTGAGGGGTGCCTGGTTGCTTCGTCGCAGTCATGGATGCCCGTGTGGGCGGCCTTCCGGGTCGGTGGCAGAGCCCCTCCATGCTACCGAGCGAGCCGCGTCCGGCCCACCTGACCGGGCGGGACGGCCCCGGTGGGCCGTCAGGGGCGGGTGACCTGCAACATGCCGAGGCACATCTCGTCGGTCGTGCCCTCACCCCACACGACGTAGCGGTCGGGCTGGCCCTCGAAGGCGGGCAGCTTGTCGCGCAGCCACTGGACGTGGCGGCAGGTGACCTTGACCTGCTCGAACGGCTCGAGCCGGATCGGGTCGATCGGCCGGCTGCCCTGGTCGTCGAAGTCCCACACCGGGATGTCGAGGATGGTGCGCGCCTGCGGGGTGCCGGGGTTGACCTCGATCTTCAGCGAGCGACCGAGCAGGTGCATGTGGCCGGCGACGCCGTGGATGGTGATCGGGTCGGAGAGCGTGCGCACGCACGACTGCACCTCGCCGGCTCGCGGCTTGCCGCCGCACAGGAAGTAGAGGAGGTCGGCGGTGTTGCCGTCTGCTCCGAAGCGCTCCTTCACGTCGGCGACCGCTGCGTCGCGCTCGCACAGCTCACCGTCGGAGTGCTTCGGCCGGCACGGCAGCTCGACCGGCGCGGGCAGCAGCATGGTGCTCAGCGCCTGGAAGTCGCGCTTGCCGGGAGCGAGGCGCAGCTGCGCCGCGGAGGTGTCGGGCTGCTGGCCGGCGAGCAGGTTGTAGTGGACCTGCATGACGATCCGGCTGCCCTTGCGCAGGCGTACGCCGTGACCCGGCTTGGTGACCGACTCCCGGCCGCCCGGCGCCCAGGCGCCGATCCACGACGAGCGGTTCACGTCCTGGAACCGGTCGAGCCCGGTGCCGCCGAAGCAGGTCCAGCCCTCGTCCTCCTCCGCGGCGTCCTTGGCCTCGGCGGCTGCCACCTGCTCGGGCGGGACCTGGAACAGGATCACGTGGTGCACCACGTCGGGGTTTCCGGGCAGCACCTGCGTGCCGGTGAGCCAGGCGTCGCGCTCGAGCTCGGGGTCGAGCAGGAAGCAGCGGTAGTCGTCGGTGCCGGTGCCGTAGGGGGCCGACGGCGTGTAGGCGCCGGGCATCGCGATCGTCGTACGCGTCTCCCCTGCGCGCAGCCGGCGGGACTTCGCCGGCTCGGCGTAGTGCCCGCTGTGCCCGGCCTGCCCGGTGCCCCCGGTCTCGTCTACCTCGTCGCCCTCGTCGCCCTCGTCGCCCTCCGCCGGGGAGGCGCTGGTCGGGGAGTCGGCGGGCTGGGTGGCCTTGTCGTCGGCGCCGCCTGCGCCGTCGGCCCCGCTGCAGGCGGTGAGGGCGAGGAGGCCGCCCGCGAGGATCGCGGCAAGGGCGGTGCGAGTGCGGGTCATGGGCTCAGACCAGCGTCTCGCTCATGCGCGACGAGCCGCCGAGCACGTGGAGGTGGGTGTGGAAAACTGTCTGGCCGGCGCCCGCGCCGGTGTTGGCGATGAGGCGGTAGTCGTCGTTGCCCGAGGCCTTCGCCACCTCGTCGGCGAGCGAGACCAGGTGGCCCACGGAGGCCGGGTCGGCCGCCGCGGACGCGGCTGCGTTGTCGTGGTGGTCCACCGAGATGACCAGCGCGTGGAACGGCGCCTGCGGGTTGAGGTCCTTGATCGAGACGGCGTGGTCGTTGCGGCCGAGCACGTCGGCCGGGACCTCGTCGGCGACGATCTTGCAGAAGATGCAGTCGGGGGCCCTCTCGCTCATGCGCCCAGCCTAGGCTCTGGCGACGCGGCGTGGGACCGGAAGCGACGCCCGCGCGTCCCACTACCGTGACGAGCATGACCTTCCCCACCACCTCCCGACCGGATCGACCGGCTCGGCCCCGCGGCGTACGACGCTGGGCGGGCGCCGCGGCCGTCGTCGTGGCGAGCACCCTCGCCCTCGCCGCGTGCAGCGACGACGCGACGCCGGTCTCCGACGAGACGGGCACCGCGACCGAGGAGCCGCAGCCCTCGGAGTCCTCGACGGAGGAGCCCGGTTCGGCCTCTCCTGCCGAGTCCCCCACCGAGTCGCCCGAGCCGACCGACTCCGCATCGGAGTCGCCGGCTGCCTCCGGCACCGCGGTCCCGCTCTACTTCGCCGGCGACGGTCCCGGGGGCCGCACCGTCCTGTTCCGCGAGTTCCAGCGCGTCGAGGGCGACCCGCTGACCGAGGCGGCCCGGCTGGTCGCCGGCGGCGGCCAGCCGGACGACCCCGACTACCGCACGCTCTGGCCCGGCGTGGACATCGCCTCCGTCCAGGCGACCGACGGGGTGCTCCTGGTCGAGATCCCTTCCGACGGCTTCACCGACCGCCCGGACGGGATGTCGAGGCGCGACGCGAAGCTCGCCCTCCAGCAGCTCGTGCGCACGCTGCAGGGCGTGCAGCAGGAGCGCGTGCCGGTGCAGGTGCAGCGGGAGGGCGGGGCGCCGCTCTTCGGCCTGCCGACAGAGACGCCGTTCGAGGCGGCCTCCGTCCTGCGCACCCTCAACCTGGTCAACATCACCTCGCCGGCCGAGGGCGACGCCGTCACCGGCCAAACCCTGACGGTGACGGGTGTGGCCAACTCCTTCGAGGCGAGCGGACCGTGCCGGCTCCTGCAGGACGGTCAGGAGGTCGCGATCGAGCCCTACCAGACCGAGGCCTGGATGGAGGACCGGCTCTTCCCGTTCGAGGTCGACCTCCCGCTCGGGGACGTCTCGGGCGAGGTCGTCGTCCAGTGCGAGACCGACGACCCGTCCGGTGGCGCGGAGGGCAACGGCCCGGCCGTCGACACGAAGACGGTCACGGTGCAGTAGCCGTGGACCGATCCGGTCCCGACAGTGGAGCAGCGTGCCCGACCTAGCGGCAGCCGGCTCCTCCGTCGCCCGGCGAGGGGCCTGACTGCGCGCTACGCCCAGCGTGACGTGCGGGCGAGCACGGCGGCGACGGCGACGACACCGGCGGTGGACGTGCGGAGCACCTCAGCCCCGAGGCGTACGACGTGGGCGCCGGCGTCGCCCAGCACCGCGAGCTCGTCGGGGCTGATCCCGCCCTCCGGCCCCACCACGAGCACGATCCGGCCCGCTTCCGGGACCTCGAGCGCCCCCAGCGGAAGCGAGGCGTCCTCGTGGAGCACGAGCGCGAGGTCGGCCTCCGCGACGAGGGAGGCGAGGTCTGTGGTGGAGGCCAGGGGCGTGACGGTCGGCAGCCAGGAGCGCCGCGACTGCTTGGCCGCCTCGCGGGCGGTGGCCTGCCACTTCGCGTGCGACTTCACCGCCCGCTCGCCCTTCCACACCGCCACCGACCGCGAGGCCGCCCACGGCACGATGCGGTCGACGCCGACCTCGGTGAGGACCTCGACGGCCAGCTCACCACGGTCGCCCTTCGGCAGGGCCTGCACGACGGTGATCGCCGGCTCGGGCCGCGGGTCCTCAGTGACGGAGGCGACGGTGACGGAGAAGACCCGCTTGCCGGTCGAGGCCACCGACCCTGTCACCGAGGTGCCCCGGCCGTCGGTCAGCACGACCTGCTCGCCCTCGCGGAGGCGTCGTACGGCGACGGCGTGGTGCGCCTCGTCGCCGGTCACCTCGACGATTCGACCGGGCGCAGCTCCGTCCAGGGACTCGACGAGGTGGACCGGTAGCGACACCCCGGCTCAGCCCTGGAAGGCGTCGCGGAGCCGGCCGAACATCGACTTGTGCGGCGCCTCGTTCTTGCCGTCGGGCTGCTCCTCGCCGCGGATCGCCGCGAGCTCGCGCAGCAGCTCCTCCTGGCGCGGGTCGAGGCGGGTGGGCGTCTCGACGGCGATGCTGACGACGAGGTCGCCACGACCGCCGCGCAGGCTCGGCACACCGAAGCCGCGGACGACCTGCTCGCTGCCGGACTGCGTGCCGGGGCGGATGTCGAGGTCGTAGGTGGTCACCGTCTCCGAGGAGTCGTCGGACGACGCCGGCAGGTCGGCCTCGAGCAGCGGCAGCGTGAGCTGCGTGCCGAGCGCGGCGGCCGTCATGGGCAGGGAGATCGTGGTGTGGAGGTCGTTGCCGTGGCGGGTGAAGGTCGGGTGGGGCTCGACGTGGATCTCGACGTAGAGGTCGCCGGCCGGACCGCCGCCGGGGCCCACCTCGCCCTGACCGGTGAGCTGGACCCGGGTGCCGTGGTCCACGCCGGCGGGGATCTTGACCGTCAGCGTGCGCCGCGAGCGCACCCGGCCGTCGCCGGAGCACTCCCGGCAGGGGTCGGGGATGATCGAGCCGTAGCCGCGGCACGCCGCGCACGGGCGCAGGGTGCGGATCTCACCGAGGAACGAGCGCTGGACCACCGCGACCTCGCCCTGGCCGTGGCAGGTCTCGCAGGTGACCGGCTTGGTGCCGGGTGCGGTGCCCTGCCCCTCGCACGCCTCGCAGCGCAGGGCGGTGTCGACCTTGAGGTCGCGGGTGACGCCGAAGGCCGCCTCGGCGAGCTCCACGTCGAGCCGGATGAGGGCGTCCTGGCCGCGGCGGGCGCGCGAGCGCGGGCCGCGGGTCTGGGCGCCTCCGCCGGCGGCGCCGCCACCGAAGAACGCGTCCATGATGTCGGTGAAGCTGAAGCCCTGGCCGGCACCGCCGAAGCCCTGGCTGAACGCGTCACCGCCGCGGTCGTACGCCGCCCGCTTGCCGGGGTCGCTCAGCACCTCGTAGGCACGCGAGACGTCCTTGAACCGCTCCTGGGTCGCCGGGTCGGGGTTGACGTCCGGGTGGAGCTGCCGCGCGAGCTTGCGGTAGGCCTTCTTCACGTCGTCGGCGCTCGCGTCGCGCGAGACACCGAGGATCTCGTAGGGGTCCTGGGTCACTGGTTTCCTTCATCGAGGATCCGGGAGACGTAACGCGCGACGGCGCGCACGGCTGCCATGGATCCGGGGTAGTCCATGCGGGTGGGGCCGACCACACCGAGGGAGCCGAGGTGGAACTCCTGCGGGCCGTAGCCGGTGGCCACGACGCTCGTGGCCGCGAGCTCGGAGTAGGGGCCTTCGTGGCCGATGCGCACCGTCAGCGCGTCGGTCCCCGACTCCCCCAGCAGCTTGAGCAGCACGACGTGCTCCTCCAGCGCCTCCAGCAACGGTCGTACGGCGGTGTCGAAGTCGCCGTAGCGGGCGAGGTTGGCGGTGCCGCCGACCGCGACGCGCTCGTCGCTGCGGTGGTCGGACATCGCCTCGGTCAGCACGTTGACGATCGCGCGGGCGGAGTCGACCTGCTCCGGACGTACGTCCTCGGGAAGGTCGGCGAGCGCCACCGTGGCGGCCGCGATCTGCACGCCGGCGCTGGCCTGGTTGACCGCGACGCGCAGCTCGGCGAGGTCGGTGTCGACCACCGGTGCGTCGAGCTCGACGAGGCGCTGCTCGACCCGACCGGTGCTGAGGATCAGGATGACCATCACGCGGGTCGGCGTGAGCGACACCAGCTCGATGTGGCGCACCGTGGAGCGCGAGAGCGTCGGGTACTGGACGATCGCGACCTGGCGGGTGAGCTGGCTGAGCAGCCGGACCGAGCGCTGCACGACGTCGTCGAGGTCGACGGCACCGTCGAGCAGGGTCGCGATGGCCCGGCGCTCGGCCGCGCTCATGGGCTTGAGCGTGGTGAGCTTGTCGACGAAGAGCCGGTAGCCCTTGTCGGTGGGCACGCGACCGGCGCTGGTGTGGGGCTGGTGGATGTAGCCCTCGTCCTCCAGCGCCGCCATGTCGTTGCGGACCGTCGCCGGGGAGACG
>DATIAJ010000049.1:0-2881 GCA_035458105.1 Nocardioides sp. | reverse complement strand
GTGGCGGATCGTGGACATGCGGCACCCGTCGACAGGGAGCGACCGGCCAACGGTACGCGGCGCGCGTTCGGGGGGTCAAACCCGCGAGCATGCCCTGCGGATCGGCCTGTGGATGACATCTTGCTCCGCGCGTCGCCCGGTTGTTACGTTCGGTGCCTCCGCGGTCCGCCCCGACCTCGGTCCGACCAGGGTCCAGCACGCCATGTGATCCGGGTCACAGACCACCTGAACCGGTCTCTGACCTGCGGAAACGCTGGAAGGATCCCGAGTTCGTCAAGGCCCGGAGGTCCGATCCCCCAGATCGGGCCCGGCAGTTCACAGCTTGTGGACAACTCTGTGGAAGCCTGACCGCCCCGTCGGCGGCATGGCGGCTCCCAGACCGGATTCCGAGCAGCACACGCGTACGACGACATGGTGGAAGCGAAGGCGGTCCGGGTGGACGACCAGCAGGTAGATCTCGGGACGGCGTGGCAGCAGATCGTCGAGGACCTCCAGCCCAACCAGCGGGCCTGGTTGCGACCGAGCGTGCCGATGACGCTGCACGAGAACACCGCGATCATCGCCGTCCCCAACGACTTCACCCGCAACCAGCTCGAGGGTCGGTTGCGCAACCACATCGAGGACGCGCTGACCGAGGGCTTCGGTCGGGAGATCCGGATGCTGGTGACGGTCAATCCCGCGCTCGAGGCGGAGGCCCAGCCCCAGATCGATGAAGCGACAGATGGATCTAGCGCTTTGTCGACAAACGACCACCCGGCCCCGTACGAGCCGCCCGCGCCCGTCGCGGTCGAGGCCTACGAGCCGGCCGGGGTCGGCGCCGAGCGGCGACCCTCCGCCCTGGAGACCCGCCTCAACCCCAAGTACACGTTCGAGACCTTCGTCATCGGCTCGTCCAACCGATTTCCCCACGCCGCGGCGGTCGCCGTGGCCGAAGCGCCGGGCAAGGCGTACAACCCGCTGCTGGTCTACGGCGAGTCGGGCCTGGGCAAGACCCACCTGCTGCACGCGATCGGCCACTACGTCCGCAGCCTCTACAGCAACGCCAAGGTGCGCTACGTCTCCTCCGAGGAGTTCACCAACGAGTTCATCAACGCGATCCGCGACGACCGGCAGGACCGGTTCAAGCGGCGCTACCGCGACGTCGACGTGCTCCTGATCGACGACATCCAGTTCCTCGAGGGAAAGACGCAGACCCAGGAGGAGTTCTTCCACACGTTCAACACCCTCCACAACGCCAACAAGCAGATCGTGCTGACCTCCGACCGCGCGCCGAAGCGGCTCGAGGCGCTGGAGGACCGGCTGCGCAACCGGTTCGAGTGGGGGCTCATCACCGACGTGCAGCCGCCGGACCTCGAGACCCGCATCGCGATCCTCCGCAAGAAGGCGGCGATGGACCGCCTCACCGCCCCGCCGGACGTGCTCGAGTTCATCGCCTCCAAGATCCAGACCAACATCCGTGAGCTCGAGGGTGCGCTCATCCGCGTGACGGCGTTCGCCAACCTCAACCGGCAGGAGGTCGACATGACCCTGGCCGAGATCGTCCTCAAGGACCTGATCCCCGAGGGCGGCGAGCCCGAGATCACCCACGCGCTGATCATCGCCCAGACCGCGGCCTACTTCGGCGTCTCGCTCGAGGACCTCACCGGCCCCTCGCGCGGCCGGCACCTGGTCATGGCGCGGCAGATCGGCATGTACCTGTGCCGCGAGCTCACCTCCATGTCGCTCCCGCAGATCGGCCGCGAGTTCGGCGGCCGCGATCACACGACCGTGATGTACGCCGACCGCAAGATCCGTCAGCTCCTCGCCGAGCGCCGCGCGGTCTTCAACCAGGTCAGCGAGCTCACCAACCGCGTGAAGATGCAGGCCCGTCAGGCCTGAGGCGCCGACGTCACCTCGGGGGACGTGCGGTGTGGAGAAGTTGTGGTTCGGTCCGTCGCGTCGTCCCCAGCCCCTGTGGACTCCTCGGGACGAACGACACGAATCGCGGCGCCGTCCACACCGGGCACCGGTGTCGCCGTCCGGCATCCACACCCTTCATCCACAGGGTTTCAGGTCGCTGACCTGCGCAAACGTCCTTGATCCACACTTTCCACGGACCCTATGACGACTATGAACCTCACCATTGACCCGATCTCCCACCAACACCTGACCCGCGCTCCTCTGGGGAGAACCCTGCCGCGGCGTCGCCGGCGCGTGGCAGGATGCACTTCCCACGCCCATGCGTGTGGTTCCCGCCTGCGTGCATCCGCTCGTTGCACAGCAACCACCCCCTCGTCGAGGAGACCCTTGTGAAGTTCCGCGTCGAACGCGACGTCTTCGCCGATGCCGTTGCCTGGGCTGCCCGCAGCCTGCCGGTCCGCCCCAGCTCCCCGGTCCTGGCCGGTCTGCTGATCGAGGCGAGCGACGCCGGCCTGGTGCTCTCGACGTTCGACTACGAGACCTCCGCTCGCGCCACGCTCTCCGCCGAGGTCAACGACGAGGGCAAGGCGCTGGTCAGCGGACGTCTGCTCGCCGACATCTGCCGCAGCCTGCCGGCCAAGCCCGTCGAGCTGACCCTCGAGGGCCCGCGCGTCTCCCTGACCTGCGGCTCCGCACGCTTCAGCCTGCAGACGATGCCCGTCTCCGACTACCCGACCCTGCCCGAGATGCCCTCGGCCACCGGCACGGTCTCGAGCGCGGACTTCGCCCACGCCGTGGCCCAGGCGGTGACCGCGGCCGGTCGTGACGACATGCTGCCCGTGCTCACCGGCGTCCGGATCGAGATCGACGGCTCGACCATGGCGCTCCTTGCCACCGACCGCTTCCGCCTCTCGCACCGCGAGCTCACGTGGAACCCCCAGTCCCCCGACGAGTCGGTCGCCGCGCTGGTGCCGGCCAAGGT
>DATIAJ010000048.1:0-15730 GCA_035458105.1 Nocardioides sp. | reverse complement strand
TACGAGCGTCGCGGGCTGCTGACGCCCGACCGGACCGCGGGCGGCACCCGGCTCTACAGCGACGACGACGTCGTACGGCTCGAGCGCATCCGCGACCTGCTGGCCGACGGCCTCAACCTCGTCGGCATCGCCCGCGTGCTCGCGCTCGAGGACGAGGTGGACCAGCTGCGCGCGCGGCTCGGCGAGGACGCGGCGGAGAAGTCGGAGGGCGAGTCAGCCTGACGCGGGCCGGCTGGTCAGCACCCGCACCGCGAAGTCGGTGGTGAAGTCGTTGTCGAGGAAGCCGACGACCTTGGTGACCCGGTCGAGGTCGAGCGGCAGCAGCCCGCGCGAGCCCGGGACGTCGGGGGTCAGGCCCAGGTCGAGGTCGTCCTTCCCGGACATCATCTGGACGTTGAACTCGTAGCGCTCGCGCGCCCCCGGGGCCGCGAGACGTCGTACGACGGTGGCGCCCACGCGACGCCCGCCCGTCTCGGCCGACCAGTCGTCGAGGGCGCCGAGCAGCGCAGCGCCGCCGTTGTGGTCGATGTCGGACCAGGCGGCGTCCATCGACCCGGCGACGTCGAGCAGGATCGCGGCCGTCTTCTCGCCGATGCCCTGGACCCCGGGCAGGTTGTCGCTGCTGTCGCCGCGCAGGGCCGCGAAGGCCAGGTAGTTGGCCGGCCGCACCCCGTACATGTTGAACAGGCGCGCCGGGTTCAGCATCGGTGAGCCGTGGATGCCGCCGTCGATGAGGCGGAGCACCCGCGTGTGGTGGCTGATGTGGGCGAAGGCGTCGCGGTCGGAGGTGATGATGACGCAGTCCCAGCCGTTGGCCGTCGCCCAGGTCGCCCCGGACGCGTTGACGTCGTCGGCCTCGAGGCCAGCGGGGGTGACGGTGGCCAGCCCGAGCGCGTCGAGGAGGGCGCCGGCGCGGTCGAGCTGGTCGACGAGCTCGGGGTCCTTCTGGGCCCGCCCGGCCTTGTAGTCGGGGTAGAGGTCGCGCCGTACCGAGCCGGTCCGGTCGTCGAGACCGAACACGACCGCGTCGGGGGCGAAGGAGTCGATGGACTCGAGGATCTGGCGCAACATCCCGTGCAGCGCCCAGATCGGGCGGCCCTGCCGGTCGCGGAGCCCGGTGTGCGACCGCGCGTGGTGGTTGCGGTGCAGCAGCGACGGCGCGTCGACGACGAGCAGCAGCCGGCGGGTGCGGGTCACGCGGTCATGCTCGCACGACGCCCGCCACCGTCCGCGATCAGGCGCTGGACCGCGGGACGTGGATGTCGTACTGCGCGAGCTTGCGGTAGACCGTGGCGCGGCTCATCCCGAGCTCCTCGGCCGCCTCCTGCATCGAGATGCCCGGCCGGGTGATCACCCGGACGATCTCGTCGCGCTCGAAGGCCTCGATCCGGCTGAGACGACGCGAGCTCCCGGACAGCACGTCGGCAGGGAGGTGGCGTACGTCGACGGTGTCGGTGCGCCGGGCCGCCTGGGTGACCGTGTCGACGAGCTGGCGCACGTTGCCGGGCCACCCGCAGCCGGTCAGGGCGGTCTGGGCCGCCGGGGTGACGGTGACGCCGCGGCCCCGGGTGCGGCGGGCGACGTGGTGCGCGATCGGCATGACGTCCTCGGTGCGCTCGCGCAGCGCTGGCACGGCGACCACGGTGTCGACCAGCGGCGCGAGGGCAGCCGGGATCGCCTCGAACGAGCCGGCCGTGACGCAGAAGGGCACCTGGGTGCCGGGTGTGGAGCGCACCCGCGCCTGCAGGACGAGGTCGCGGATGTGCTCGGCCACCCAGGCGGGCAGCCGGTCGACGTCGCGCACCAGGATCCCGGTGTCGGGCTTGCCGAGCTCGGGGGTCCACAGCCCGATCCAGGCCTCGCTGTCCTGGGGTGCGGGCGGGGAGGCGGCCAGGATGCGCTCCCGGGGGTACTCCCGCCGCATGGCCTGGGCCAGGACCGTGGCGCGGCCCGCGCCCTCCTCGCCGACCGCGGCGACGATCCGGCCGTCCGCGATCGCCGCCCGGGCGCGGTCGACGGCGTCGGTCCACCCCGGTCCCAGCTCGGCGAGGGTGCCCGATCCCGGCTCGAGCCGCGGCGTCTCGACGCGGAAGACCTCACCGCGCTGGGCCGGCCGGGGGCGCTGTCCGCGCGAGCGCGCGAGCATGAGCGCTGAGGTGTTGCTGGCGGCGGACTGGGCCAGGGCGAGCAGCAGGTCGCTCGACTGGGTCGACCACGTGGTGAGGTTGACGCACCCCTCCAGCTGGCCGGTGAGCGGGTCGAGGACCGGCACCGCGGCGCAGGTGTACGTGCAGAGGCTGAGTGCGTAGTGCTCGTCGGCGCGGACCACGGTCGGCACCCGGTCGGCGATCGCGAGGCCGAGGCCGTTGGTGCCCACCGTGCGCTCGGCGTAGGCGAAGCCGGGGGCGAGGTGCACCTTGTCGAGCGCCCGCAGCAGCGAGGAGTCGCCGCTCATCCGGTTGAGCACCAGGCCGTCGGCGTCGGTCAGCATGAGCGACACGGGCTCGTTGACGAGCGTCTGGTGCAGCCCGGCGAGCACCTCGCGGCCGCACTCGAAGAAGAGGGACTCGTCGTTGAGCGTGCCGACGAAGGAGGGCTCGATGTCGTCGAGCGGCACGCCGTAGTCCTCGCTGCGCTGCCACGAGGCGACAAGCCGGCCGGAGAGGTTCTCCGCGTCGCCGGTCCCGGCGACGAGGTGGCCGGGCATGGCGCTCTGCAGCTCGCGGTGTCGGCGTGCGCGCTCGGACAAGCGGATGTCGGCCACGGGGACCACCCCCTTCGGGATGTGATCGACGTTACAACCCAACTGCCGCGAGGCGCTCCCCGCCGGTGTCTCAAGTTGAGACGACCCCGGATCTCACATTGAGACGTCTCGCCCGGACGCAGGGCGGCGGAACGGACCTAACGTCGAAGGCATCCGCTCGTGACGACCGTCACCCGAGCCTGCCCACCGAACCGGAGGCCCCATGTACACCAAGGACGGCGAGAGCTACTTCATCGTCGACGCCCACATCGCCCTGTGGGACGCACGGCCGGAGAACGTGAAGAACGTCCACGGCCAGCAGTTCATCGACTGCTTCTACGACTACCACCGCAACCTCTCTCCCGAGTCGGAGGTGTGGACCAAGGAGGACTACCTCTACCAGGGCGGCGAGCGGCTGATGAAGGACATCTTCGAGGACGGCTACGTCGACCACGCGATCTTCCAGCCGGCCTACCTCGGCGAGTTCTACAACACCGGCTTCGGGCAGACCGAGGAGGCGTTCGCCCTCGCACAGGCCAACCCCGGAAAGCTCACCTACAACCACAACTTCGACCCGCGCAACGGCGAGGCCGGTCTCGACCAGCTCCGCGCGGACGCCGAGCGGTTCGGCCTCAAGGGCGTCAAGCTCTACACCGCCGAGTGGCACGGCGACTCGCGCGGCTGGCGTCTCGACGACCCGTGGGCCTACCGCTACTTCGAGGCCTGCCGCGAGCTCGGGATCACCAACATCCACATCCACAAGGGCCCCACCATCAGGCCGCTCGACCGGGACGCCTTCGACGTCGCCGACGTGGACCACGTGGCCACCGACTTCACCGACCTCAACTTCGTGGTCGAGCACTGCGGCCTGCCCCGGCTCGAGGACTTCTGCTGGATCGCGACCCAGGAGCCCAACGTGCACGCCGGGCTGGCGGTCGCGATGCCCTTCATGCACACGCGGCCGCGCTACTTCGCCCAGATCATCGGCGAGCTCCTCTACTGGGTGGGTGAGGACCGCATCCAGTTCTCCTCGGACTACGCGCTCTGGACGCCGCGCTGGCTCATCGAGCAGTTCGTCGACTTCCAGATCCCCGAGGACCTCACCGAGTACGCCCCGATCACCACGGCGCAGAAGAAGAAGATCCTCGGCCTCAATGCCGCCAGGATGTACGACCTCGAGGTGCCGGTCGAGCTCCGGCTGCCCGAGGCGGACGAGACCGAGACCGGTCCGCGCCAGCCCGAGGCCGCCGACGTGGGCGACATGGCGGCGGTGTGACGATGACACTCACAGCCGCCCCGCCCGCGGTCGCGGGCGCCCGCGCGGACGACGTACGCCGCGCGCTCTCCGTGGTCATGGACCCCGAGCTCGACGAGCCGATCACCGACCTCGGCTTCGTGCGGTCAGTCGCGATCGACGACGCCGCCGGAGTGGAGGTGCACCTTCGGCTCCCGACGTCGTTCTGCTCGCCCAACTTCGCCTACCTGATGGCCTCCGACAGCAAGGACGCCCTCACCGCGCTGCCATGGACGCACCGGGTGGTCGTGCTGCTCGACGACCACCATGACTCCGACAAGATCAACGCCGGGCTGGCCGCGGACGCCGGCTACCGCGGGACCTTTGGGCACGAGGCCGACCAGGACCTCGAGGAGCTGCGGGAGACCTTCCGCCGCAAGGCCCACACCGCCGCGATGGAGCGCTCCCTGACGGCGCTGCTGCGAGCGGAGCTGGAGCTCCCCCTCGACACCCTGGGGCAGGTCGTCCTCGACGACCTGCCCCGGGGTCCCCACAAGGACGCCCTGCTGCGCCGGCGCGAGGCGCTCGGGCTCCCGCTGTCGGGCACCTCGGCGGTGCTCGTCGACCACGTCGGCGCCCGCCCCGACGACGTACCGATGGCGCTGCGCCGGGCGAGGTCCACCCGCATCTCGATCGACGGCAACGCGCACTTCTGCCGCGGTCTGCTGCGCACCCGCTACCCCGGTTCGGAGGACGACCAGGTGCACCGCTCCGACGGGGCCGAGCCCTCCGACGTGTCCTACGACCCGACCTTCGTCCCCCTGACCTCTCTGCTGACCCCATCGACCAAGGAGACCACCCGATGAGAAAGATGCGAGCCGTCCAGGTCGTCGGCTACCACCAGGACCTCGAGATGACCGAGGTCGACGTCCCCGAGGCCACCGGGCCCTTCGACGTCGTCGTCCGCATCGGTGGCGCCGGCGTCTGCCGCACCGACCTCCACATCCTCGAGGGCCAGTGGGCGGAGAAGTCCGGTGTCACGCTGCCCTACATAATCGGTCACGAGAACGCCGGCTGGGTGCACGCCGTCGGGTCGGCGGTCACCAATGTCCGCGAGGGCGACACGGTGATCGTGCACCCGCTCATCACGTGCGGCCTGTGCCGCGCCTGCCGCACTGGCGACGACGTGCACTGCGAGAACAACCAGTTCCCGGGCATCAACGCGAATGGCGGGTACGCCGAGTACCTGAAGACGTCGGCGCGCAGCGTGGTCCCCATCGACGACTCCCTGGAGCCCGCGGACGTCGCCGCGCTCGCCGACGCCGGCCTGACGGCGTACCACGCGGCGGCGAAGGCGGCGAGGCGGCTGACCCCGCGCGACACGTGCGTCGTCATCGGCGCCGGCGGCCTCGGTCACATCGGCATCCAGGTGCTCAAGGCGCTCTCGCCCGCACGGCTCGTCGTCGTGGACCGCAACCCGGAGGCGCTCGAGCTCGCGCTGTCGATCGGCGCCGACCACGGCGTCGTCGCCGAGGGCGGGCAGGTCGAGGAGGTCCTCGACCTCACCCGGGGCCTCGGTGCCGAGGTGGTGATCGACTTCGTCGGCGAGGGCGGCTCGACCGCCCAAGGGCTGGCGATGACCCGGCAGGCCGGCGACTACCACGTCGTCGGCTACGGCGAGGACGTCGTCGTACCGACCATCGACCTGATCTCGGCCGAGAAGAACATCATCGGCAACCTCGTCGGCTCCTACAACGACCTGTGCGACCTGATGGCGCTCGCCGCCCGGGGCGCGGTGACCCTGCACACGCAGAAGTACGCGCTCGACGACTTCCAGACCGCCATCTCCGACCTCGACGCCGGCCGGGTCCGCGGCCGCGCGATCCTCATCCCCTAGGAGCACCCTCATGGACCGGATCAAGCCCCTCCTGGGCATCGGCATATCCGTCGGCGTTCTCGCGGGCGTGTGGACCTTCGCCAGCGTCGAGCTCACGTGGATCACCTGGGTCGCGTTCGTCGCGTGGGCCTGCTTCTTCGCCGCCGGCGGCGGCACCTCGGGTCTCGCGAAGGGGCTCGCCGCCAACCTGGCGGGAGTCTTCTGGGGCTGGGTGATCAGCCAGGGCCTGGAAGACGTCAGCGGGTCCACCCTCGCGCTGGCGGTCATGGTGACCGTCGTCGGGTTCGTCCTGTGCGTCGAGGCCGCGCTCCCGCTCCTGTCGTTCATCCCGGGCGGTTTCGCCGGGACGGCCGTGTTCTTCGGCACCGGCTTCGACGTCGGTGGGGTGCTCATCGCCGTGGTCGCCGGAGCGCTGCTCGGTATCGTCTCGGAGAAGCTCGGCGCGGTGCTCCAGTCCGCGATCGACGGACGCGCGCACGCGCCCGCCACACCCACCGCCACCCCGGCCACCTGACCGTCAGCCAAGGAGAGACCTTGATCTTCATCACCGCCAAGTTCCCCATCAAGCCCGAGCACGCCGACGACTGGCCCGAGCTGTCGCGGGCCTTCACCGAGGCCACCCGCGCCGAGGAGGGCTGCCTGTGGTTCGAGTGGTCGCGCAGCCTGGAGGACCCCCACGAGTACGTCCTCGTGGAGGCCTTTCGCGACGGCGACGCCGGCGGGGCCCACGTCTCGTCCGACCACTTCAAGGCCGCCCAGGCCGAGCTCCCGCAGTACCTGGCCCGCACCCCCGACATCGTCAGCACCGAGGTCGACCAGGACGGGTGGAACGAGCTCGGCGAGATGAAGGTCGGCTGAGGCGCTGTTCAGGCGCCGAGGCCGTCGAGCTCAGCGAGCTCGTCGAGGTACTGGGCGAAGCCACCGGGCGCCCGGCCGGTGCGCCGACCCGAGGTGACCACCGGCATGCCGCCGGTCGCCACCGTCGGCACTCCGGCCCGACGCATCGCCGCCACCAGCCGCACGTCCTCGTGGGTGTGCAGCGGCGGGAACCCGCCCACCGAGCGGTAGGCGTCGAGGCTGAAGCCCAGGTTGGCGCCGTGCACGTGGTCGTGACCGTCCGCAGTGGTGTGCCGCTGGTGCCACGCGGACAGTGCAGCGGGTGGCAGGTCGCCCGGGCGTGGCACGACCGTGCCGACCACCAGCGCGACACCGTCGGCCGCCCGGCCGAGCTGGGCGGTCAGCCAGTGTGGTGGGACGACGCTGTCGGCGTCGGTGCTCGCCACCCACAGCGACCCGCTGACGAGGGTCGCCGCCCAGGCTGCGGCTGCCTCGACCCCCTCCGAGCGAGCGACACCGACGCAGCCCGCGTCGGTGCTCAGCGCGGCGACGCCCTCGCGTCCGGCCACCACCCCTGCCGACCCGTCGCGGCACGCGTCGAGCACGACGACCACCCGCGCGGGCACCTGGGGGTGCGCCGCATGGACCGCGTCGACGGCGGCCGCGACGGAGTCGAGGCAGGCGGGCAGCAGGTCCTCCTCGTCGCGGGCAGGGATGACGACCGCCACGGCACCGGGTGTCACGACGGCCGTCCCAGCACGTGCAGGAGGAAGTCGGCCTCCTGGTGCTCGACGAGCACCGGGGCGCCGGTGGCCAGGAACGCGTCGTGGACCGCTGGCCCGGCCAGCGGCCAGCCGACCGGCTGGTGGCGCCAGTGGCACAGCAGCAGGTGGCCGTCGTCGGTCAGCGAGTCGAGGCACAGCCGGACCAGCTCCCCGAGCCGTCGGGGGCTGAGGAAGTAACCCACCTCGGACACCGAGACGAGGTCGTAGCGGCCTTGCGGCCACTCGCCCGGCACCCGCGCGAGCCGGAGCTCGAGGCCCGCGGTTGCCGACGTACGACGACGGGCGAGGTCGAGTGCCGCCGGGCTGCTGTCGATCGCGAGCAGGCGGTCGCACCGGGTGGCGAGGTCGACTGCGAGGGCACCGACCGAGCAGCCGACCTCGAGGGCGGACCGATAGTGCTCCCGCGGCAGGCTCGCCAAGGTGACCGCCCGCTTGCGGCGCTCGTAGCGGGACTCGACGTCCCACGGGTCCTCGCGGTCCTGGTGGACCCGGTCGAGCGCGTCGTCGTCGGCATCCGGCCCACCGGTGAGGAAGACCTCGAGGTCGCGGTCGACGTGCGCCAGCAGGTCGGGGCCGAGGAGGACCTCGTCGCCGGGTGCGTCGGACAGGGGCCGGACCTGGCTGGCGTGCGCGTCGATGGCTGCCCGCTTCGCCTGGACGGATCCACGGTCGAGCGGAAGGCGGCCCACGCGCTCGGCGGGGAGGTCGTCCGGCTGTCCCCAGTGCCAGAGCCAGACGGGGTACTCCCACAGCTCGGCGTCGGTGCGGTGGGCGGCGGTGGCCGCCGCCCGCCCGGCGGCCTCGTGGTCGGGGTGACCGTCGCCACGCCATGGTGCACAGAGCAGGACGTCGGCGCCGTCGGTGCCGATGGTCGCGACGAGCGCCGCCACCAGCTCCTCCTCGTGGGCGGCGACGTCGCCGTCGGGGAGGTCGAGGCACGTGACACGTGCGTCGGGGGCCAGGATCCCGGTGGCCCGGCGCAGCTCGTCACGGCGCATCGCTGCGAGCCGCTCGGGCGCGTGCGTGGGGGAGTGCGGGTGCGACGCCTCGCCGGCCGTCGCGGTGACCACCTCGACCCGGCGCCCGCCTCGGGCGGCCGTGTGCACCAACCCGCCGGCGCCCAGCGTCTCGTCGTCGGGGTGGGCGCCGAGGACGATCACCCGTCTGCGCGCGGTCGGCAGCTCGAGGGTCGGGGCGCTCGTGAGGCTCGGCGTCCACCGTGCGGCCGGCGTACCGCGTCGGTCGTGCCGGAAGTCGGGTGCCGTCACCAGTCCGACGCCCCGTCGTCGACGACCAGGCCGCCGAGCGAGGCCTGGTCGCGCTCGGCGTGCCACTGGCGCAGGTAGAGCTCGAGGTCGGCCACCCGCCGCGCGTGCTCCTCCTCGGTGGCGAGAGGGCCGGGACCCAGCCCGTGCGCGGTGCGTCGCAGGACGTCTTCACAGGCGGTGGCGACGACCTCCCGCACACGCAGGGCGGCCCGCCAGCCCGCCGACCCGACCAGGTCACCGGCATCGAGTGCGCTCGCCGCCTGCTCGAGTGCGGCCCGGGCGCCGTGGAGCCGGGCATCGACCGCGCCGACGTGCATGAGCGCCACCTGGTCGGGCGTGCGCGACGCTGAGGCAGCGGCGAGCCGTCTCGCGACACCCACTGCGCCGCCGAACCACACAGCGGCGACGCCGATCGCACCCCAGGCGAAGCCGGGCCTTTCGAGGTACCACCCCGGCGCCCCGACCGGACGGGCGTCGACGGCGACGAGGTCGACCGGGCCCGAGTCGACCGCCGTGAGCCCGCGCGCCACCCACGTCCCGGCCACGGGGGTGACGCCGGGCTGGTCGAGGTCGACCGCGAAGAGCTGCCGCTCGTCACCCGTCCGTGCGCTGACCAGGGCGTGGTCGAGGACGCCACCCAGCGAGCACCAGTGCTTGCGCCCGTCCAGCACGTACGACGTCCCGTGGCGCGTCGCCCGCAGCGGTTCGCCCGGTCCCTCGGCGGCGAACACGCCCCAGGTGCCGGCGCCGGCCTCCTCGCCCGCCTGGTCGAGGATGGCGTGCGCGTCCAGGTGCGGCTCGAGCACCCGTGCCACGGTCAGGTCGACCGCGGCGATGCTGGCCAGGGCGGACCACAGGAGGGCCGTGCCGCCCGCGCCGGGGCGGGGCAGCCGTCCGCCGTGGTCGCGGGCGAGGGACAGTGCCGCTCGTACGTCGCCGGCTGCCGCGTGCGCGTGCGCGCACAGATCGGCGAGCTCACGCCGCTGCTCGCTGGAGGTCCGACCCACCTCGACCGGCCGCGTCTCGCTCAGGTGGTCGTTCGTCATGGATCCCCTCGGTTCGCGGCGCCGGGCGCAGCCACGCCCACCCGGACGTTAGGAGCGGCGGTGCCCCGGGCGGGACCTCCCAAGGGCTGGTGGTGGACCACAACCACCGCACTGTCGCCTGCAGACCCTCGTTGTGTCACCGCCTCGTCGCCCCCGGCCACGCCCACTCGGGGGTCGCGGTGCCGGTCGCCGGTTCCACCCCTTGGTCGGGGCATGGACAGAACCGCGGCCATACGACACCGATGACGCCGTTCGGTTGCCGCGCGGCCGCAGTTCTTCCACCTCACCGATCGGGTGCGACGACGCCCGTCGGGAGCGTCACGGTCGCAGCAGGATCTTGCCGCGGCGCCCGGGCTCGGCGTTGGCGCGCGCGGCGTCGGCGATCTCGTCGAGCCCGTACACCTTCTCGACCGGGAGGGTGAGCGCGCCGGAGCCGAGGCCGGTGACCAGCTCGCCCATCAGCGCGGCCCGCTTCTCGCGGGACATCGCGGCGAAGACCTTGCTGCCCCAGAAGCCCTTGATGACCACCTGCTTGAAGATCACGTCTCCCGACCCGATCTCCATCGTGGGCGAGGCCATCGCGCCGAAGACCACCAGCACGCCGTCCTCGGCGAGCAGCGAGACGACGTCCCCGGCGGAGCTGCCGCCGACGGAGTCGACGCCGGCGACGATCCGGGCGTCGCCCACGATCGCGCGCACGCGGTCGCGCCAGCCGTCGTCGTCGGTCGCGACGACCCGCTCGATGCCCTGCTCGGCCAGCTCGGCGACGCCGTCGGCACGGCGCACGAGACCGAGGACGTGGACACCGCGTGCCTTCGCGAGCTGGGCCACCAGGCGACCGACGGCGCCGTTGGCGGCGTTCTGGACGATCCAGTCGCCCTCGGACACCTCGAGGAAGTCGAGGAGCGCGATGGCGCTGAAGGGCATCGAGACGAGCTGGGCGGCGGCCTCGTCGCTCATCCCCTCCGGCACCGGGACCAACCCGGCGGCGGGGGCGACGATCAGCTCGGCCCAGGCGCCGAAGCTGCCGCCGGTGGCGACCCGCTGGCCGACCTCGAGGCCGTCGACGCCCTCGCCGAGCGCCTCGACGACACCGACCGCCTCGGTCCCGGCGCGCGCCGGCATCTCGGGCTTGAAGCCGTAGCTGCCGCGGGCCGTCCAGAGGTCGTGGTTGTGGATGGGGGAGAGCAGGACCCGTACGAGCGCCTGGCCCGGGCCGGGCTCCGGGGCCGGTACCTCCTGCACCGAGAGGACCTCGGCCGGGTCGCCGAACCTGGGCTGGACGAGTGCGCGCATGGGACTGCCTTCCGTGTGACTGCGGGGGACGTACGCCCGGCACAACCGCCGACCCGGCCCGGCTATGCCGCCGACGGACGTGCCGCGCGGCACACTGGTCGGCATGCCCCCGGAGCCGAAGACCTGCCAGTCGTGCGGGCGCACCATCGAGTGGCGCAGGAAGTGGGAGCGCGACTGGGACCAGGTGCGCTACTGCTCGACCGCGTGCCGCAAGCGGGGCGTGTCGGAGGTCGACCTCAGGCTGGAGGAGACCATCCTCGACCTGCTCGCCCAGCGGGCTCGTACGTCGACGATCTGCCCGTCGGACGCGGCACGTGCGGTGGGCGACGACGACTCCTGGCGCGAGCTGATGGAGCCGGCGCGACGCGCGGCCCGGCGGCTGGTGGACCGCGGCGAGGTCGAGATCACCCAGGGTGGTCACGTCGTCGACCCGTCGACCGCGAAGGGGCCGATCCGGATCCGGCGCCGCTGACCGAAGGGTCGGGCTCAGAAGGCGTAGTCGAACCGCTCCAGGTCGTCTGCGTGGGCCGTCTCGACCAAGCGGCGGCTCGTGGCCGAGTAGGAGCGCCAGTAGGCGCGCTCGCGGTCGGTGACGTTGGTGGGCGGCACCGCGAGCTGGAAGCCCAGGAGGTCGCCGATGTCGGCCTCCAGGTGCTCCATGCGCAGCACGACGTCGGCCTCGTCGACGTGGCCGCGGTTGATCCGCAGCGGCCGCACCGGGTCTCCGATGGCCTGCGCGAGCCAGTCGTCGAAGTCGAGGGTCACCGCGTCGACGATGCGGTCGACGGCGCCCGGCACCTCGTGCACCCACGAGTCGGGGCGGCGCAGCTCGTGCACCCACCGCGTCCGGGTCCGGGTGTGCTCCGCGACGTAGAAGTCGAAGGGGTTGCGGGTCGTCGTCACGATGCGCATCCCGTGCCCGGCGTCCACCACCCCCGCCGTGACGAGCTGCCCGACCGTCGCGTGCTTCGCGTCCACGTCCGCCCTTCGCGCCAACTCGGGGCCGACGACCTCGGTCGCGCCGCGTTGCGAGACGAGGGCCTCGCCGAGGGCGGTGCTGCCGGTACCGGGGGCAGCGGTGACGAGGAGCCCGCCGCGGTGGTCGACCAGCGCCATCAGGAGGAGCCGTGACAGGGGGAGCCTGGATGCATGCAGGTATTGCAGCAGACGACCCCCAGTGCCCGGCGGGTCAGTCCTCGAAGAGGTGGTCCTCGGCCTCGGCCGACGTGACCTCGAGCCGTAGCGCCATCACCTTCTCCGGTGGCAGCCCGAGCCTGGAGAGGATGACCTGCACCTGGGGGAGCACCCAGCTGTAGGACTCCACCACGGCCCGGCTCGCCTCGCTCTGCACGCGGATCCAGACGACAGGGTCACCGGCACGGTCCGGCAGCCAGTGCGCGCCGATGACGCCCGCGGGTGCCAGCGAGGTCACGATCGGCAGCATCGCCGCGTCCGCGGCGCGGCGGAGCTGGTCGTCGGTCACGCGAACACGCTAGCCCCGTGGCCGGTCACGATGCGTTCCGCTCGCGGCGGATCCACCGGAGGCAGAACGCCCTGTGGTGGACGTCGATGCCGCGCCACGCTGGCGACATGACCACCCACACCACCTCCGAACGCATCGAGGACGAGCTCGTCCGACGGCTGATGCACCAGCGGATCATCGTCCTGGGCGAGGAGCTCGGCGAGCGCAACGGCAACCGCCTCATGCACCAGCTGTTGCTGCTGTCCGCCGAGGACCCGCGGGCCGACATCAGCCTCTGGATCAGCTCCCCGGGCGGCTCGGTGTCGTCGATGCTCGCCATCCACGACGTCATGCAGCTGATCCCCAACGACGTGAGCACCCTCGCCATGGGCATGGCCGCGAGCGCCGGCCAGTTCCTGCTCTCCGCGGGCACGCCGGGCAAGAGGTACGCCCTTCCGCACGCCCGCGTCCTCCTCCACCAGGGGTCCGCAGGCATCGGCGGCACGGCCGTCGACATCGAGATCCAGGCCGACGACCTCCGCCACACCCGGGACACCGTGCTCGGCCTCATCGCCGAGCACACCGGCCAGGACCGCGAGACCGTCGAGCGCGACTCGCGACGCGACCGGTGGTTCAGCGCGGAGGACGCGCTGGCGTACGGCTTCGTCGACGAGGTGATCAGCTCGGTCGACCACGTGACGCCGGCGCGCACGCGCGCGGTGGGGCTGGCGGGTGCGAGATGAGCACCTACCCGATCCCGTACGTCGTCCAGCAGACACCACGCGGTGAACGGACCCTCGACCTCTACTCGCGGCTGCTGTCGGAGCGGATCGTCTACCTGGGCACCGAGATCGACGACGGCGTCGCCAACGCGGTCATCGCCCAGCTGCTGCACCTGGCCTCGGAGAACCCCGAGCTCCCGATCAGCCTCTACCTCAACTCGCCGGGCGGCTCGATCACGGCGATGCTCGCGGTCTACGACGCGATGCAGTTCGTGAAGCCGGCGGTCGAGACCGTGTGCGTCGGGCAGGCCGCGTGGACCGCGGCGGTCCTGCTGGCCGGGGGAGCGCCGGGCCGGCGCGCGATCCTGCCGCACGGGCGGGTCGTGCTGCACCAGCCCGCGACGCAGGGGCGCGGCACCATCCCCGACCTGATCCTCGAGGCCGACGAGGTGGCACGGGTGCGCCTGCTGCTCGAGGAGGTGCTCGCCCGGCACACCGGACGTACGCCCGAGCAGATCCGGCAGGACACCGACCGCACGCTCGTCCTGCCGGGGGAGGCCGCGGTGGACTACGGGCTCGTCGACACGGTGGTGCACGAGCAGGGGCCGGCGCTGGTCTGACCGGTCAGGCCGCCAGGGCGAGGGCATCGGGTCGGCCGACACGCACCGCGAGTCGCCGGACGCTCAGGTCCAGAGCACCGGCGATGGCGTGCAGCATCTCCGACGACGGGTCCTTGAGCCCGCGCTCGACCTCGGAGAGGTACTGCACGGAGACCCCCGCCCGCTCGGCCACGTCCTTGAGGCGTTCCCCGCGCCTCGTGCGCTCGTGGTGCAGCTCGCGGCCGACGAGCTCGCGCCACAGCGGCTCCGGTGCGTCGGGATCGGGGAATCGCAGGATGTCGCCCATGGGCAGAACCTAGCCCCGGTGCCGGCCGGTGGCCGAACGATTCCGCTCACGGCAGAAGGAACGCGACGCGCTCAGGTGCCGCAGAACGTGGTGTAGGCGCCGAAGGAGTCCGGGGCGGGCTCTGCGTAGCGCTCGAGGCCCGGGCGCTCGTCGTACGGTGACGAGACGGCCTCGAGCAGCCGGTCGAGCGGTGCGAGGTCGCCGTCCGTGGCGGCGGTCAGCGCCTCCTCGACGAGGTGGTTGCGGGGGACGTACGCCGGGTTGGTGCGGTCCATCGCCGAGGCGTCGGGGCCGAGCGCGAGCCACCGGGTGGTCCACGCGTCGAAGCCGGCGAGGTCGAGGAACATCCCACGGGCCGGCTCCGCGTCGCCCCGAGCGGCCGCGCCGAGGCTGCGGAAGAACGACGTGTGGTCGACGCGGTCGGCCTGCATCAGCGCGACGAGGTCGGCCGTGATGCTCGACGCCTCCGCGAGGTCGACGCCGTCGGGCAGACCCAGCTTGGCTCGCATGCCCGCCGTCCAGGCCGCGGAGTAGTGCTCGCGGAAGGCGCCGAGCGACTCGACCGCGATCGTGACGGCCGCGTCCTGGTCCTCGGCCAGGAGCGGCAGGAGGGCCTCGGCGAAGCGGGCGAGGTTCCACTCGGCGACCACGGGCTGGTTGCCGTAGGCGTAGCGCCCGCCGGTGTCGATGGAGCTGTAGACGGTGGCGGGGTCGAAGGCGTCGATGAAGGCGCACGGTCCGTAGTCGATCGTCTCGCCCGAGATGGTCATGTTGTCGGTGTTCATCACGCCGTGGACGAAGCCGACCAGCATCCAGCGTGCGACCAGCGCGGCCTGGGTGGCGACGACGGCCTCGAAGAGCGCGAGGTGCGGGTGCTCCGCCTCGGCGGCAGCAGGGTGGTGGCGGCCGATCGCGTGGTCGGCGAGGCGGCGCAGCAGGTCGAGGTCGTCGGTGGCGCGGGCGTACTGGAACGTGCCGACGCGCAGGTGGCTGCTCGCCACCCGGGCCAGCACCGCCCCGGGCAGCACCGTCTCGCGCTGCACCGGGCGACCGGTCGCGACGACGGCGAGGCTGCGGGTGGTGGGGATGCCGAGGGCGTGCATCGCCTCGCTGACGACGTGCTCGCGCAGCATCGGGCCGACGACGGCCAGGCCGTCGCCGCCGCGGGAGAACGGCGTACGACCCGAGCCCTTGAGGTGCAGGTCGCGCAGCCGCCCGGCGTCGTCGACGAGCTCGCCGAGGAGCAGGGCGCGTCCGTCGCCGAGTCGCGGGGAGTAGCCGCCGAACTGGTGGCCGGCGTAGGCCTGCGCGACCGGCGTCGCCCCCTTTGGGACGCGGGTGCCGGTGAGCAGCCCGATGCCGTCGCCGCGCAGCCAGTCGGGGTCGAGGCCCAGCTCGCGGGCCAGGGGCTCGTTGAGGACGAGCACCCGGGGATCCGGGGTGTCGACGGCCTGCCACGGCAGGGCCAGCTCCGGCAGCTCCCGGGCGAAGCGGCCGTCGAGGGCGAGGGTCGGGGTGGGTGCCGAGGTCACTC
>DATIAJ010000047.1:0-3467 GCA_035458105.1 Nocardioides sp. | reverse complement strand
GCCGCGCCCGGTGTCGAGGGCGTCGTCGTAGCGGTCGGCGCCGAGGTGCGACCGCGCGTCGTCGGCCGCCGCGGTGATGGCGTCCGGGTCGGGCCGGTAGTAGCCGTAGCCCTGCGCGCCCTGCGCCTCGCGGATCGCCTGGGCAGCGCCGAGCAGCAGCGGCACCCGCGCGTGCTGGTCGGAGGCCGCGGCGAGCACCGCGCCTGCGTCGAGCAGGTAGGCGAGGTTGGCCTGGTCGCCGGTCTCCAGCGACAGCCTGGTGCTCTCCTCGAGGTGGCGGCGGGCGGCGACGTGGTCGCCGCGACCGAGCTCCACCTGGAAGAGGTTGTAGAGCGCGATGTAGGACGACAACCGGTCCTCCCGACTCCTCGCCGAGTCCAGGCCGGCCTCGATCAGCCGCACGGCCTCGTCCGCGTCACCCTCGAGGAGTGCCACGGTGCCCAGCCAGACGTGCGTCAACCCCCAGGTCCACTGGACCTCGGGGCCGGCGACCTCGGCGTGGTGCCTGGCCGCCTCGAAGCGGGCGCGGGCCAGGCCGAGGTCGCCCTCGACGAGAGCCACCAGGCCCTCGCCGGCCACGGCGTTCGAGAGGATCGCCGGGTCGTCGCCGGCCTGCTCGTGGGAGCGGGCCCACCACTCGGCGGCCGCGGTGACGTCGTCCATGGCGAAGGACATCGTGGCGGCGGCGAGTGCAGCGCGGGCGTGCACGTCGTCGGGCAGGTCCGGGGCGTGGCGGAGGGCGGTCTCCGCAAACCGTCGGCCGTGGTCGTGGTCGCCGCGCAGCCACCAGTAGAGCCACAGCTCCCATGCCATCCGGGCCGGGGTCTCGATGTCACCGGCCGCCAGCGAGCGCTCGGCGGCCGCCATGAGGTTGGCGTGCTCGAGGTCGATGCGGTGCAGCGCCGCGACCTGGCCGCCGTCGCGGTAGCTCGAGTGGTTGGCCTCGGCAACGGTGAGGTAGTGCGCCGCATGGGCCCGCGCGGCGTCCTCCCACTCGTCCGCCTCGCGGAGCAGGTCGCGGGCGTACTGCACGACCGGCTCCAGCATCCGCAGTCGGCCGGAGCTCCCGGCCAGGACCAGGGAGTGCTCGACCAGCTCCTCGAGGCTGGTGACCACGGTGACGTCGTCGATCCCGACCCGCCCTGCGATCGCCTCCAGGTCGGCAAGCGTGGTGCCGCCGACGAAGACGCCCATGAGCCGCAGCAGCCGGCGCGCAGGTGCGTCGAGCAGGCCCTGGCTCCAGTCGAGGGTGGCGCGCATCGTGCGCTGGCGCGGCGGGAGGTCGCGCGGTCCGGCCTGCAGCGCCGTGTCGAGCCGTTCGAGCAGCGAGCCGGGGTCGAGCAGTCGCGCCCGGGCGGCGGCGAGCTCGAGGGCGAGGGGCAGGCCGGAGAGACGCTCGCAGGTCGCGCCCACCGCCACCGCGTCGGCCGGGTCGGCACCCCAGCCGGGGTTGACCCGCTGGGCGCGGTCGAGCAGGAGCAGGGCGGCGGGGGAGGGCGATCCGTCCGGCAGGTCGTCCACCTCCAGCGGCTCCACGGCGTACTCCGTCTCGCCGCGCACCCGCAGCGGCGCCCGGCTGGTCGCCAGGACGGACAGGTCGGGCACGGCCTCCACCAGCGCGGCGACGTCCGGTGCGGCGTCGAGGAGGTGCTCGACGTTGTCCAGCACCAGCAGGAGGTGCTCCCCGCGCAGCCGGTCGACGATGTCGTCGGCCACCGTCCGGGACGGGTCGCGGGTGGCGTCGACCGCGTCGGCGATCGCCGGGAGCAGCTGGCCGGGTTCGAGGAGCGGTGCGAGCTCGACCAGTCGTACGCCGTCGGCGTAGCGGTCGCGGACCGCTGCCGCCGTGGCCAGCGACAGGCGGGTCTTGCCGACGCCCCCGGGACCGCTGAGCGTGACGAGACGACTCGCGCGCAGCAGGTCGCCCACCCGGCGTACGTCGTCGTCGCGCCCGATCAGCGGCGTGGCCGGGACCGGCAGGTCCCGTCTGCCGGCGGCGGCGCCGGTCGTGGCCGTGGCGGCAGCGCGCGCCCGCGACGGGACGGCGGCGAGCAGCGCCGCGCGCTGCTCCTCGGTGAGGTCGAGTGCCGTGGCGAGCGAGCGCAGGGTGTGTGGATAGGGACGCGTGCGGGTGCCCCGTTCGAGGGCGCTGATCGCGTGCGGGCTCAGGCCGGCGCGCTCGGCGAGCTCCTCCTGGGAGAGCCCGGCGTCCTCGCGCAGCGCGCGCAGCACCCTGCCGAGGGTGCTTTCCCCCTGTGTCCCCACGTCACCTCCGTGACCGCCCCGTCGTCCCCCGTCGCCCCGAGTAGGTCGAGAGTGTAGTGACCTGACAGGGGTGGGATGAAGTACCGGAAGGGTGGGCCGAGGGGGTCGATCCGGGTGGTTCCTGCAAGATCCGGGGTTCGTGCCGCGGGACGCGGCTGAAAGATCTTGCAGACCTTGCAAGTTCTCTCAGGCGGAGCCTAGTGTGACCGGCGCCACCCCGACCATCCGCGGTCGGGGCCTCGCACCGTCTCGGGAGCCATCGTGCGTCGTTCGTCCCCTGCCCTCCTCGGCCTGGCCACCCTGGCCACCCTGGCCACGCTCGTCGCCTCGCTGGCGCCCCTCGCCCCCGCCCGCGCGGACCACCGCGCGGAACCGCCGTCCTCGGTCACGCTGGTGGGCAACCTCCAGGACGAGGTCGGGTGCGCCGAGGACTGGGCGCCCGCCTGCGAGGCCTCGAGCCTCGACCGCCTGCCCGACGGCTCGTGGGAGCTCGAGGCCGAGGTGCCTTCCGGCACCTACGAGTACAAGGTCGCGGTCAACGGCTCCTGGGAGGAGAACTACGGCGTCGGCGGCGCGGCCGGCGGCGCCAACCTGCCGCTCGTGCTGGAGCACCCCGCGCGCCTCCGTTTCACCTACGACGACGCGTCCCACCGGGTCGCCGTGGCGCCGGCCGAGCTACCCTCCGCCACCCCGACCAAGGCCGACCGCGCTATCGCCGGTACCTCGCTGCGTGGCCCGCTGACGCGGGAGAACTTCTACTTCGTGATGGCCGACCGCTTCGCCAACGGCGACCCGGCCAACGACGCGGGCGGTCTCACGGGCGACCGGCTCACGACGGGGCTCGATCCCACTGACAAGGGCTTCTTCCACGGCGGCGACGTCGAGGGCCTCTCCGACCGACTCGACTACATCGCCGACCTCGGCACGACCGCCATCTGGTTGACCCCGAGCTTCAAGAACCGGCCCGTCCAGGGGAGCGGCTCCGACGCCAGTGCCGGCTACCACGGCTACTGGGTCACCGACTTCACGCAGATCGACCCGCACTTCGGCACCAACGCCGAGCTCGAGGCCTTCATCGACGAGGCGCACGGGCGTGGCATCAAGGTCTTCTTCGACATCATCACCAACCACACCGCGGACGTGATCGACTACGAGGAGCAGCAGTACGCCTACGTCAGCAAGGCGGACCAGCCCTACCTCGA
>DATIAJ010000046.1:0-14355 GCA_035458105.1 Nocardioides sp. | reverse complement strand
CGATCTGGTGACCCTCGAGGATGAGCTCGGTCGTCTCGACGCCCTTGTAGCCCATCTTGTCGATCTTGCCCGGCACGGTGACGCCCTGGGCCGTCTCGCCGAACCCGGCCTCCTTCTCGACCAGGAACGTCGTCATGTTCTTGTAGACGCTCTCGGCGCCCTCGTCGGTCTTCGTCAGCACTGCGACGAGGGTGGAGGTGGCGCCGTTGGTCAGCCACATCTTCTGGCCGGTGATGGAGTAGCTGCCGTCGTCGGCCTTCGTCGCCTTCGTCGACACGGCCGACACGTCGGAACCCAGGCCGGGCTCGGACATCGAGAACGCGCCGCGCACCTCACCGGTCGCCATCCGCGGGAGGTACTTCTCCTTCTGCTCGGCCGTGCCGTGCTGGATCAGCATGTAGGCCACGATGAAGTGGGTGTTGATCACGCCCGAGACGCTCATCCACCCGCGCGCGATCTCCTCGACCACCAAGGCGTACGTCAGCAGCGACTCCCCCAGCCCGCCGAACTCCTCGGGGATCGTCAGGCCGAAGACGCCGAGCTCCTTGAGCCCGTCGATGATCTCCTGCGGGTACTCGTCGGCGTGCTCGAGCTCCTGCGCGACCGGGATGATCTGCTCGTCCACGAACTGCCGTACGGCCTTCAGGATCTCGGTCTGGTCCTCGGAGAGGCCGTCGGTCTGGCAGAGGCGGGGCATGTCGTGGCTCCTGGGCGCTCGCGGCTGGATCGCTCGGAGTCTAGGTGTCGACCGAACACCAGGGGCAGGGTCCCGAGCCGAGACAGTCGTCACAGTCGCCGGACGGTCAGGCCCGCGTGAGAGAGTGGATCGCATGCGAGCCACCCGAACGATCGGACCAGCCCTCGGAGCCTCCCTCGTCCTGCTCCTCGCAGCGTGCGGGGAGGACACCCCCGACACCGGCGTCGACCCCTCCTCGGAGACCTCCTCCTCCGAGACTCCCAGCGAGACGCCCAGCGAGACGCCCAGCGCCGCGCCGGTCGAGCCCGTCGACTTCGGCACCGAGCCGGCCCTGGCCGAGCGCTACAAGAAGGCCGCCCTGCGCGCGACCAGCGACGAGCTCATCACCATGGTTCCCTCGGCCCTCCCGGAAGGCTGGACCACGGTCGGCGGCGGCTACCAGCCCGACCCGCAGTGGTGGCGGATGGAGTTCACCGCACCGACCGGTGACGTGGTCCTCGACCAGCTGCCCGGCACGAGCGACGACGTGCTGGCCGACCAGCCCGACCTCACGGCGGCCGACGACGTCGACCTCTCCGACTGGGGCACCGGCGCCTGGTCGGCGTGGGACCACGAGGGAGCGACCGTGCTGGCCTACGACCTCAAGGGCAGCACCGTGGTGCTCCAGGGCCCCGACCTCGAGACGGTGCGCGGGCTCGCCGAGACCCTCCTGCCGGCCGACGAGGCGGGCGAGCAGGAGGGCTGAGCTCGGCTCAGTCGTTCTCCCAGGTCGGGCCCGCGCCCTTGAGGCGGTCGGGCTCGATCGTCACCATCGGGCCGACGCCGACGCGACGGCCGTTGACGGTCTTCCAGGAGGAGTACGTCGTGGTGTAGGCGTCGCGGCTGAACGGCTTCTTCCACATGGTGTTGAAGTTCTCCATGTAGTCGCGCACGTTGCCGCGCCCGTGCATGCTGAACAGGATCTCGTCCTGCGGCGTGCCCAGGCTCGACCAGTTGGTCGAACCGGTCCACACCATGTGGCTGTCGACGTTGCCCTTGTAGGAGCCCTTCAGCACGAAGTACTTGTGGTGCGTGTAGCGCTCGATGTTCTCGGGCATGTTGTCGATCTCGGGGTCACCGGTCGGCACGTCGTCCGCGAGGTTGAACCCGGTGGAGCGCAGGGGCACGCGCCCACGAGCGGTCGCCGCACCGATGTGCTTCTTGGTGTGGAAGCCCATGAGTCCGTAGTTGACCCGCAGGTTGCAGCCCTGCGCGTAGAGGTCGCGGAGCTTGTCGGCGATGTAGTTGCCGCGCTTGCCGCGCATCGAGTGCATGGACAGCGCGAGCTGGGTGCGGCGCTGCGCGCCGGCGGCGTCGGTGTAGACGCACTGGATGTTGTTGAGGATGTCGAGGACCGCGTCGTTGGACGGCGTCGTGTAGCGGGGGAAGACGATGTTGTAGTACTTGTGCTGGTCGCCCGAGGGGCAGTTGAGCCCCGCCTCGCAGAACGCGTAGGTCGCGCGGCGCTTGTCCCAGTCGGGGCGCATGTCGTTGAACAGCGCGATGTACTGGTCGTAGAGCGTCGTCTTGCCGACCGTCGTCCACAGGTCGTTCCACTGCCAGCGCACCGCGTTGAGCGTCATGTTGTAGGAGCCGAGCATGACGACGTTGCGGTTCTTGCCGGTGCGGCTGAACAGGTAGAACTTGCTGTGCAGGTTGTTGTACTCGTTCTCGTCGGCCCGGCAGCCGGACGTGCACCGCTTGAGGAAGTTCTTCTTCTTGGTGTTGTGACCGAGCACGCGCTGGATGCGGACCTGCGCGCCGGGCACGAGGTGATCGTTGAGCAGGACCCGCACCTTCACGCCGCGCTTCTTCGCACGGATGAGCTCATCAGCGAAGACCTGGCGGTCCAGCGAGTAGGCCGAGATGGTGATCTTCTCGCCCTTGGGCGTGTTGCGGATCGCACGCAGCACGTGGCGCTCGATGACGAAGCGCTTGCTGGGGATCATCGGGTTGTTGAACTTCGCCCCGGTGGGGACCTTCCACTTCTTGTTGGGCTTGCCGGGCTTGCGCGCGGCGAGTCCCGTCAGCGGCGCCGACGTCGACGCGTCAGTCGTGCTCGGGGTCGGTGCGGGCGCGGCGGTGGCACCCGAGGTGGACGCGGCCAGCGAGGCCAGGAGCCCACAGGTGGCGAGAAGGGCAACGAACTTGGAACGCACAAAGACTCCTACGTGGCACCCTCGGGGCGCCCGGATCAGAGATTCCCCCGACGTGGCGGCACATCACCTGTGCTCGCGCGGACGTCGGCCACGATATCAGCGACCAGTCGCGAGGCCGATTCGAGAAGTTCGTCGGTGGTGACCGTGTCGGGCTCCCGGCCCGGGGCACCCCCCGTGTCCGCGGTCAGCGCCGCGAGGTCCCCCAGCACGTGGAAGCCGCGGTCGGCGATCAGGGCCGCGGCCGCGCGGTCCAGCTCGGCGAACCGCTCGCGGTGGTGCGCCGGCAGCCCTCCGCGCTCGCGCGGCTGCCGGGCCAGCAGGTCCTCGGCGAGGTAGCCGCGGATCCACACCCCGCGCTCCTGCGCCGAGTAGGGCGGGAGGTGCTTGTTGACCAGCCGGAGGGTCTCGATCTGGACGATCCCGAGGGCGGGGTTGACCGCGTCGGCGGGCGCCTCGTAGGCGTCGGGGTCGACGCCGAGCACCTCGGCGAAGTGCCGCCAGTGCAGGTCGCGCGGCTGGCCGGCCCCGGGCATCACCAGGACGTGCACCCGCTCGGCCGGCAGGTCGGGGGTCCATCGCTCGAGGACCCCGGCCAGGTCCCAGGTGCGCATGCTGAACTCGGGCCCACCCGCGGCCTCGCCCGCCATCACCGCGTCGAGATCGACCGTGCTGCCGTTCTTCACCGACTCCTGCCACCCGGCGGAGACGACACTGGCAGCGTCGCGAGCGGTGACCACGACGTGGACCTCGGCGTCGGGGAAGTCGGCGACCGCCCTGGATGCCTGCTCGGCGCTCGCGCCACACAGGAACTCGTGGGTGATCAGCACGTCGCCGGGCTGCGCGGACGCCTGGTCGACGAGCCGACGCCACGCCCCGGGGGCGTCCTGGTGGCGTCGGGCGAGCCGTGGCCGCTCCTGGAGGTCCAGTGCTGCCCAGAGGTGCTCGCGGTGCCCGAACCCAGGCAGGAACAGCCCCGCCGACCGGAGACGGTCGCGGTTGGCCCAGACGACCTGCTGGAGGTACGTCGTACCGGTCTTGGGCAGCCCGATGTGGAGGAACACCCGGCGGGACCGAGCGTGGTCGCGCGGGCCAGCGCTCAAGAGAAGTCCTCGCGGTACTTCCCGAGCAGCTCCTCCAGCTTCTCCTCGTCACGCGCGGCCACTGGCAGCAGCAGCTCCGTCACGACGTCGGTGAGCTCGGCCAGGCGCACGTTGAGGGCGCGGTTCTCCTGGACGGCCTCCTCGAGCGCGGCGACGCGCTTCTCGAGGTCGCCGCCGGCCTCGGGGCCGGGGGTGCCCCTCCGGTTGCCCCGCAGGTTGGGGAGTCCGAACATGTCTGCTGCCACCTCACGCGTTCCAGTCGATGATCATGCGGCACACCTGCGAGCTGCCGGGCACGTCCGAGACGTGCTCGCGGACCTGCTCCAGGATCCGGCCGCCGGACTCCTCCACCTCGGCCGCGACGATCGCCGGGTCGAGGGGCTTGCGGGCGCCGGTGCGGCGAGCGTAGCCGTCGCGCCCCTTCTCGCTGAGGAACTGCAGGTGCAGGGTGCCGGTCGTCCCGGCCAGCACCATGCGGGCCGAGCGCAGCATGTTGAGGCGACCCCGGCGACCGAGGCGCTCGACGACGTGGACGCACCCGACCGCGCGCGGCCCGGGCATCCGGGCGATCCAGGCGGGGACGGCGAGGACGTGGCGCAGCTCGAGGAGGTTGAAGAGCTGGAAGGTCACCCGCGGGTCGTCGGCGCGGCGCTGGGCCTCGGCGTCGTAGGCGTAGGGCTGGAAGTCGAGCCCGATCGCCCTCACGCCGCGGTCGGCGAACCAGGCGACGTCGGTGCCGCGGCCGCAGCCGATGTCGACGTACGTCGCGAGGTCGGGGTGGCGCGCGGCGACAGCCTCGGCGACCGCCGAGACCGACGCGGCGTGGTGCGCGGTGCGCTTGTGGTAGGCGTGCCAGCCGGCGCGGCCGGTGCGCATCCCGCGGAACCAGCCGTTGAAGAGCTCGATGGTGCTCGCGGGGGTGGTGAACTTGTAGGCCGGGTCGGGCACCCGCCAGTGGGGGCCGTAGGTGGCGGTGAGGAACCTGTCGGCGTCGGCCGGGACGGGGAACTCGCGTCCCTCGAGCGAGGCCGTCCCGAGCGGGTAGATCCACTCGCGCTCGAACGGCACGGCGATCTCACCCATGAGGTAGAGCTTGCCGTCGCGCATGAACCCGCCGAAGACGTCGAGCCCGCGGTCGAGGCCGTCACTCTCCACGACGTGGACCTTGAGGGCGATCGCGCTGTAGCGGGTGACGCGGTAGCCCATGTCGGTGAGGGCGCGCTGGATCCGGAAGGACTCGCGGATCACGTCGACCGGGTGGTCGTAGGTGCTGACGTAGCCCAGGTCGGCGTCGCTGTCGTGGCCGATGAGGCCGCCGTCGCGGATCGCGCCCAGGGCGGTGCCGTAGGCGAGGAAGGCGTCGAGCCCGACCCGACGCAGCGCGTCGAGCACCTCCTCGATCGCGTCGAGCAGCGGCTCGACCTGGGCGGCGTCGCGGGTGTCGAAGGTCTCGACCAGCTTGAGCGACTTGTCGAGCGCCAGCGGACGGCCGGCGGGGTTGACGACGGCGATCCGGTCGGAGCGCTCGCCGAACTGCACCGCGCGCGAGAAGAGCACGGTGTCGGAGCCGGGGTCGCTGAGGGTCACCTCGGTGACACCGTCGAGGAACGGCCGCAGAGGCTTGGGCCACTGCAGGGTGATCCCGTCGTCGCCCCGCTCGCCGTCGCGGAGCAGCCAGAACGACCAGATGCGGCGACCGTCGAAGGCCACGTCGACGAGCTGCTCGCGGGCGTCGGCGACCAGCAGGCCCTCGGCGTCGATCCGGAGGACCTCCAGCGCGTCGGGACGCCGCAACTGGCTCAGGGACCTCACGCGGCGGACTATACCGAGCGGCTCGCGCGCGGCTCCGGCGGCTACGGGGCCTCGGTCTCGTCGTCGCTCGTGTCGTCGGTCCCCGGCTCCGCGACCCCCTCGGTGAGGGTGGCGGTGGCGTGCACCATGTTGTGGTCGGACGCCTGGCCCGTGCCGGTGACGGCATAGCCGCCGAAGGCGACGCCCGTGGAGCCGAACACCCAGTCGACCTGCATGCCGGACGGGGGCGAGCAGCCGCCGGCCGAGCTGCCGCCCGCAGCTGCGGTGAAGACGCCGCCTGCGGTGAAGCGGCAGAAGATCTCAGCGCGCTCGTTGTAGTCGCCGGTGGCGATCACCGGCGTGCCGTCGGCCTGGTGCAGCTGGGTCAGGTGGGCCACCTCCATGGCGGCCGCCTCGGCCCGCCACCCGGCGTTGTTGCCGAGGTTGGGGGTGTCGGCTGGGTTGTGGAAGTTCGCGAACCACGCCCGGCGTCCGGTGCTGATCGACTCCAGGAGGACGACGGGCATGTCGATCCGGTTGCCTCCGGCATAGGGGATCGGAAGCGTGTGCGCCTCCACCAGCCGGAACATGTCGGAGCGCCAGGCGATGTTGAAGCGCACCGACCGGTTGCCGAGCGACATGCCCGGGTAGAGCGAGTACTCCCCCGCCCGCGAGGTGAACATGTCGTACTGGCTCTGCTCGAACTCCTGGAACCCGACGACGTCGATCCCGTTGCTCCGCAGCTGGCCGATCGTCATGTCCATGCGCGGGCTGGCGTCGGGCCAGCCGGGCCGGTTGCCCCCCGGCCCCGTGTGGGAGTCACCGAGGACGTTGTAGGTCGCGACCTGGAACTCGAACGACTGCAAGCGCTGCTCGACCTCCCTCACCTGCCGGGAGACGCGGGCGGCCAGCCGGCGCTGGGCGGCCCGGAAGCGGCGTACGGACGCCTCGAGCTGCTCGGGCTCCGGGTGCTCCGGCTCGGCGCCGGCCGAGCCGGAGCGCTGTCCCGCCCCGTCGGCCCCCTCGTCCCCGGGCTCTGTGCCCGGGGCGTCGGAGGCGTCGGACGCAGAGGTGGCCTGCGAGGCGCTCGTCCGGTCGGTGGCCACCTCGTCGACCGCCGAGTCCGACCAGAACGACGCCCACACGACGGCGACGATGATCGCGAGCACGAGGAAGGGAGCCCACAGCTCGACGCGCGAGCGGCGCGGGCCGCTCGTGGTCTCGGGGTCCTTGTGCTTCACGGCCACCTTCTGCGGGGGGTGAGCCGACGGCCCCGGTGGACGGCGCCACGCGGGACGTGGGCGGCTCGGAGCCGCAAGCCTAACCGGGCGCCGCGGCCCCGCACCAACCTTCGCGGATCAGGACCCCGGGACCAGCAGCGGGTCGAAGACCTGGAAGCGCTGCTCCGGGTCCATCGACGAGCCCGGCACCGGCGGGACGCCCAGCGTGCGCGTCACCAGGTTGGTGAGGTCGCCGACCCGGATCGGCTGGGCGCCGGAGTAGTTGACCTGCTGGCTGCCGGGAGAGCTGAAGGACGGGTTGAGGGAGTAGAGATCGCTCGCGGCCGGGACGCCGGGACCCGTCACCCACATCGGCACCTTGTAGCTCTTCGCCCAGGTGCGCGACGAGCCCTTCGACTTCTGCGCGCCGCCGGTGCCGGTGACGACCAGCAGCGTCGTGCCGTTCATCGCCGGCGACTTGGCGATGCTGCGTCGGATGCCGGCCACCTTCTGGAATGCCTTGCGGACCGCCTTCTCGTAGGCCGCGCCCTTGAAGCCGTCGTCGAGGCCGGTCTTCAGGACGCCCGAGAGCTCGATGACGCTCAGCTCGGCGGGCTTGCGCTCGATCGTCTCGCGCCACCAGCCGACGGCCTGTGCGTCGTCGCGCTTGATCTTGAACCGGTCGATCTTGGCCGTGCCGTCGTCGACGCCGTAGGGGTCCTTGCCGCCGCTCTTGCGGTTCCAGCTGCTGAGGACGAGGCGGGTCTCCTTGCGGCTCGAGGCGAACATCGTCCGACCCGAGTTGTTGTGGGCGAGGTCGAAGAGGCTGGAGACGTACTGGCCCGCCGAGTCGTGGACCGTCGACGGCAGCTTCTTCTCGGAGCCGACACCGTGTCCGCCCCTCTTGGGGAACACCCGGCGCCCGGTGAGGAGCGACGTGAGGTTGGCGTCGGCCTGGGTGCTCTCGGTCGCGGTGCGCGCGTTGGTGGTCGAGGCGCCGTTGTCGGCCATGCGCGTGGCCTCGCCCGGGGCCTTCGAGCCGCCTGCGATGGCCGAGGTCAGGCCGGGTACGGCGACGACCACGACGTGGTCGACCCCAATGGGCGCGGAGGCCGGCACGACGGCGTTGGAGTAGTAGAGGGGGTGGTCGCTGGTCTTGGAGACGTAGTCGTTCCACACCCGGGTGTAGCCGTTGAAGAAGACGTCCTTGGTGCCCATGATCCAGTCGATCGCGCCACCGGCGGGCGGCTGACAGGTGCTGCCGTCGACGTAGCCGCCGCTGGCGGACCACATGCCGGAGCCGGGCGCGACCTTGCAGTAGTAGCTGCCGCGCTCGTTCTTGTCACCGAGCGAGATGAACGGCGCGTCGGGGTAGGCGGCGCGCAGCTCGTTGGCGAGCGCGACCTCCATCGCGAAGCCGGCGTCGCGGTAGGACTGGGCCGGGCCGCGGACGTCGGCCGGGTTGTGGGTGTTGAAGAACCAGACGCGACGACCCGTCTCGACGTTCTGCAGGAGCACGGCCGGCATCCGGCTGGGCACGCCGTCGAAGTAGGGGATCGGGATCGTGCGAGCCTCGAGCAGCGTCCACACGCCGGTGTTCCACCCGATCGAGTTCACCGAGGGGCCGGCCGGGTTGTCGAGGCCCGGGTAGGTCTGCCACGAGGTGCCCATCAGCTCGCCGAAGCGGGCGGCCTGCGGCGGCTGGAACTCCTGGAAGCCGACGACATCGAGGGTGTTCTGCTGGAGCAGGCTCACCACGCGATCCATGCGCACGGTGCCGGACTCCCAGCCCTTGCGCTTCCCGCCGGGGGCGGTGTGGTCGGCGCCGAGGACGTTGAAGTTGCCGACCCGGAAGAAGGTCGCCGGCGTCGTCTGCGCGGTGTCGGCCGCGCGGGCCGCGACGGGCGCGGTCGCGGGCGCGGCGGCCGCGGACGCCGGGCCGGCGTCGCGAGCCGCAGGGGCCACGAGCAGGGCCGTGGCGAGCGTCAGGGTGACGGCGCCGAGGCGTCGGAGGGAGGACGGGCGCGAGGAAGCAGTCGTGCCGGACATGGAAGGGGCCTCACAGAGGTCGGGGAAGTGGCGTCGTCGAGGTGACCCGACCGTGACCACTCACCACACGTCAGACGTGTCGTCCCGGGCCCGATCGATGTGACAGAAGTGACTCGTGCTACACGAGAGTACACCACGGCTCCGGCGCGGAGGCGGTTCTCCGGAGCGATCGGCACGCTAACGTGGCCGCCGTGAGCACCACCCCGACCCGCGTCTTCGTGGCCCGGCTCGTCGGGCTGCCGATCTTCGACCCCCAGGGCGACCAGGTGGCCAAGGTGCGCGACCTGGTCGTCGCGCTCCGCACCGAGACGAGCCAGCCGCGGGTCCTCGGCATGGTCGCCGAGGTCTTCGGCCGACGCCGGATCTTCGTGCCGATGACGCGCATCACCGCCATCGACAGCGGCCAGGTGCACACGACCGGCCTGCTCAACATGCGTCGCTTCGAGCAGCGCTCGACCGAGACGCTCGTGATGGGCCAGATGCTCGACCGCACGGTCACGATCAAGGACCCCGCCAAGGAGGGTGGCATCACCGGCGTCGTGTACGACGTCGCGATGGAGCAGGCCCGCAACCGCGACTGGGTGCTCTCGCGCGTCGCGGTGCAGGAGCCGAGCAAGGGCTTCCGGCGCCGCGGGCAGACCCACGTCGTGGAGTGGCGCGACGTCACCGGCCTGACCCGGCACGAGCCCACCCAGGGCGCCACCCACCTGATCGCCGCGCTCAACGACATGCGCCCGGCCGACGCGGCCAACATGATCCACGACCTCCCGCCGGAGCGGCGTACGGCCGTCGTGGCGGCCCTCGACGACGAGCGGTTGGCCGACGTGCTCGAGGAGCTCCCCGACGAGGACCAGGTCGAGATCCTCGAGCACCTCGACTCCGAGCGCGCCGCCGACGTGCTCGAGGAGATGTCCGCCGACGACGCCGCCGACCTGATCGCCGAGCTCAACCCCGAGACCGCCGCGACGCTGCTCGGGCTGATGGAGCCCGACGAGGCCGAGGACGTCCGGCGCCTGATGTCGTACGACGACGACACGGCCGGCGCGATGATGACGCCCGAACCGGTGATCCTCTCCCCCGACGCGACCATCGCCGACGCGCTCGCCCACGTGCGCAACCCCGAGCTCACCCCGGCCCTCGCGGCGCTCGTCTACGTCTGCCGCCAGCCGCTGGAGACCCCGACGGGCCGGCTGCTGGGGGCGGCGCACATCCAGCGGCTGCTGCGTGAGCCGCCCTCGACCCTCGTGGCCGCCGCGCTCGACGAGTCGATGGACCCGCTGCGCCCCGACGCCTCGATGGACGAGGTGGCGGCCCACCTGGCGACCTACAACCTGGTCGCGGCACCCGTCGTGGACGACGAGGGTCGCCTGCTCGGCGCGGTCACGGTCGACGACCTGCTCGACCACATGCTGCCCGAGGGCTGGCGCGACCGCGCCCCGCGCCCCGGCCCGATCACCGGTCGCACCACCGGGGGTGCCCGGTGAGCACCGACCGCCGTACCCGCCTCGACACCCCCCGCGACACGCGCCGCCAGCTCGTGCGGCGCCCGAGCGTCGACGCCGACGCGTTCGGCATCTTCGCCGAGTCGTTCGCGCGCTACATGGGCACCGCGAAGTTCCTGCTGTGGATGACGATGTTCGTCGCCGCGTGGATCGCCTGGAACGTGCTGGCGCCCGGCGACCTGCGCTTCGACGAGTTCCCGTTCATCTTCCTGACCCTGATGCTCAGCCTGCAGGCGTCGTACGCCGCTCCGCTGATCCTGCTCGCGCAGAACCGGCAGGAGCAGCGCGACAAGGTGGTCGCCGAGCAGGACCGCCAGGCCAACGCCCGGGCGCACGCCGACATGGAGTTCCTCGCCCGCGAGGTCGCCTCGCTGCGGATGGCGGTCGGCGAGGTGGCCACCCGCGACTTCCTCCGCTCCGAGCTGCGCGGGCTCCTCGGCGACATCGAGGACCTCTCGCGTCGCGACCCCGCGGACGAGCCGACACCGTGATCCCACGGGGCGGCTCGTAGACTTCTTCCTCATGAGCACCCCCACGCAGCAGCAGGTGATGGACGCCCTCGCGACCGTCAACGATCCCGAGATCAAGCGCCCGATCACGGACCTGGGGATGGTCGACTCCGTCGAGGTCGCCGCAGACGGCTCGGTCACGGTCCACGTGCTGCTCACCGTGGCGGGGTGCCCGCTCAAGGACACCATCAACCGCGACGTCACCGCCGCCGTCACGAAGGTCCCCGGCGTCGCGTCGGTCGACCTCACCCTCGGCGTGATGACCGCCGAGCAGCGCGCCGGCCTCAAGGAGATCCTGAGCGACGGGCGCGCCCAGCGCGAGATCCCCTTCGCGCAGCCCGGCTCGCTCACCAAGGTCTACGCGATCGCCAGCGGCAAGGGCGGCGTCGGCAAGTCGTCGGTCACGGTCAACCTCGCCCTGTCGCTCGCCGCGCAGGGCCTCAAGGTCGGCATCGTGGACGCCGACATCTACGGCCACTCGGTGCCGGCGATGCTCGGCGTGGCCGACACCCGGCCGACCCAGGTCGACGACCTGATCATGCCGGTGCCCACGCCCAGCGGCGTCTCGGTCATCTCCATCGGCATGCTCAAGCCCCGCCGCGACCAGGTCGTCGCCTGGCGCGGCCCCATGCTCGACCGCGCACTCGTCCAGATGCTGGCGGACGTCTACTGGGGCGACCTCGACGCGCTGCTGCTCGACCTGCCCCCGGGCACCGGCGACGTGGCCATCTCGCTCGGCCAGCACCTGCCGAGCGCCGAGGTCGTCGTCGTCACGACCCCGCAGGAGGCGGCCGCCGAGGTCGCCGAGCGCGCCGGCACGATGGCGTCGATGATGCACCAGCGGGTCGTCGGCGTGATCGAGAACATGAGCTACCTCCCCTGCCCCCACTGCCCGGTCGAGGACGACCACCGGCTCGAGGTCTTCGGCAGCGGCGGCGGCGCCCGCGTGGCGGCGACGCTGTCGGGGCGGTTCGGCTACGACGTACCGGTCCTCGCCCAGATCCCGCTCGACATCTCGCTGCGGGAGGGCGGTGACGTCGGCAAGCCCATCGTGGAGGCCGACCCGTCCGCCCCCGCCGCGCGCGAGCTGACCCGGGTCGCCCAGACACTGTCGGGTCGCGGCCGCGGGCTGGCGGGCATGCAGCTCGGGCTCACCCCGTCCAGCAAGTTCTGACCACGTCCGACCACCGCTCCGGGCAGGCAGTAGGTTCTGAGTCATGTTCGACGTCGGGCTCCTCGAGCTGGCCGTGATCGCCCTCGTGGCGGTCGTCGTGCTGGGTCCGGACAAGCTGCCCGACCTCGCCCGGCAGGCGGCGCAGCTGCTCCACCGGGCGCGCGGGCTCGCCACCAACGCGCGCGACGAGCTCCGCAACGAGCTCGGCCCGGAGTACTCCGACCTCCAGCTCCGCGACCTCGACCCCCGCACGATCGTGCGCAAGCACATCACCGAGGCCATGGCGGAGGTCGACCGCGAACAGGCGGAGGCAGCCAAGCAGTCCGCGCTTCCCGAGGGCCACGTCCCGCCCTACGACGTCGAGGCCACCTGACCTCCGCGCCTGACCCCCGCCTGACCTGCTAGTCGTCGCGGCTCTGCACGGCGACCAGGCCGGCGTACGGCACGAGGACGACCTCACCCGAGGTGGAGCGCCCCTCGAGGAAGTCCGCGCCGACGCGCAGGACGTACGCCTCGTGGCGGGTGCCGTCGGCCAGGTGCAGCAGGCAGCGCGCCTCCGCGTCCGCGAGCCGGCGCAGGGCGGCGCGCAGGCCGAGGCGGTCGACCGGCGACCAGGCGACGTCGGGCACCGAGCGCTCGCTCGCGCCTCGGACGCCAGTGACCGACCGGAGCGGGACGATCCAGTCCTGACCGGCCCCGCTGATCAGGCACCACTCCTCCCCCACCCGGGCGAGCCGGCCCTCGAGCCGGCCCACGTGCGGGAGGTCGAGCGACACGTCGCGTCCGCGTGAGGCCATCAGGCGGCTGGCGAGGGTGACGGTGCCGTACTCGGTGCGCGCCCGGTCTGCGAGCTCGGCCTCGCGGTCGGCCTCCCATGCCGCCGCGGCCTGGCCCTCGAGGTCGTCGAGCAAGGCGAACAGGTCGTGCTCCCAGGACATGGGCGGAGCCTAGTCAGGCAGGTCGATGAGCTCGCACGTCTCCCTCGCGGGGCGACAAAGCGCCAGGGCCTCCTCGCCGTCGTCAGCCACCAGCACGGCGAGCAGCTCGTCGGGGGCCTCCCAGTGCATGTCCGTGTCGTCGAAACGCCAGCCGTCCGGCGCGGCGAGCACCCCTGGGTCCGAGCCGTCGAGCCTCTGCACCTGCAGCTCGTCCGCGCCGAGCGCCTCACCGCCCAGCGTGCCGGGGGGCACGTAGGCCAGCCACTGCTCACTGGCCTCCAGCGCGTCGTGCGTCGGCACCGGACCGAGCCGGGTCAGCGCGCCGTCCGCGGCGAGCCGGGCGAGATAGGGCGCGCCCTGCTGCCCGTCGGTCCGGTCGTACCCGCCCTCGTTGACGACCAGGCCGGCGTCGGTGCCGTCGAGCACGACCTGCCCGGGAGCGGTCTCGGCCAGGTCGACACTGCCGCCGTCGACCAGCGGGCGCCAGAGCCACTGGAAGCGCGGGCCGCGGGCGACCACGAGCCCGTCATCGGTCACCGCGACGGCTCGCGGCGCCGGGCTCATCGCGCCGCGCGGGAGCTCGAGTCCCCCGAAGCCCTCGCCGCCCCACTCGGTGTCGGCGCCGACGAGCGTCCACCCGTTGCGCATGTCGCTCTGCACGTGGGCGGTGTAGCCCCCGCTGGGCGAGATGACGACGGACTGGTCGACCTGGCCGTCGATGCGGTGGGGTTGCTGGTCGTAGCCCCACCACCACGTGCGGTCGTCGCGGAGAGCGATCCAGTGCGTGCCGCGGCCTTCGGCGGACCACCACCGCCCCGGCACCCGCTCGCCGCCGACCCACAGGTCCCGGCCGACCGCGACCGGGAGGTCGACCGGCCCCGAGATCGGTGGGGCCGTCGGCGTCGCCCCGGTGGGCGCCTCGATCGGCGCTCCTGCGGTCGCGCAGCCTGCCGTCGCGGTCAGCAGCGCTGCGGCAGCGACCCCCGCCGCGAACCGGGCTCGCGTCGTCGTGGTCCTCATCGTCATCGTCCCCCTTCACCCCGAGAGACGTCGTGACGCCGCCGTCGGTTGCTCGATGCCGTGAAAGCCCTGTGGACGATGCGTTGACATCGACCGTGAACGTTCGTTGAATGAAGCAAACGCACGCAAACGAAAGGATAGCGTGATGTCTCGGGGG
>DATIAJ010000045.1:0-10626 GCA_035458105.1 Nocardioides sp. | reverse complement strand
GCGCGTGATCGCCTCGAACGAGTAGGTGCGCGTCTCGCCGAGGACGACGTAGTCGGGGTCCTGGTCGGTCATGACATAGCCGATGTCGTGGACCGCTGCGGTCAGACCGGTCTCGCCCACGACGTACGCCGACCCGCCGGGCCGCTGGTCGTCCAGGAACTGCGCGGTCGCGAGCGCCGAGGTCCAGATCGACCCCTCCGGCACGTCGATGCCGCTGCTGCGCAGCAGCCGCACCCGCAGGTCGCGCGGGGTGAAGATCGAGTTGTTGGTGAGGACCAGGAACGGGACCTCCTGCTCGCGCAGCGCGGCGATGAACTCCTTCGCCCCGGGGATCGGGTCCTCCTCGCGGACGAGGACGCCGTCCATGTCCGTGAGCCAGGTGTGGACGGCGCGGGGTTCGGTCACGGGACCATTGTGGTGCACCGCCACGTCAACGTCACCGCGCCGCGTGGGCGCCGCTCGGCTCGTGCTCGGGTGCCTGCGGGTCGACCGGCTGGGCGTGCACGGGGTGGCTGCGCTCGAGCTTGGCGCCCTCGACGTCGACGTCGGGCAGGATCCGGTCGAGCCACCTCGGCAGCCACCACGCCGACTCGCCGAGCAGGTGCATCGCGGCCGGGATCAGCAGCATCCGTACGACGAACGCGTCCAGCAGGACGCCGAAGGCCAGGCCGAACCCGATCGGCTTGATGGTCGCGTCGTGGCTGAAGATGAAGCCGGCGAACACCGAGATCATGATGATCGCGGCGGCCGTGACGACCGAGCGCCCCGCGTGCAGGCCGTGCTGCACGGCGACCCGCGCCGGCGCGCCGTGGGCGTACGCCTCGCGCATCCCGGAGACCAGGAACAGCTGGTAGTCCATCGCCAGGCCGAAGAGGATGCCGGTCGCGATGATCGGCAGGAAGCTCAGCACCGGGCCGGGCGCGTGCACGCCGAACAGGTCGGCGAGGAAGCCCATCTGGAAGATCGCGGTGATGCCTCCGAACGCGGCCAGCAGGGAGAGCACGAACCCGAGGGTGGCGGTGACCGGCACGAGGATCGATCGGAACACCAGCACCAGGATCAGCAGCGACAGCCCGACGACCAGGACCAGGTAGGTCGGCAGCACGTCGGCGAGCTTGTCGGAGATGTCGATCCCGGCGCTCGCGTTGCCGGCCACGCCGAGGGTGGCCTCACCTCCGTCGAGCGTCTCCGGCGTGAGCGTCCGCAGGTTCTGCACCAGCTCCGCGGTCGACTCGCTCGACGGCGAGCCCTGCGGGATCACCTGGAAGGCCAGCGCGGAGCGGTCCGTCGATGCGCCGATCGGCACGACCGCCTCGACGTTCCACACCCGGCCGAGCTGCTCGCCGACGGTGGCCTGCTCGGCGACGACGTCGTCCTCGGCGATCGCGCCCGGCAGGTCGGCGACGACCAGGAGCGGGCCGTTGGACCCGTCACCGAACTTCTCCGCCTGGACGTCGTACGCCTTGAACGCGGCGGACTCCGGCGGTTGCGTCGAGCCGTCCGGGAGGCCGAGCCGCATCTGGGTAGCGGGCGCGGCCACCACGAGCAGGGCGACGACACCGAGCCCGAGGACGGTCCACGCACGGGTGGTGCTCATCGGCCGGTCGCGGTCGGTGATCTCCTCGTCGTGCGTGCGCTCGCCGGCTGCCAGGCGCTTGCGCTCGCGGCGGCGCAGGATGCGTACGCCGACCAGCGACAGGATCGCGGGCGTGAGGGTGACGGCCATCAGGATCGCGACCAGCACGGCGACGGCGCCGACGGTGCCCATCAGACCGAGGAACCCGACGCCGGTGACGTTGAGGGCCAGCAGCGCGACCATCACGGTGACGCCGGCGAAGACGACCGCGTTGCCGGAGGTGCCGTTGGCCAGGCCGATCGACTCGTGGAGCTCGGCGCCCTGCATCAGCTGGCGGCGGTGGCGGTTGATGATGAAGAGCGAGTAGTCGATGCCGACCGCGAGGCCGAGCATCACGCCGAGGACCGGGGTCACCGAGACGAAGTCCACGACCCCGGAGAACGACAGCGAGGCCAGCGACGCGACCCCGACGCCGAGCAGCGCGGTGACCAGCGGCAGGGCAGCGCCGATGACGGTGCCGAGCATGACGAAGAGGACGATCGCGGCGATCACGACGCCGGCGACCTCGCCCGGGCCGAGGATGGACGGGACGGTCTGCGCGATGTCCTGCGAGGGGTAGAGGTCCACCCCGTCGATGCCGGCGTCGGCGACGACGTCCTCGATCTCGGTCTTCACCTCCGTGGTCACCTCGTTGGTCGAGACGTCGAAGGTGACGTTGGCGACCGCGGCGCTGCCGTCCTCCGACACGGTGCGGAAGGCGGACGACAGCTCGGACAGGGTGGCGCCCTGCTCCAGCTGCGGGGCCTGCTCGTCGACCCTGGCCCGCTGCCGGTCGATCTCGGCCTGGCCGTCGTCGAGCTGCTGCTCGGCCTCCCGGAGCTGCGGGCGGATCTCGGCAAGCGTGCCGTCCTCTCGTGCCTGGGCGCGCTGCTGGTCGAGTGCCTGGCGGCCCGCGTCGATCTGCGCCTGGCCGGCGCTGAGCTGGGCCAGGCCGTCGTTGAGCTGCTCCCGGCCGTCGGCCACCCGCTCCGCGGACGAGTCCAGCTGCTCCTGGGTGGCGAACGGGTCCGACACCTCCGCCACGGAGTCGACCTCCTCGAGCCGGTCGAGCAGCGCGAGCAGCTCGCGCTGCTGCGCGGCGCTGAACGCGGTGCCGTCGGTGGTCTCGGCGACGATCGAGCCGTTGCCGCCGCCGGCGCCCTCGAAGTCGCGCTCGAGCTGCTGGGAGACCCGGGTGGTGGGGGTGTCGGGCAGCGTGATGTTCGACGACAGCGCTCCGGCGAAGGACACGTAGGTCGCCGCCGTGACGGCCAGGACCGCCAGCCAGGCGCCGATGACGGCCCAGTGGCGGCGGGCCGCGAAGCGACCGATGCGGTAGAGGAGCTCAGCCATGGGGTGGCGGGCCTTTCGGTGGTGTGCAGGAGTGGTGGGTCAGCCGGTGAGGCCGACGCGGAGGCGGTGGAGCACTCGGTCGAGCAGGTCGTCCCAGTCCGCGCGGGCCGCGGGCGGCACGTCCGGTGCCAGGTCGGGGTGCTCGGCCAGCCACAGGTCGGCGATCGTGGTGATGCCGGCGAAGAGCAGCGCGAGGCTGAGCTCGAGGTCGACGGGGTCGAGCGCGGGAGCGCGGCGCTGCAGCTGGGCGCGCAGTCGACCACCGACGTGGTCGAAGGCGGCCCGCGCGATGCCCTGCGCACGCTCGTCGTGCACGGCGGGCGAGCCGAGGACGCGGTGGATCGTCGCGATGGCGGTGGGCAGGTCCACGCCGCGGGTGGCCTCGGCCACTGCGTCGAGCGCGGCGCGGCACCCGGCGTCGTCGGGGGCCAGCCCGGTCGTCCGCCGCTCGATGTCGGCGAGCAGGTCGGTGGTCACCTCGGCGAGGATCTGCTCGCACACCGCCACCAGCAGCTGGTCGAGGCCGGCGACGTGGTTGAAGACCGTACGTCGCGACACCCCCGCTCGCGCCGCGACCTGCTCGACGGTGAACCCGTCGGCCCCGTGCTCGGTGGCCAGCGCCCGCGCCGCGTCGAGGATCGCGCGACGCCGCTCCTCGCGCAGCACGCTGCGGCCGTCGGCGGGCGGGGTCGTCGTCACCCCGCCATTGTTGCACTCAGTGCAAATAGAGTCGGTGGGCGGACAGACAAACGGCACGGCCCCTGCGAGGGCCGTGCCGCAGTCGCGTTGGTGGTGCGTGGTCCCACCGCCGCTGGGGGGACCGGACGCCGGCGGGAGGACGACGTCCGGGGACGGTGGACGAGCCCGACGGAACGCGACCGTCTGGCCCTACCGCTGGTGGGACGGGCGACCGTGCGTCCCATGACGCGATCCGGCGAAGAAAGAGACGGGCGTCAGCCGGCCTCGGCGACCCTGGGCGGCCGGACCGAGCCGCGGACCCGCTCCACGAGCTCCACGAGGCTGAACGGCTTGCCGAGCACGTCGTCGGCCCCCGCTCCCAGGCAGGCCGCGACGTGGTCGGGCCCGGCGTGGCCGGACGTCACGAGGACGGCGCCGAGGAACCCGTCCTCCCGCAGTGAGGCAGTGGCCTCCAGGCCGTCCATGTCGGGCAGGCCGCGGTCCATCACCACGACGTCGACGTGACGCTCACCCACGCCCGCACGGGCCTCGCTCCCGCTGTCGACCGTGACGACGTCGAAGCCGGCCCGGCCGAGCGCGATCGCCATCGCCTGCGCGAGGTCGGGCTCGTCCTCGACGAGCAGCACGGTGGGCACGCGACCACGGTACAACCGAAGTACACGCCACACCCACAGAACGGTGAAGGTGCGTGTCACTCGGCCTTCGAGCCGTCGCTCGCGACCGCCTCCGGCACGTCGGCGTACAACCGCTCCAGCATCACGTGGGCCGACACCGGGCCGACCTTGGTGGGGGTGCGGTCGCCGGTCGCCGCCGTCACCAGCACCCGCGCGATGTCGCGCACCTTGCGGTTGGTGTCGGCCGAGAAGGCGCGCAGCAGCGCCCAGGCGGTGTCGGAGTCGACGCTGTAGAGCTGCATGAGCACGCCCTTGGCCTGCTCGATGGCGGCGCGGTGCTGGACGAAGTCCACGACGGCCGTGTCGACCTCGGTGTGCACGGCGTCCTGGCGCAGGTCGGTGATGTCGATGAGGTGCCCGTGCACGACCTGCGTGCCGCCCTCGTCCTCGAGGTGTCCGGCAGCCAGCACCACCCGGACGTCGTTCCTCGCGGTGCGGATGCGGTGCAGGAAGGAGAAGGGCTCGCTCCGCTCGAGCAGCGCCTCCCGCGACTCCCAGGCTGCCGGGACGTCCTCGGGGTGGATGTGCCGCATCACCAGCTCGGTGGTGGGCACGACGGTGCCGGGCTCGAACCCGTGGATCACGAACATGGTGTCCGACCACCACCACTCGTCGCTGTCGGGGCGGTAGGTGTACCGACCGACCACGGCAGCGCCGGAGGCCTTGAAGCGGTGGTCCGGCGCACCTCCCATGGGCAGATTCTGCCGAATCCCGTCCGCGGCCTTCAAGATGGACGAAGCTTGGTCAGGCGGGGTCGGTGACGTCCGCGACCCGAGCGTCGAGATGGGCGATCACATCGTCGGCGGACACGGTCGCCGCGACCCCGTGCGCACCGGCCCCGAGGGAGATCGTCCGCCCCACCATGCGCTCGTCGGCGACGACGGGCAGCGCCGTCTCCGAGCCGAACGGGGTGATGGTGCCGCGCTCGTAGCCGGTCACCTCCCGGGCGGCCTCGGCACCGGGCATGGAGATCCGGTTGACGCCGAGCAACGCGCGGAGCTTGGGCCAGGAGATCTCCCGGTCGCCCGGCACCAGGACGAAGAGGTGGTCGCCCTCGCCGCGACGCACGACCATCGTCTTCACGATCGCGGACGGCTCCACGCCGCGTATGGCTGCAGCCTCGGCGAGCGAGCCCACCCGTCCGTGCCGGGTGACCTCGTGCGCGATGCCCGACGCGGCCAGAGCGCGGAGCGCGGGGTTCTGCTCGTCCACGCCACGAGCGTACGGCGCCTGCGCGGGGCCGGGAACGACGATCGGGCCGGTCCGCGGAGGACCGGCCCGATCGGCTGGCGGTGACGGAGGGATTTGAACCCTCGGTGGACTTGCGCCCACAAACGCTTTCGAGGCGTTCTCCTTAGGCCGCTCGGACACGTCACCGCGCCGAACGTTACTAGAGGGCACGCGCGAGCCGGAAACCGGCGACGGTCCACCAGTCACGGGCGGGCCATGGCCAGCGGCGGCGTACGGCGGTACCTTTCGGCGCACGCCTGTGCGCACGCCGCGCGTGAGCGGGAAGGAGGCACCGTGGCCGTCGTCCGTCGTGTGCGGGACCTCGCCCGCGCCGCCCTGCCCCGGAGCGTGGGGGATCGGCTGCCCGCCGCGCCGCCGCGGGAGGTCACCGAGCTGCTCCACGACAAGCGCTTCCAGCGCGCGGTCGCCGCGGCGGCCGAGGAGCAGGGCCGCGACGAGGAGGAGGTCTGGGACGAGGTCAAGGGCTACCTCCACGAGATGGCTGCCGCGCACGACGACCGCACCGCCCAGGGCTGGGCGCGGATGGGCGACTGGTTCCTGAGGGCGTACGACGTCCTGGTGGACGAGGACGACATGCAGGAGCTGCGGCGCCTCGACCGCACCCACAGCCTGGCGCTGGCGTTCAGCCACCGGTCCTACCTCGACGGCATGGTGATCCCCAACGCCTTGTCGTCGCGGCGCTTCTCGCCGACCTACACCTTCGGCGGTGCCAACCTGAACCTGCCGGTGATCGGCACGGTGGCCAGCCGGACGGGCCTCATCTTCATCCGCAGGTCCACGCAGGAGATCCCCGTCTACCGCCTCGCGCTGCGGTCCTACATCCGGCAGATGGTCACCAACAAGCGCAACCTGGCCTGGTCGATCGAGGGCGGCCGCACGCGCACCGGCAAGCTGCGCCCGCCGGTCCACGGCATCCTCAAGTACCTCGCCGACGCCGTCCGCGACGAGGACGAGGGACACGACGCCCCTGACGTGCAGGTGGTCCCGCTGTCGGTGGTCTACGACCAGCTGCACGAGGTCTCGCTGATGACCGAGGAGGCCCGCGGCGGGAGCAAGACGCCGGAGGACTGGCGCTGGCTGGTCCGCTTCGCGCGGCTGCAGCGCAACCGGCTCGGTCGGGCCTACCTCACCGTCGGCGAGCCGTTCTCGCTGCGCGAGCGGTTGGCCGAGCTCGCCGCGGAGGGCGTGACCGGCCATCAGGCGGTCGAGCGGGTCGCGCTCGACATCTCCCACCGCCTCAACCGCGCCACCCCGGTCACGACGACGGCGATCGTCTCGCTCGCCCTGCTGGGTGCCGACCGCGCGCTCACCGTGGACGAGGTCCTCGACACCGTCGAGCCGCTCGCCGCCTACATCGATGCGCGCCGGTGGCCCGTCGCCGGTGCCGCCGACCTGCGGGACCGCGCGACCATCCGCCGGGCGCTCGCCGAGCTGACCCGCAGCGGCGTGCTGACGGCGTACGACCAGGGCACCGAGCCGGTCTGGAAGATCGGCGACGACCAGCACCTGGTCGCCGCGTTCTACCGCAACACCGTGATCCACATCCTCGTCGAGCGTGCCATCGGTGAGCTCGCCCTGCTGACCGTCAGCGAGCTCGAGCCCGGCGCGGAGCTGCCGCCCGGCGGCGAGCTCCAGGTGGGCTGGGAGGAGGCGAAGCGGATGCGCGACCTGCTGAAGTTCGAGTTCTTCTTCCCCTCCCGTGCCGGCTTCGAGGACGACCTGCGCACCGAGCTGCGGCTGCTGGTCGGCGAGGGCATGACGGAGATGACGCCGGGGAAGGCACGCGAGCTCCTCGTCGGAGCGCGCCCCCACCTCGCCCACCTCGTGCTGAGGCCGTTCCTCGACGCCTACCTGGTCGTCGCCGACCGGCTCGCCGACCACGGGGACGGGCCGGTCGACGAGGACGACCTGCTCGCCGACTCCCTTGCCGTCGGCCAGCAGTGGGCGTTGCAGCGCCGGGTCGCGAGCGAGGAGTCCATCTCGCTCGAGCTGTTCCGCACGGCCCTCGCGCTCGCGCGCCACAAGGGCCTCCTCGAGGAGGGCGAGGGCATCGGGTCGGCGCGCGAGGCCTTCGCCGCCGAGCTGCGCGACTCCGTGCGCCGGGTCAGCATCATCGGCGAGATCGCCGGCGAGCCGGTGCAGGTCGTCCCGCCGCCCGTCCCGCAGCCCCAGTCGTCGACGCGGGAGAACGCGTGAGCGGGCTGTCCGCCGCGGTCACCGAGGCGATCGAGGCCATCGAGGCCGGGCCCCAGGGCCCCACGGTCGGCGCGTTCTTCGACCTCGACGGGACGCTCGTCGCGGGCTACACGGCCGCCACCTTCTACGGCGACCGGCTCAGGGGCCGCGACGTCTCGCCGGCCGAGTTCCTGCGCACCGTCGTGACCGCCGTGGACGGGGAGCTCGGTGGCGACCCGACCCGCATCGCCCACGTCGCCTTCTCCGCGATGCGCGGCGAGTCCGAGGAGGCCTTCGCCGACCTCGGCGAGCGGCTGTTCCGGTCCAAGATCGCCGGCACCATCCGTCGGGAGTCCCGCGCCCTGGTGATGGCGCACCAGCGCGCCGGGCACACGGTCGCGGTCGCCTCGGCGGCCACGAAGTACCAGATCGCGCCCGTCGCCCGCGACCTCGGCGTCGAGCACCTCGTCTGCACCCGCCTGGTCGTCGAGGACGGCCAGTTCACCGGTGCCACCGACGGGCCGATGCTGTGGGGACGGCACAAGGCGAGCGGCGTACGAGCCTTCGCCCGCGAGCACTCCGTCGACCTCGCCCAGTCCTACGCCTACGGCAACGGCTACGAGGACGTCGCCTTCCTGTCCTCGGTCGGCCACCCCACCGCCCTCAACCCGCACCGAGACCTGCGCGCCGCGGCGGCGCGCCTGGGCTGGCCCGTGCTCGACCTGAGCGACCCCGTGGGCGGCTCGCTGCTCGCCGCCGGTCGTACGGCGGTCGCGCTCGGCGGCATGAACGCCGGTGTCGGCCTCGGCCTGGCCTACGGGATGGCGCGCGGCGACCTGAAGGAGGGGCGCAACGCCGCCATCCGCCTGGCCACCCAGCTGCCGATGGCGCTGGCAGGGGTGTCGATGGACGTGCTCCACCAGGAGCGGCTCTGGACCCACCGGCCTGCGATCTTCGTGGCCAACCACCAGAGCGCGCTCGACATCCCGGTCCTCGGCCGACTGCTCGAGCGCGACTTCACGATCGTTGCCAAGAAGGAGGCACGCTGGGACCCGCGGGCCGTCGTCGGCTCGGTCGTCATCGACCCCGCGTGGATCGACCGCTCCGACTCCGCGTCGGCCCGCGCGACGCTCGACGGCGTCGTGGACCGGATCCGCTCCGGCACGTCGCTGATGATCTTCCCCGAGGGCACCCGGTCCGCGACGCCCGTGCTGGGTCCCTTCCGCAAGGGCGCGTTCCACCTCGCCGCGCAGGCCGGGGTGCCCGTCGTCCCGATCGTGCTGCGCAACACCGGCGAGCTGATGCGTCGCAGCTCGCTCGTGCTCAACCCCGGGGTCGTGGACGTGTGCGTGCTGGAGCCCGAGACCGACTGGAGCGTGGACGACATGAGCGAGCGCATCGCAGCGCTGCACACGAAGTTCGAGGAGACCCTCGCGAGGTGGCCCTCATGAAGTCACCCCACGACCTTCTTCTCCTCCGCTCCGCTCCCCCGAACAACGCCGCGGGGACCCCGACATGAGCGACCCCTCGACGGACACCGACGACCTCGAGCGCTGGGGTGGCGTCGGCGCCTGGTCGGCCGCGCCAGAGCTGACGTCGATGCAGACGCTGCTGTGGCGTGCCGAGCGCCATCCGGTCCAGTCCTCGACCTCGACCGTCGTGATCGACCTCGACCAGGCACCCGACTGGGACCGCTTCGTCGCGGCCACCGACTGGGGCGTCCGGCTCGTACGCCGCCTGCGCCAGCGTGTCGTCGAGCCGGTGGTGCCGACCGCTGCGCCGACGTGGGCCGACGACCCGACGTTCGACCTCGCTTACCACCTGCGCCGTGAGCGGGTCGCCGACCGCGAGGAGATGCTCGCCCACGCCGCCCAGATCGCGCTGCGGCCGTTCGACCGCACGCGCCCGCTCTGGGAGGGCGTGTTGTTCGAGGGCATGCCGGACGGGGCGGCGTACGTCCTGAAGATCCACCACGCGCTCGCCGACCCCCTCGGCACGGTGCAGCTGCTCTCGGTGCTCCAGTCGGGGCGGCGCGCGCACACCCCGCGCAAGCCGGTGGGCGAGGAGGTCGCGGCACCGGCGGAGCCCGACCCGGTCGACCTGGCGGTCACGGGCCTGCGCACCGGCGTCGCCTCACTGCCCGACGCTGCGGTGTCGACCGTACGCCGCCTCGGTGCGGCGGCAGCCCACCCGCGCGGGGTGGTGACCTCGACGCTCCGCTACGGGGCATCGGTGCGTCGCCTGCTCACGCAGGCCGCCCCGCCGTCGCCGGAGCTGTCGCCGCGCACCGGCCGGATGTGGTCGTTCATGACCTTCGACGCGCCCCTCGACCCGCTGCGCGAGGTCGCGCGTCTCGGGGGCGGCACCCTCGACGACGCCGCCGTCGCGCTGGTGCTCGGCGGGCTGCGGCGCTACCACGCGCGTCGCGACAGCGACGTCGCGGAGATCCCCGTCGGGGTGCGCGTCTCGCTCGACCGCGCCGACGACCTCGGCAACCGCTTCGCAGGGGCGCTGATCTCCGGGCCGCTCGCCATCGAGGACGCTGTCGACCGGGTCGCCGCCGTGCGGGGAGAGGTGCTGTCGCTGCACACCGAGCGCGCCCTCGAGGTGCTCGACGCCGCCGCCCCCGTGCTCAACCGGATGCCGTCCTTCGTCGGGGCGTCCGCCCTGCGCACCGCCGAGGCACCCGACGCCTTCGTCCTCACCCTCCCCGGGCCACCGCGCCGGCGCTACATGGCCGGAGCGCAGGTGCAGGGGATGTACGTCCTGGGGCCGCTGCCGGGCGCCGCGCTGACCGTCTGCGTCGTGACCTGCGGCGACACCGCGTGCATCGGCGTCAACGTCGACGCCAGCGCGGTT
>DATIAJ010000044.1:0-12405 GCA_035458105.1 Nocardioides sp. | reverse complement strand
AGCGTGGCGCCCGCCCACGCCGACGAGGCCGCCTCGCCTCCGACGACACCGACAGAGACGACGACACCGACTGAGCCGGTGCCGACTGAGCCGGTGCCGACTGAGCCGGTGCCGACTGAGCCGGTGCCGACTGAGCCGGTGCCGACTGAACCGGTGCCGACTGAGCCCGTGCCGACTGAGCCCGTGCCGACTGAGCCCGTACCGACCGAGCCCGTGCCGACTGCGCCCCCGGAGGTCGCGCCGGTGCCGACAGAGACCGTGCTGGCTGAGCCCGCGGCGCTCGTGCCGGTGCCAACGGGCGCGGTGACCCCAGCGCTGGCGCCTGCCCCACCCGCGGTGACTGCGAGCGGACCCGGCAAGAACGTCACCCGGGTGAAGCGGGTACGGGCGCATCGCGTCAAGGCGGCGCCGGAGGACAAGGTGACGATCTGCCACCGGACGAAGTCGCCGACCAACCCGTACGACCAGATCGTCGTGTCCGAGTCCGCCGCCGTCAGCGGCCACGCCGACCACACAGGGCCGGTGTTCGCCCCAGGGGTCAAGGAGTGGGGTGACATCATCCCGCCGATCCGGCCGGGCCTCCCGGCCGGGCTCAACTGGACGGAGGGGGAGGCGCTCCACGAACAGGGTTGCGAGGTGCGGCCGGACCCCGGGCCGATGCCGAGTGCGGTGATCGGCGACCTGACGTGCACCGCCGAAGCCGCGGTGCTCCGAGTGCGAGTGGCCAACTCGCCGCGGGCCTCCGCGCCGGCCGACTTCGAGGTCGTCGTCAACGAGGTCGTTGTCGAGACGGTGGGCCCCCTGCGACCAGGCGAGTCCGAGATCGTGGACATCGGCCCAGCACTGGCCCCCTACGAGGACCAGACGGTCGTGATCGAGGTGAGGTCCGGGGACCAGGTGCTGGACAGTCGCGTGGTCACGGTGGACTGCGCTGCGAACCCGCCCGTCGTCGAGGTCGCCGCGAGGCTGACCTGTGTCGACCAGGGCGCGCGCGGCGTCGTGAGGGTGACCAACAACGGAACCGCGTCCGTCCGGGTGACTGCGACGGTCGACGGCAACCCGGTGGGTGAAGCGGTGGAGGTGGCGCCCGGTCGTACTGCACGTGGCGTGGCGGACCTGTCCGAGTACGAGGACCGCACCGTCACGGCACAGGTCCTGGTCGACGACGTACCGGTGGCGACGTACACCGTCACGCCTGACTGCGAGCGACCCCGGTCGGACCCGCAGGCCAAGGCGTCGGCCCTCGTCTGTCCGCTGACGGCTGCGACGGTGACACTCACCAACGCCGGCGACCCGGGCTCACGCGTGGTGTTCGTGATCCGGCTCAACGGGCGGGTCGCCTACGTGAGCGCGCCCCTGCACGGAGGGGAGAGCACCACCATCGTCGGAGATCTCTCAGGGTTCGAGGACGAGACCGTGACCGTCGAAGTCCGCGCCAACGGCCGGGTGCTGGGCAGTCGCACGATCGCGGTCGACTGCGAGTCGCCCGGCCCGGGACCCGACCCCGATCCGGACCCTGGCCCCGATCCGGGCCCCGGCCCCGACCCGGGACCAGGCCCTGGCCCGGGACCGGCGCCCGCTGGCGGGGATACGGGAGGCGGCCCCGGAGACGACGGCGCGAGCGCGGCGGTGCTCGGCGGCGACGCGTCGGTGCTGGGGACCGAGACGCGGACCGACGAGGTGCAGCCGAGCGCTCAGCCCGGCGCCACCGCACCCGGCGCCCTGCCGGCCGTCGGCTCGGTCATGGGTCGTGAGGTTCCCGTCCTGGCTGCGGGCCTGCTCCTGCTGGGGTTGCTGCTGATCCGGAGAGCTGGGCGGCCACGACGCCGCGTCGAGTGAGGTCGGGTGAGATGGTGCCTCGTCGTCGGACCGCGCTCTGGCTGGGCCGCGGCGCCGTGACCGTCGGCTTGGCGCTGCTGGCTCTCGTGGCCTGGCAGTACGTCGGGACGAACGTCCTGAGCGAGCGACGCCACTCGGAGCTGGTCGATGACATCCGGAGGTCCTGGGAGAGCCCGGTCCCGGCGGTTCGCAGGATGGGCAAGGAACCTTCGGCTGCCGGCGTCGACACCCGACCGGAGGAGCGTGTGGGCGGGAGTGCGCTGGTCAGGATCCCGCGCTTCGGCGTCGACTACGTGATGCCCGTCGTCGAAGGCACGGACGAGGAGGCCCTCGCGAACGGGATCGGCCACCACGTAGGCACCGCCGCCGTCGGCGAGGTGGGGAACTACGTGCTCGCCGGCCACCGTGTCACGCACGGGGAGCCGTTGAGCCGAATGCCGTCGCTGCGTCCAGGAGACGTGGTGGAGGTCGAGACGCGGCGGATGGTCTACACCTACGTCCTGGACACCGAACCCGACCAGCTGGTCGTGGACGACGACGCCGATTGGGTGCTCGACCCTCGCCCGGTCAACCCGGTGGCGACCGGTCCGCAGCCCAGTCGGGAGCCGCGCTTGATCACGCTCGTCTCGTGTGCCGAGATCTTCCGCACCGACGAACGGATGGTGGTGTTCGGCCACCTCGCGCGAATCTCGAGCAAGTGAGCTCGTCGAGCGTCGCGCTCGGCCGGACTGTGCACCCGAGACTCCCGCATGTCGGCCGAGATCTCGGGTGCTAAGCGGGGTGGTCACCGGATATGCGGAGACTCCAGAAATCCGCGCTGGAGAATTTCGATGGAGCGGATGACGAGACTCGAACTCGCGACATCGACCTTGGGAAGGTCGCGCTCTACCAACTGAGCTACATCCGCATGCCGTCCGGAGACGGCGGGCCAGATGCTACCTGACCGGGGGCCGGACGCTGGACAGGGCGGGATGCTTCGGCGAGACGGTGTCGCCGGAGGAGCGCCCGGTGAGCCGGCGGTGCACCCACGGCACGAGGAACTCGCGGGTCCACTGGGCGTTGGCGGCCCAGGTCTCGCGACGGCCGAGGACGGGGAGCGGGCCGACGGTCACGGGCTCCATGCCGTGCTCGACGCCGATGGCCTCGAGGACGGCGTGGGCCATGTGGGTGTGGCCGGAGCTGTTGAGGTGCATCCGGTCGGTGTCCATCACTCCGGCGATCTCGATGTCGCGCATGCGCCACATGTCGACGACGGTGGCACCGTGGCGGTCGGCGATCTCGCGGACCCACTCGTTGAAGATCGCCATCCGCCCGCGCATGGGGCCGTAGATGCCGCCGGCGCCCGGGTCGAAGATGGTGAACATGACCACGTGCGCCCCGGTGGCGCGCAGTCGCGCGATGGCGTCGTCGTACGTCGTGGCGAGGGCGTCGATGTCGACGCGTGGCCTCAGTACGTCGTTGCCGCCGCCGTGGATGGTGACCAGGTCGGGCTCGAGCGCGACAGCGGCGTCGACCTGCTCGGCGACGATCGCGGCGAGCTTACGGCCGCGGATGGCGAGGTTGGCGTAGCCGAAGTCGTCGGTCTGCTGGGCGAGCACCTCGGCGACGCGGTCGGCCCAGCCGCGCAGGCCGTTGGGTCGCGCCGGATCGGGGTCGCCGACGCCCTCGGTGAAGGAGTCGCCCAGGGCGACGTAGCGGTGGAAGGTCACCGGATCATTGTCGCAAGTGGGTCTCGTGACGGGACTTCGTGCCTCCTCGACCATCGGTCGCAGCGCTAGGGTCGGCCGCGTGCTGCTCTCCGATCGTGACATCGCCGCTGAGATCGACGCCGGCCGGATCTCCCTCGATCCGTGGGACCCGGCGATGATGCAGCCCTCGAGCGTGGACGTCCGGCTCGACCGCTTCTTCCGCGTCTTCGAGAACCACCGCTACCCGCACATCGACCCGGCCGCCGACCAGTCCGAGCTCACCCGCGAGGTCGAGCCGGAGGGCGAGGAGCCGTTCATCCTGCACCCGGGCGAGTTCGTCCTCGGGTCGACGTACGAGGTCGTGTCCCTGCCCGACGACATCGCCGCGCGCGTGGAGGGGAAGTCGTCGCTCGGCCGGCTGGGCCTGCTCACCCACGCGACGGCGGGATTCGTCGACCCGGGCTTCTCCGGCCACGTGACGCTCGAGCTGGCCAACGTCGCGACGCTGCCCATCAAGCTCTACCCCGGCATGAAGATCGGCCAGTTCTGCTTCTTCCGGCTGTCCTCACCGAGCCAGCACCCCTACGGCTCCGAGAAGTACGGCTCGCGCTACCAGGGCCAGCGCGGCCCGACCCCCAGTCGGTCGTTCCAGGGGTTCCACCGCACGCCCATCTGAGGGCCGGACGGTCCACATCTCGGATTACGGCACACCCGTGTTGTCTTATTCGGACCGACTGTGGTTAGGCTGACCTAAGTTAGCGTTGCCTTACCAAGTCACACGGAGTCCTGATGAAGCGAAGCCTCGCCGTGCCCACCCCGATCAAGGTCGCCGCGGCCACCGTCCTGGTCGCCGCCCTCACCGGCTGCAGCACCGGGTCCACCAGCGGCACCGAGGCGGCGGCGGAGCCGACGTCCACCACGTCCGTCGATCCCGACGCGTTCCCCGTCACCATCGAGCACGCGCTCGGTGAGACCACGATCGAGTCCGAGCCGACCCGGGTCGCGACCCTCGGCTGGACCGACCACGACCACGCCGTCGCGCTGGGCGTCGTACCGGTCGGTGCCACCAAGATCACGTGGGGCGGCAACGAGGGCGGCTCGACCGACTGGTTCGACGCCGCGGTCGAGGAGGCCGGAGCCGAGGCGCCCGTGCGCTACGACGACGCCGACGGCGCCCCGATCGACGAGGTCGCCGAGCTCGCGCCCGACCTGATCCTGGCCACCAACTCGGGCATCACCGAGGCGGAGTACGCCAAGCTCTCGAAGATCGCCCCGGTCGTCGCCTACCCCGAGTCGCCGTGGACCACCGACTGGCAGACCTCGCTCGACATGGTCGGCGAGGCGCTGGGTCGTACGGCGCTCGCCGAGGAGGTCGCGGCGGACACCGAGGCCACCATCGCCGAGGCCGCCGAGGCCAACCCCGAGCTCGAGGGTGCCGAGCTGATCTACGGCTACCTCGCCGCCACCGACCTCTCCACCGTGGGCATGTACGCCCCGGAGGACCCGCGGGTCTCGATCCTGCGCGACTTCGGCATGGTCGACGCGCCGGCCGTCGCCGAGGCCATCAAGCCGGGCGAGTTCTACGGCACCGTGTCGGCCGAGCGGTCGGCCGACCTCGACTCCGACGTCTTCGTCACCTGGGTCGAGTCGCCCGACAACGTCGAGACGATCGAGGACGACAAGCTGCTCGGCCAGATCCCCGCGATCGCCGAGGGCCACTGGTACGCCGAGACCGACAAGCAGAACGCGATGGCGTCCACCAACCCGACGCCTCTCTCCATCCCGGTCATCGTGAGAGACTTCTTGCCTCGCGTGGTCGAGGCTCTCGAGGGCTGATGACAGCCCTCGTCCCGACGCGGGACGACGTCTCCAGGGCTCCGGGGGGAGGCCAGAGGCGTCGTCCCGCTCTGCCGGCCAGCGTCGCGATCTCGGTCGTGGCGCTGGCCGGTGCAGCCGCGCTGTCGCTGCTGGTCGGGGCCCGCGCCGTGCCGCTCGATGCGGTCTGGGACACCGCCCACCCGCTCCGCCCGGTGGTCGAGGCACGGCTGGACCGCACGCTCCTCGGCCTCGCGGTCGGCGCGGGACTCGGGCTGGCCGGGGCGCTCATGCAGGGGCTGACCCGCAACCCGCTGGCCGACCCCGGCATCCTCGGCGTCAACGCCGGCGCCACCTTCGCGATGGTCGTCGGGATGACGGCCTTCGGCCTCAGCGCGATGGCTCAGTTCCTGCCCCTGGCCTTCGTCGGCGCCGCCGTCGCCGCGGCGGCCGTCCACGGCATCGCGTCGCTCGGACGCGACGGTGCGACCCCGATGAAGCTCGCGATCACCGGCGCGGCCCTGAGTGCCGGCCTGGCCAGCTGGACCACCGGCCTGCTCCTCGCCGACCGCAAGACCATGGAGACGTTCCGCTTCTGGCAGGTCGGCACCGTCGCCGGGCGGGGCACCGACGTCCTCCTCGCCGGCCTCCCGTTCCTGGTCGTCGGCGCCCTGCTGGCCCTCGCCGGCGCGCGCCTGCTCAACACGCTCGCCCTCGGCGACGACCTGGCCCGCGGGCTCGGCCGCCACACCACCCGCGACCGCCTGGTGATCGCGCTCGCGATCGTCCTGCTCGCCGGCACCGCGACCGCCCTGGCCGGGCCGATCGCCTTCGTCGGCCTCGTCGTCCCCCACGTCGTACGTGCCCTCGTCGGTCCCGACCACCGCCGCCTGCTGCCGTTCTCCATGCTCGGGGGCGCCGTGCTCGTCGTCGTCGCCGACACCGTCGGTCGCATCGTGCTGCCGCCGTCGGAGGTGCAGGTCGGCATCATGGCCGCCGCCGTCGGCGTCCCCGTCTTCATCGCCCTGGTCCGCCGCACCGGGAGGGCGTTGTGAGCGTGACCCTCGACCGCCCCGCCATCACGGAGCCGACCGCCCAGCGCGCCCTCGACGTCGTACGACGTGCGCGCCGGGCGCCGCTGCGCCACCACCGACGCCTCCTCGCGGGCCTCGTCCTCGCGCTGGTCGGTGCGTTCGCCGCACGGGTGCTGCTGGGCGACTTCACCGTCACGATCCCCGACTTCGTGCGCATCCTGGGCGGCGAGCAGATCCCCGGCGCCACCTACATCGTGCTGGAGTCCAAGCTCCCGCGCGCCGTCCTGGCCGTGCTCGTCGGCGTCGCCTTCGGCGTCGGCGGCGCCATCTTCCAGACCACGCTCCGCAACCCCCTCGCCAGCCCCGACATCGTCGGCATCAGCCTCGGCGCGAGCGCGGCCGCCGTCTCCGCGATCGCCCTGGCCGGCTGGACCGGCTGGCCGGTCTCCGCCGCCGCGATCCTCGGCGCCCTCGCCGTCGCCCTCGCCGTACGGACCGTCGCCGGCGACCACGGCGGGTTCCGTCTCGTCCTGGCCGGCATCGGCCTCGCCGCCGCCATGCAGTCCGTGATCCAGTACGTCTTCACCCGCGTCGACGAGTGGGACGTCCAGCTGGTGCTGCGCTGGCTGACCGGCAGCGTCAACGGCGTCGCGTGGCAGGCGATCGGGCTGCTGGCCCTCGCGCTGGCCGTGCTGCTGCCCGCGACGGCCTGGGCCGCCCGCTCCCTGCGCGCGACGGAGCTCGGTGACGACACCGCCGCCGGCCTCGGCGTGGGGCGCGGCCGCACCGACCTGCTCATGCTCCTCGGTGTCCTGCTGGTCGCCGTCGGCGTCGCCGCTGCCGGCCCGGTGGCGTTCGTGGCCTTCCTGTCCGGACCGATCGCGCGCGCCCTCAACCGGGGACCTACGACGCTCCCCGCCGCCGGCCTCGTCGGCGCCGTGATCGTGCTGGTCGGCGACTACGCCGGCGCCTACGCGTTCGCCGACCTCAACCTGCCCGTGGGCGTCGTCACCGGTGCCTTCGGCGCACCGTTCCTGCTCTGGCTGCTCGCTCGCGGCCCCCTCACCGGAAGGAGGGCGGGATGACCGCCGCCGCCGTCTCGATCCAGCACGCCCGGCTGGAGGCCAGCGACCTCACGCTCGGCTACACCGACACCGCCGTCGTCCGCGACCTCGACCTGCAGGTCCCGCACGGCCGGATCACCGTCATCGTCGGGGCCAACGCCTGCGGCAAGTCCACGCTCCTGCGCGGCCTCGCCCGGCTGCTGCGGCCGCGGTCCGGCTCGGTGCTGCTCGACGGGGAGGTGATCCAGCGGCTGCCGACCAAGCAGGTCGCCCGCACGCTCGGGCTGCTGCCGCAGAACCCCGTCGCACCCGAGGGAGTCACCGTCGCCGACCTGGTGGGCCGCGGCCGCCACCCGCACCACGGCCCGTTCGGCCGCTGGACGCATGCCGACGACGAGGCCGTCGCCGAGGCGCTGACGCTCACCGACACCCTCGGTCTCGCCGATCGCGTCGTCGACGAGCTCTCCGGTGGCCAGCGACAGCGGGTGTGGATCGCGATGGCGCTCGCGCAGGGCACCGACCTGCTGCTGCTCGACGAGCCCACGACCTACCTCGACGTCGCCCACCAGGTCGAGATGCTCGACCTGCTCGCCGAGCTCAACGCCCGCCGCGGCACCACGATCGTCATGGTGCTCCACGACCTCAACCTGTCCGCCCGCTACGCCGACCACCTCGTCGCGCTCCACACCGGCCGGATCGTGGCCGAGGGCAGTCCCCGCGAGGTCGTCACCGAGGACGTCGTACGCACCGTCTTCGGCCTCGACAACCGGGTGATCGACGACCCGGTCTCGCACACCCCGCTCGTCGTACCGGTGGGCCGCCACCAGCCCGGGCGCCCGAGCCCGTCCAGCCCGTCCAGCCAGGAGACCCGATGACCGTGACCGCCAGCTCGAACCAGGCCGTCCTGCCCATGCTGTTCACCGAGGTAGAGGTGGTCGCGGTCGAGCGGCTGTCGCCGACCTTCGTCCGGGTCGAGCTCGGCAGCCCCGACCTCGCTGACTTCGGCGTCGACGGCCCGCGCTGGGACCAGCGGATCAAGCTGATCGTGCCCGACCCCGAGACGGGCGGCATCACCTCGACCGAGGGAGCCGACGACACCTGGTTCTCGACCTGGCTGGAGCGTCCTGCCGCCGAGCGCGGCCACATGCGCACCTACACGATCCGCGACGTCCGCGGCTCCGGGGCGCGGACCACCCTGGTCGTCGACATGGTGCTCCACCTCGAGGGCGACCTGGTCGGCCCGGGCTCGCTGTGGGCGTCCCGCGCGACCGTCGGCGACCGCATCGCGCTGCTCGCCCCGCGACGCGGCTACCCCTACGGCGGCATCGAGTTCACGCCCGCCCCCGGCGCGGAGCTGCTGCTGGTGGGCGACGAGACCGCGGTGCCCGCTGTGTGCACGGTGCTCGAGCAGCTGCCCGACGACGCCCGGGGCGCGGTGTTCCTCGAGGTGCCGGTCGCTGCTGACGTGCAGGACGTACGCCGTCCGGCGGGCGTCGAGGTGGTGTGGCTGGCCCGCGCGGGCGACGAGCTCGGTGCAGGTCTGCACGACGCCGTGGTGGCCCACCTGGGCACGCCTGGCGCCGAGGTCGAGGTGGCGCCGGACGAGGTCGACCCCGACCTGTGGGAGACGCCGTACTACTCGTCCTCGGGCGAGGACGTCCCCGGAGACGTGACGGGCGTGGGCGGCACCTACGCGTGGATCGCCGGTGAGTCGAAGGTCGTCACCGGCCTGCGCCGCCACCTGGTCAAGGAGCTCGGCTTCGACCGCAGCCAGGTCGCCTTCATGGGCTACTGGCGTCGCGGCGTGGCGATGAAGTCCTGACCCGCGGCGGCCGGGGGAGTTCTGGCCCGCGCCCGTCGCAGACTCCCCGCTCCCAGTACGTGGATCCGGAGCCCGGTCAGCGGCGCTTGGTGCGGGGCGCGCGGGGGGAGTAGCGCAGGCGCTCGGCGATGCGGTGTCGTGCGACGAGCTCGATGTCGGTGAGTGAGTCGTGCATGGCGGTCCTCCTTCCTGGGGAAGAGTCGGGTGTCAGCTCTGGTGCAGGGTGACGTCGCCGGACGCCGTGGTCGCACGCACCTCGAGGTAGGGCTGGTCGGGTGCCGGCTCGCCGGTGCTCGGGAGCGTCGAGCTGAGCCGGCCGCTCGCGGTGCGGACGTCGGTCCACACCGGCGTACCGGGCACCACCCCGATGCTGACGTCGCCGCTCGCGGTCTTCGCCGTGAGCCGACCGGAGGCCGCCTCGCTCACGACGAGGTCGCCCGAGCCCGTGTTGACCACCGCCTCCCCGCCCATCGACAGGACGTGCGTGTCGCCCGACCCTGTCTTCACCGCGAGCTCGGCGCGGGCCGACTCGATGCGTACGTCGCCGCTGCCCGTCGTGACGACCAGCGCCGACTCGGCCTGGCGTACCAGGACGTCGCCCGAGCCCGACTTGAGGCGTGCCTCCCCGAGGAGGTGGTGCGCGGCCAGGTCGCCGGAGCCGGTCTGGACGAGGGTGTCGCCCTCGACGACGTCGATCGTGACGTCGCCGGAGCCGCTGTCGACGCGCAGGTCGCCGAACCGGCCGTGGGTGTGTACGTCGCTGCTGCCGACCTTGGCCTGCAATCCGCTCGCGACGGGGACCTCGACCACGATCTCGGCCCGGGGTTCGCGACCGAGGAGCCCCCCGTTGCGCCGGGGCGCGATGATCGCGATCCGGTCGCCGAGGTCGCGCACGTCGAACTCCTCGGCCCGGTCGCCGGTGATGCGGACCGTGGTCTCGGTGGTGTCGGTGGCGGTGACCTCGACACGGCCGCGCCCGTTCTCGACGTAGAGGTCGATCGGTTCGGGGGTGTCGAAGGTGAGGTCGAGCTGGTTGCTCATCGGGTCTCCTGAGGGTGTGCGCGTCCGACGGGCCGGCGGTGCCGGTCCGGTGGGCGATGGGTGGTGGGGCTCGTGCCCCGGGTCAGGTGGTCCTGTGCTCAGGCGGGTCAGAGCCAGCCGGTCATCCGGCGGTTGCCGTGTCCCTGCCTGCGGTTGCCGGCGAACGGGTCGTAGCCCACGAAGGGGACGCTGCTGAGGTCGATGTCGACGTTGATGGCGTGCTCGTTGGTGGCGCTGCGCACCACGTTGACCATCCAGGTGTTGAGGCTCTGCCCGGCCGCGGCGGCCTTCTCCTCGGCCTTCGCCTTGACCGCCTCCGGGATGCGGAGCGTGATGCGGGCCAGGTCACCGGCCTCGTCCTCCGGCGGTGCCGGGGGAGCCGGCGGCGGGGGCGGGGTGGGCATGGCGGCCGGCGGAGCGACCTCGACCACGAAGTCGAGCTCACGACCGACGAGCCGCACGTCCACGCTGCCGTCGGGCAGCTCCGCGGTGATCTCGGCCGCGGCGTGGGAGATGGCCTCCATCAGCGCGAGCCGGGCGCTCGGGTCGAGGGCGTAGGCCAGGCGCTCCGCGGCCTGCTTGAGCTCGTCGCCCCCGGCCTCGGACGCCGCGACGAGGTCGCGGCGGAGGCTGTCGACGTACGGGGTGATGTCCATGCACACCACTGTGACATCACAGTGATGTCATGTCAATGCCTTCGTGATGTCATCTGGCGTCAACGTGGTGCCTTTTCAGGGATCCCCGGACAGCCGGGGATCGCTGAACATGTCGGCCCTTGCACGGGCCGACATGTTCAGGAGGAGCCTGACAACCCCCCTCAGAGGTCGAAGAGCGAGCCAGATCCGCTGATGTCGGCATCCGTCCGCGGCGTGTGGGCCGGGTCTGCGGACGCGGCGGGCTTCGGCTCGTCGTCGCTCCCTGCGGGTACGTCGCTCGCGGCCGTGGTGTCCTCGGCCGGGGGCTCGTCCTCGGCCGGGGTCGGCTCCGGCTGCTGCGGCTCCACCTGGGCCTCGGTCGCGACGTCCTCGGGGTCGCGGAACAGGGCGGCCTGGGTCAGGTCCGCTCCGCTCGGCGGGGCACTGGCGGCCGGCTCCCCCGCCACCTCGGGCTCCGGTGCCTGCTCGGGCTCGGTGGCCGGTTCCGGAGCAGGAGCTGCCTCGGCCTGAGGAGCCGATGCCACGGTCGCGGCAGCGGGCGCGTCGACGTCGAACAGCGAGCCCAGGCTCGACAGGTCGACGTCGGTGGCCGGGGTCGACGCCTCGCCGCTGGCGGGCGGCGCCGCGGCAGCCGCGGGGGGCTCGTCGGGCGTTGAGTCGCTGGGAGACTCGGCGGCGACGGTGGCCTGCGGGGCCGGCTCGGCGGCGGTCTCGGGAGCCGGCAGGTCGAAGAGCGACCCCATGCTCGAGAGGTCGGCGTCGGTGGTGGGCGTGGACGCAGCGCCTGCCGGGGCCACGTCGGCGACGGGTTCCAAGGCGGGCGTGGATGCGGCCTGTGGCTCGGGCTCCGGGGTCGGCTCCGGGGTCGGCTCCGGGGTCGGCTCCGGTTCGGCAGCCACCGGCTCGGGTGCGGCGATGTCGAAGAGCGAGCCACCGCTGCCGAGGTCGGCGCCGGGGGAGGGTGCGGCCTTCTCCTCAGGAGCCGCGGACGCGGCAGCCGCCTCTGTCGGCGGGGTGGCCGCGGGCGCGGCCTCCGGCTCGGGCGTGCCGAGGTCGAAGAGCGACCCACCGCTGCCGAGGTCCGTGGCCGGCTTCGCCTGGGCGGGTGCCTCGGCCGGAGCCTCGTCCGTCGCCGCCTCCGGCTCGGGCGCCGGGGTGTCGAAGAGCGAGCCGCCGGAGAACGCCTCCGCCGGCTTGGCCGCCGCCTTCTCCTCGGCCGCCGCAGGCGACTCCGTGGGCGCCGGGGTGTCGAACAGCGAACCCGACGACTGCTCGGCGGCAGGTGCCGGAGCCTCGGGAGCCGGCGTGTCGAAGAGCGACGTACCACCCGACGCCTTGGCGGCCGGGCCCACGTCGGCGGTCTCGGTGACGGTGTCCTCGGTGACGGTGACGTCGCCGGCCTCCGGCTCGTCCTTGGTCGCGACGTCCGTGACGGTCGCTGCAGCG
>DATIAJ010000043.1:0-2868 GCA_035458105.1 Nocardioides sp. | reverse complement strand
CCAGTACGCCTGCACCGAGTGCGGCCACTCCTTCGAGCAGTTCCAGAGCTTCAGCGAGGACGCGCTGACCGTCTGCCCGGAGTGCGACGGCCGGCTGCGCAAGCTCTTCAACGCCGTGGGCGTGGTGTTCAAGGGCTCCGGGTTCTACCGCACCGACAGCCGCTCGGGCTCGTCCTCCTCGACCCCCGCCTCGACGGCCGCGTCCACCTCGTCGTCGTCCTCGTCGTCCGACAGCGGCTCGTCGTCCAGCAGCTCCTCGTCGTCGACCGCCTCGTCCACCAGCTCGTCCTCATCCTCCTCCGACTGACCCCTGTGGAGGGGCCGAGCGGGAGCACGCCCGTCCGGCCTAGCGTCGGTGCATGTTCCCGGGACTCCCGCCGGCACGCCGCCGGCTGCGCGCCGTACGCCACCAGCTGCGGCGCCGTCGCCGGCTGATCGCCGCCACGCTCACCGCCGTCGCCGCCCTCGCCGCCCTGCGCACGCTCGCCCCGCCACCGGCCGAGACCGTCGAGGTGCTGGTCGCGGCGCGTGACCTGCCCTCGGGCTCGCTCCTCGACGAGGACGACGTCGTCGCACGCGACTGGCCCGCCGGCCTCGCCCCTGCCGACGCCGCGTCAGCCGCGGCCGGGCGCGTGCTGGCGGCGCCGATCAGCCGCGGCGAGGCGCTGACCGGCGTACGCCTCGTCGGTCCGGGCCTGGCGCTCGCCCACCCGGGCGAGACGGTGGTGCCGGTCCGGCTGCCCGATCCGGGCATGGCCGCGCTGCTGCACGCAGGCGACGAGGTCGACCTGGTGGCCACCGATCCGGGCACCGGCGAGGCGACCCTCGTGGCGCGCGACGTCACGGTCCTCGCGACGCCGACGGGCGTGCCGGAGGGTCCGGCGGGCGGGTCGGGAGGGGCGCTCGTCGTGGTGGGGGCGAGCGCCGAGGAGGCGGTCACCCTCGCGGGCGCCGCGCTGACGCAGTTCCTGACGGTGTCGTGGAACCGCTAGCGTGAGGTGACATCACCGTCCGCGGCTCCTCTCGGGGGCCTCGTCAGAGGGAGCACCAGCATGAGCGGCTTCAAGGCCTTCGTCCTCAAGGGCAACCTGATCGAGATCGCCACCGGCCTGATCATGGCCCTGGCGTTCGCGGCCGTGGTCACCACCTTCACCGCATGGCTCACGGGCCTGCTGCCCAACACCGAGGACCTCTTCAGCGGCGAGGAGGGCAGCTTCGGCGCCTTCCTCAACGCCCTGATCTCGTTCCTCATCATGGGCACCGTCGTCTACTTCTTCATCGTGATGCCCTACACCAAGGCGCGCGAGCGCTTCTTCCCCACCGAGGAGGCCGGCGCCGCACCCGACGTGGCCCTGCTCGAGGAGATCCGCGACCTGCTCAAGGCCCGCGGCGGCGCCGTCTGAGCGACGCCGTCGTACGACGCTCCAACGGCCCGTCCCCTGCGGGGGGCGGGCCGTTCGTCGTCCCGCTCGCACTTTCGAGACGTGGTGCGGAGCGGTGGTCCACCCACATTCCGGTCGCTGCGAAGGTGGGTGGACCACCGCCACCCGCGCGTCGTACGCCGACACGCCAGGCAGCGGTGGCTGAGCCACACTCGCGAGCCCGCGAATGTCGGTGGATCACCGCTCACTCGCGGCGTACGACGACCCGGCCGCGGAGGTCAGCCGTGGTGGGGCGGCACCTGGTCGCGGTACCAGTCGTCGCCCTTGCCAGAGCCGTCCTCGCGCGGGTCGCGGTCGTCGCTCGTCTGGTCGGGGCCGCCCTCACCGAAGACCGCCGCCAGCCGCCGTCGGCGCTTCCACTCCGGCTCGCGCTCGGCGGCCGGGGTCTCGATGTCGGCGGGGTCGTCGGGAGCCACGAGCGATCGATCAGGCGCAGACGCCGGGGACGGGCTCGGGCTCGGTGGTGGCCGGGGCGTCGGGGGTGGCGGTCTCGCTCGGCGAGGCCGTCTCCGAGGGCGTCTCGGTGGGCGTCTCGGTCGGCGTCTCGGTCGGCGTCTCGGAGGCGGACTCCGAGGGCGACGGGCTGGGCGACTGCGCCTCGGCGGAGGTCTTGGGCGGCTCGGCGGTGACGGCGTTGCCGTTCAGCAGGCGCGCCGGGAGCTCCTTGTCCTCGTTGATCAGCTTCCAGATCCGGTCGGCCTGCGGGGTCCAGAAGACGCGACCGCGGAACTCCGAGTCCGACGGGTAGTACTCCGTCGGCAGGGTGACGAACTGGATCTTGTCGAGGCCGACGCTCTGCAGCTGCATCGCGATCCGGCCCATGCGCGTCACCGAGTCGAGCTCGTCGTCCGTGGTGAGCGAGCGGGTCGCAGCGTCGAGGAAGCTGATGACCTTGTCGGGACGGGTGAGGGTGCCGGCCGACTTCACCTCGCGCACCAGGGCGGCGATGAAGGTCTGCTGACGGCGGATGCGGGAGATGTCGTTCTGCTGGACCAGCTCGCCGACCGACCGCGCGCGGACGTAGTCGAGCGCCTCGTCGCCGGTGAGCACCGACGGGTCGCCAGCAGGCACGAAGATGCCGTGCTCGCGGTCCACGAGGTCCTCCGGCACGCACACGGGCACGCCGCCGACGGCGTCCACCATGTCGCCGAAGCCGTTGAAGTCGACGACGACGAAGTGGTCGACGAAGACGTCGGCGTTCTCCTCGAGCTGCGCGAGCGTGCAGACGGGACCGCCCTCGGTGTAGGCGGCGTTCCACATCACGTCGGTGGCCGCCGCCGACTCACCGTCGTTGCACTCCGGGCGGTCGACGATGGAGTCGCGCGGGATGGAGACGGCGTACGCCCGGCTGCGGTCGGCGGAGATGTGCACGAGGATGGTGGTGTCGGAGCCGCCGCCACCCGACTCCCCGTCGATCTGGTTGCCC
>DATIAJ010000042.1:0-2518 GCA_035458105.1 Nocardioides sp. | reverse complement strand
CACGGCGACCGGGTGAGGGTCGAACGTCACGGCGACCGACGGCAGCCCGAGCCGGTGCCCGGACTCGATGAGCGCGTTCAGCACCGCCCGGTGGCCGCGGTGGACGCCGTCGAAGTTGCCGAGGGTGACGACACAGGGCCGCAGGGCCTCGGGTGTCTCTGACAGGTCGGTCCAACGATGCACGGGCCCACTCTACGAAGTCGTGGGAGAGAACACGACGAGGCTGCGAGCCGTGGGACGCGACTCGTCGAGCATCGCCACGAGGCGGCCGTCCGGCGCGATCGCCGCGACCACCTCGGTGCGCCCCGGAACGGCCGACGGCAGCCGTTGTCCGTAGCCGAGGGTGCGTGCCTCGTCGTCGTCCACCTCGCGGACCACGAACGCGGCGCGCGCCGCCTGCGCGAGGGGCGTGACCGGCATCCGCTCGCCCTGTCGTGCCTCGAGCTCGGCGAGGGGGTGCGCGCCTGCGAGGTCGAAGCCGCCGACCCGGGTGCGCCGCAGGGCGGTGAGATGACCGCCGGTGCCGAGGGCCGCGCCGAGGTCGCGGGCCAGGGCGCGCACGTACGTGCCGGACGACACCGTGACCTGGACGTCGACGTCGAGCACCGGTGTGCCGTCGACGACGTGTGGCCGCAGGTCGCCGACCTCGAACCGAGACACCGTGACCGGACGCGCGGGCAGGTCGACGGACTCCCCCGCCCGCACCCGGTGGTACGCACGCTCCCCCTTGACCTTGATGGCGCTCACGGCGCTCGGGACCTGCGCGATGTCCCCGGTGAGGGTGGCGGCGGCGGCCAGCACGGCATCCGCCTCGACGCCGTCCGCGCCGACGGATGCCGTGACCTCACCCTCGGCGTCGTCGGTCACCGTGACCTGCCCGAGCCGGATCGTCGCCGTGTAGTCCTTGTCGCACCCGACGAGGAAGGTGAGCAGCCGGGTCGCCCGCCCCACGCCCAGGACGAGCACGCCCGTCGCCATCGGGTCCAGCGTCCCGGCGTGCCCCACCTTGCGGGTGGCGCACAGGCGTCGGGCGCGCGCGACGACGTCGTGGCTGGTCCAGCCCTGAGGTTTGTCGACGACGAGGATGCCGTCGGGCGTGGACTGCACGACCGTCGCCTCAGCGGGCCCGGGGTGCTTCCTCGGCTCGTCAGCGGGCGTCGTCACCGTCTGCTTCGTCCTCGTCGGCGACCTCACGGTCCTTCTTGTAGGGGTCGGCGTCGCCGGCGTGGACGGCGCCGGCCGCCGCGGCAGCCACTGCGGCGTCACGCTCCTTGGCCTCGCGGAGGAGGTCCTCGAGGTGGGCGGCGGTCTCGGGGATGGCGTCGGCGATGAACTCCAGGCTCGGCGTGAGCCGGATGCCGAGCTGCTTGCCGACGAACGAGCGCAGCTTGCCCTTGTTGAGCTCGAGGAGGCGGGCGGTCTGCGCGCGCTGACCGGCATCCCCGAACACCGTGTAGAAGAGGGAGGCGTGCTGGAGGTCGCCGGTGACCCGCACGTCGGTGATGGTGACGAACCCCAGGTCGGGGTCCTTGACGATCGACTCCAGGTTCGCGGCGGTCAGCGTCTTGATGCGGTCGGCGATCTTCTGGGCGCGTGCGGTGTCGGCCACGGGTCCTCCTCAAGTCGTCGGGACGGGGGCGCCACCACCCTAGTGATCGGGTGGTGGCCGGGACGGGAGCGGGCGGCACACCGCGAAGGTGCACCGCCCGCTCACCGGGTGGACGAGCTGCGCGTCAGGCGCGCGGCTTCGCCCACGCTGCGCGTGGGACCCGCCGCATCACGCGCGCGGCTTCTCCCGCATCTCGTACGTGGAGATGAGGTCATCGAGCTGGAGGTCGTTGTAGGACCCCAGGTTGATGCCGCACTCGAAGCCCTCGCGGACCTCGGTGACGTCGTCCTTGAACCGGCGCAGGCCGGCGATCTCGACGTTCTCGGAGACGACGACGCCGTTGCGCGTGATCCGCGCCTTGGTGCCGCGCCTGATCTCGCCGCTGCGGACGATCGAGCCGGCGATGTTGCCGAACTTGCTGCTGCGGAAGATCTCGCGGATCTCCGCGGTGCCGAGCTCGACCTCCTCGTACTCCGGCTTGAGCATGCCCTTGAGGGCCTGCTCGATCTCGTCGATCGCCTGGTAGATGACCGAGTAGTAGCGGATCTCGACGCCCTCGCGCTCGGCGACCTCGGCGTTCTGGCCCTCGGCCCGGACGTTGAAGCCGATGATGATGGCGTCGGACGCCATCGCGAGGTTGATGTTGTTCAGCGTGATCGCGCCGACACCACGGTCGATGATCCGCAGGTCGACCTCCTCGCCGACGTCGATCTGGAGCAGGGCGTCCTCGAGCGCCTCGACCGAACCCGACACGTCACCCTTGAGGATGAGGTTGAGGGTGTCGACCTTGCCCGCCGCGAGGGCCTCGTTGAGGTCCTCGAGCGAGATGCGCTTGCGGGCCTTGGCCAGGCTCGCCTGACGGTCGGCCGCCTCGCGCTTCTCGGCGATCTGCCGCGCGGTGCGGTCGTC
>DATIAJ010000041.1:0-2437 GCA_035458105.1 Nocardioides sp. | reverse complement strand
GTGCTCCCGCTGCCCGAGCTGCTCGCGCACCTCGACGACGCACCCGCTCCGCGTGACCCGATGCCGCACTTCCGTGGCCGCGGGTCGAGCGTGATCGCCGAGGTCAAACGACGCAGCCCCAGCAAGGGCGCCCTCGCCGACATCCCCGACCCGGCCGCGCTGGCCACGGCGTACGCCCGGGGCGGTGCCGCCGCGATCTCGGTGCTCACCGAGGAGCGTCGGTTCGGCGGCAGCCTGCCCGACCTGCGGGCGGTCCGCGCCGCGGTCGACACCCCGGTCCTGCGCAAGGACTTCATCGTCGAGACCTACCAGCTCGTCGAGGCGCGCGCCGCCGGCGCCGACCTGGCGCTGCTGATCGTCGCGGCCCTCGACGACGACACGCTGCGCCGCCTCCACGACGAGGCCGGCGAGCTCGGCCTCACCGTGCTGGTCGAGGTGCACGACGAGGCCGAGACCGAGCGCGCGCTCGCGCTGGACGCCGAGCTGATCGGCGTCAACAGCCGCAACCTCAAGACCCTCGAGGTCGACGCGGGCGTCTTCGGCCGCCTCGCGCCCCAGATCCATGCCGACGTCGTCAAGGTCGCCGAGAGCGGCATCACCGGCGTCGCCGACGTCGAGCGCTTCGTCTCCGAGGGAGCAGGCGTGGTGCTGGTCGGCGAGGCACTGGTCAAGGACGGCGACCCCGAGGCCGCCGTACGAGCGATGACAGGAGTGACGGCACCGTGAGCGTGCAGTCGAGCGTGCCCACGAGCGGCACCGGGACCACCAGGTACGACGCCGACGAGCGCGGCTACTTCGGCCAGACGTGGGGCGGGCGGTTCATGCCCGAGGCCCTCGTCGCCGCGCTGGACGAGCTGACCGAGGCCTGGCAGGACGCGATGGCCGACGCGGCGTTCGTCGCCGACTTCGAGCGGGTGCTGCGCGACTACGCCGGCACGCCGAGCCGGCTCTACCACGCCGAGCGGCTCTCCGAGCTCGTCGGCGCCCGGGTGCTGCTCAAGCGCGAGGACCTCAACCACACCGGTGCCCACAAGATCCGCAACGTCCTCGGCCAGGCGCTGCTGACGAAGCGGATGGGCAAGACCCGCGTGATCGCCGAGACCGGTGCCGGTCAGCACGGCGTCGCCAGCGCGACCGCCGCGGCGTGGTTCGACCTCGACTGCACCGTCTACATGGGCGCCGTCGACACCCGCCGCCAGGCGCTCAACGTCGCTCGCATGCAGCTGCTCGGCGCCACGGTCGTCCCGGTGGAGTCCGGCAGCGCGACACTCAAGGACGCGATCAACGAGGCGCTGCGCGACTGGGTCGCCAGCGTCGACCACACCGCCTACCTCTTCGGCACCGCGGCCGGGCCGCACCCGTTCCCGAGCATGGTCCGCGACTTCTGTCGAGGCATCGGCGACGAGGCCCGCGAGCAGTGCCTCGAGCAGTACGGCGTCCTGCCGGACGCGGTCGCTGCCTGCGTCGGCGGCGGCTCCAACGCGATCGGCCTGTTCACCGCGTTCCTCGAGGACGAGGGCGTCGAGATCCACGGCTTCGAGCCCGGCGGCGACGGCGTGGAGACGGGACGCCACGCGGCGACCATCCACGCGGGCGAGGCGGGCGTGCTGCACGGTGCCCGCACCTACGTCCTGCAGGACGACGACGGGCAGACGGTCGAGTCCCACTCCATCTCCGCCGGCCTCGACTACCCCGGCGTCGGCCCGCAGCACTCCTGGCTGGCCGCGACCGGGCGGGCGACGTACACGCCGGTCACCGACGCCGAGGCGATGGACGCGATGGCCCTGCTCAGCCGCACCGAGGGGATCATCCCCGCCATCGAGTCCGCCCACGCGATCGCCGGTGCGCTCGATGTCGCCAAGCGGCTCGGCGAGGAGAAGGGCCCCGACGCGACGGTGATCATCAACCTCAGCGGTCGCGGCGACAAGGACATGGGCACGGCCATCGAGTGGTTCGGCCTCGGCGACGCCGACCTCGGCCCGGACGCCGACCTCGAGCAGGCGTCCGAGGAGGCCGTGCAGTGACCTCGACGACGACCGCCTTCGCCACCGCGAAGGCCGAGGGCCGCGCCGCGCTCATCGGCTACCTCCCCGCCGGCTACCCGACCGTGGACGGCTCGATCGAGGCCATGAAGGTCATGGTCGAGGCCGGCTGCGACGCCATCGAGATCGGGCTGCCCTACAGCGACCCGGTGATGGACGGCCCCACGATCCAGGCCGCCGCCCAGGCGGCGCTCGATGGCGGCGTCCGCACCTCCGACGTCCTGCGGGTCGTCGAGGAGGTCGCCGCGACGGGCGTGCCCACGCTGGTGATGACCTACTGGAACCCCGTCGAGCGCTACGGCGTCGAGCGGTTCGCCGCCGACCTGGCCGCGGCCGGCGGGGCCGGGCTGATCACGCCCGACATCACCCCCGACCACGGGTCGGAGTGGATCGCG
>DATIAJ010000040.1:0-11754 GCA_035458105.1 Nocardioides sp. | reverse complement strand
CAAGAACGTCGCGGTGATCGGCTACGGCAGCCAGGGCCACGCCCACGCGCTGTCCCTGCGCGACTCCGGCGTCGACGTCCGGATCGGGCTGCAGCCCGGCTCGAAGAGCCGCGACAAGGCCGAGGCCGAGGGCCTGCGGGTGCTCACCCCGCGCGAAGCGGCCGAGGAGTCCGACCTGATCGTGATCCTCGCCCCCGACCAGCACCAGCGGAAGCTCTACGCCGAGGAGATCGAGCCGGCCCTGACCCCGGGCGACACCCTCGTCTTCGGCCACGGCTTCAACATCCGCTTCGGCTACATCACCCCGCCCGAGGGCGTCGACGTGTTCATGGTCGCCCCCAAGGGCCCGGGCCACCTGGTGCGTCGTGAGTACGTCGACGGGCGCGGCGTGCCCGTCCTCGTCGCGGTGGAGAAGGACGAGTCCGGCAAGGCCTGGGACCTCGCGCTGTCCTACGCCAAGGCCATCGGCGGCCTGCGTGCCGGCGGCATCAAGACCACGTTCACCGAGGAGACCGAGACCGACCTGTTCGGCGAGCAGGCCGTGCTGTGCGGCGGCGCGTCGCAGCTGGTGATGTACGGCTTCGAGGTGCTGACCGAGGCCGGCTACCAGCCCGAGGTGGCCTACTTCGAGTGCCTCCACGAGCTCAAGCTGATCGTCGACCTGATGTACGAGGGCGGGATCGCCAAGCAGCGCTGGTCGGTCTCCGACACCGCGGAGTTCGGCGACTACGTCTCCGGCCCCCGTGTCATCACCCCCGAGGTGAAGAAGAACATGGAGGCCGTGCTCGCCGACATCAAGAACGGCGCGTTCGCCGAGCGCTTCATCACCGACATGGACAACGGCTCGCCGGAGTTCACCGAGTTCCGCAAGAAGGCCGAGAGCCACCCGATCGAGCAGACCGGCCGCGAGCTCCGCAAGCTGATGGCCTGGGTGAAGTCGCACGACTCCGACTACGTCGAGGGCAGCTCCGCCCGCTGAGCCACCGCCTGTCACGAGACCCGTCACCGGGTCTCGTGACAGGCGTCAGAGCGCCTTCCTGGACCAGCGGGTGGGCGTGCGACGATGCGGTCATGAGCAACACGACCGCACCCGCGTCGGGCCTGGACCAGACCCGGCGCCTCGGCGTCGAGACGACCGGCATCGAGATCATCGAGGAGTCCCAGCGGACGGCGCGCCCACGCGACCTGTTCTGGCCGTGGTTCGCGGCCAACGTGTCGGTCTTCGGCATCAGCTACGGCTCCTTCGTCCTGGGCTTCGGCATCTCCTTCGTCCAGGCCCTGGTCGTCACGGTCGTCGGCATCGTCGTGTCCTTCGCCCTGTGCGGGATCATCGCGATCGCCGGCAAGCGCGGCTCGGCGCCCACGATGGTGCTGAGCCGGGCGGCGTTCGGCGTCAACGGGCAGAAGGTGCCCGGGGTCGTCTCGTGGCTGGTCTCCATCGGCTGGGAGACGTTCCTCGCGATCCTCGCCGTGCTCGCGACCGCGACGATCTTCGACCAGCTCGGCTGGTCGGGCGGCACCACGACGCAGGTGGTCGCCACCATCGTCGTCGCGCTGCTCATCGTCTCGGCGAGCGTGGCCGGCTACCACGTGATCATGCGCATGCAGTCGGTCCTGACCTGGATCACCGGCATCGCCACGATCGTCTACGTGGCCCTCACCCTCGACGAGATCGAGTGGTCGTCGGTCAGCGCCATCCCGGACGGGAGCGCGCAGCAGATGGTCGGCGCACTCGTCATGGTGATGACCGGCTTCGGCCTGGGCTGGATCAACATCGCCGCCGACTGGTCGCGCTACCAGCACCGCGACGCCCCGGGCGCCGCGATCGTCGGCTGGAACACCTTCGGCGGGGCGATCGCGCCGGTGCTCCTGGTCGTCTTCGGTCTCCTGCTCGCGGGCTCGTCCGAGGAGCTGTCCGCCGGCATCGTCGCCGACCCGATCGGCACGCTCGGCACGCTGCTGCCGACGTGGTTCCTGGTGCCGTTCCTCCTCACCGCCATCCTGGCGCTCGTCAGCGGCGCGGTGCTCGGCATCTACTCCTCGGGCCTGACGCTGCTGTCGCTCGGCGTGCGCATCCCGCGACCGGCCGCGGCGTTCATCGACGGCCTCATCCTCACCCTCGGGACGATCTGGGTGGTCTTCTTCGCCGAGGACTTCCTGGGCCCGTTCCAGAGCTTCCTCATCACCCTCGGCGTCCCGCTCGCCGCGTGGGCGGGGATCATGATCGCCGACATCGCGCTGCGCAGGCGCGACTACGACGAGGACGCCCTGTTCGACTCCGCCGGCCGCTACGGGTCGTACGACGTCGTCTCGCTCGCCACGATGGTCGGCGCCTCGATCCTCGGCTGGGGCCTGGTCGTCAACAACTTCGCCGCCGACGCGGCCTGGAACAACTGGCAGGGCTTCCTGATCGAGCCGCTGGGCCTCGGCACCTACGTCGACGACCCGGCCGGCCCCTACTGGGAGGGCAACTGGCCCTACGCCAACCTCGGCGTCCTCCTCGCGCTCCTGCTGGGATTCGCCGTCACCTTCGTGGCCCGGCGCGCGAAGGTGCGCCACCAGGAGGAGACCGCGACCGCTGGTTGACGGAACAACCACCGCGCCGGGCGTGTTGGGGCCTCCGTGAAGATCGAGATCTGGTCCGACGTCGTGTGTCCCTGGTGCTACATCGGCAAGCGGCGCATCGAGAACGCCTTGGCCGGCTTCGAGCACGCCGACGAGGTCGAGGTGCACTGGCGCTCCTACCAGCTCGACCCGGGCGCGCCGACCGAGCCGACGGAGAGCACGACGACGATGCTGGCGCGCAAGTACGGCCAGTCGCCCGACGGCGCCCAGCAGATGCAGGACCGGGTCGAGGCCGTCGCGGCCGAGGAGGGCCTGGTCTACCGGCTCTCGCAGACGCTGCACCTCAACACTGTGGACGCCCACCGCCTCATCCACCTCGCGCACCAGCAGGGCGGCAACGAGCTCCAGGGCCGGGTCAAGGAGGCCCTGCTCGCGGCCTACTTCACCGACGCCCGCAACGTCGCCGACCACGACGTGCTGCGCGACGTCGCGCGGACGGCCGGGCTCGACGCCGCACGCGTGGACGAGGTGCTCGGCTCCCGGGAGTTCGAGGATGCCGTGCACGCCGATGCTGCGCAGGCCCAGGCATACGGCGCGAGTGGGGTGCCGTTCTTCGTGGTCGACCAGAAGTACGGCGTCTACGGCGCGCAGCCGACCGAGGTGTTCACGCAGGTGCTCGAGCGGGCGTGGTCGGAGTCGCACCCGACGATCGAGGTCCTCGCCACCGGCGAGGAGTGCGGCCCCGACGGCTGCGCCGTCTGACGGCGATCGGGCTACTGCGACTTCAATCCGCGCGCAGCCTTCTCGGCCGTCGTCTCGATGCGTGAGGCCCGCGTCTCAGGGCGCTTGGCCAGCACGATCCAGGTCAGGATGAGCTTCTGCGCGGACGCCGACCACGACTCCCAGTGCTCGCGCGAGCCCGGGTGGCGGTCGAAGGCCGCAGCCAGGTCGTCGGGGACGATGAGGTCCTCGACATCGTCCATCAAGGTCCACATGCCCGTCTCCTTGGCGGAGGCGATGGCGGCCGCGCCGGCGGGCTCCATCAGGCCGGCCTCCTCGAGGCGGGCGACGCGGCCCTTGTTGATGCGGGTCCACATGCTGCCTGCGCGACGCGGGGCGAACCACTGCATCGACCGGCGCTCGTCGACCGGCTTGGCGGTCGAGTCGACCCACCCGAAGCGCAGCGCCTCGATGACGGCCTCCTCGTAGGAGAACGCCCGTTCCGACGCCTTGCGCGGGCTGACCAGCCACACGCCCTGCGGCTGCTCGTGGTGCTCGCGCAGCCACGCGGTCCACTCCTCGACCGTGTCGAGCTCGAGCCGCTCCGCGTCGTCCATCACGCCCATGGAGCGATCGTAGGAGTGACCTCCGACAGTCGGCCCGTGCCCGCGCCCCGGGTGACACCTGAGGAGTGGGACGGGTTCGTGGGCCGGCCGACTCGCGAGTAGGGTGGGCCGGGCACAGCGTCGTGCAGCCCCGGACACACCCTTGATACTCCGCGAGGACCCCGCTGTGAACGCACCTGCACCCTCCACGCCAGCCCGCCCGGTCGTGCTCATCGCCGAGGAGCTGAGCCCCGCCACGATCGAGGCGCTCGGCCCGGACTTCGAGATCCGCAGCTGCAACGGCGCCGACCGCGCCGAGCTCATCCCCGCGATCGCCGACGTCGACGCCATCCTGGTGCGCTCCGCGACCAAGGTCGACGCCGAGGCCCTCGACGCGGCCACGCGCCTCAAGGTCGTCGCCCGCGCGGGGGTCGGCCTCGACAACGTCGACGTGAGGGCGGCCACCCAGGCCGGCGTGATGGTGGTCAACGCTCCGACGTCCAACATCGTCAGCGCCGCCGAGCTCGCCGTGGCGCTGATGCTCGCGGCGGCCCGCCACATCAGCCCGGCACACGCCGCGCTGCGCGGCGGCGAGTGGAAGCGGTCGAAGTACACCGGCATCGAGCTCTACGAGAAGACCGTCGGCATCGTCGGCCTCGGCCGCATCGGCGTCCTCGTCGCCCAGCGACTCAGCGCCTTCGGCATGAAGGTCATCGCCTACGACCCCTACGTTCAGGCCGGCCGCGCCGCCCAGATGGGCGTACGCCTCGTCGACCTCGACACCCTTCTGGCGGACTCCGACTTCATGAGCGTCCACCTGCCCAAGACGCCGGAGACGGTCGGCCTGATCGGCGCCGAGCAGCTCGCCCGGGCCAAGCGCAGCCTGGTCCTCGTCAATGCTGCGCGCGGCGGGATCGTCGACGAGGCCGCGCTGTTCGACGCCCTCAAGACCGGTCAGATCGCCGCGGCCGGGCTCGACGTCTTCGCCAGCGAACCCTGCACCGACAGCCCCCTCTTCGAGCTCGAGAACGTCGTCGCCACGCCCCACCTCGGCGCCTCCACCGACGAGGCCCAGGAGAAGGCCGGTGTCGCCGTCGCCCGGTCGGTCCGGCTCGCGCTGAGCGGCGAGCTGGTGCCCGACGCCGTCAACGTGCAGGGCGGGGTCATCGCCGAGGACGTGCGCCCCGGCATCCCGCTCACCGAGAAGCTGGGTCGCGTCTTCACGGCCCTCGCCGGCGAGGTCGCCCAGCAGCTCGACGTGGAGGTCCGCGGCGAGATCACCGAGTACGACGTGAAGGTCCTCGAGCTGGCCGCGCTCAAGGGCGTCTTCGCCGACATCGTGGAGGAGCAGGTCTCCTACGTGAACGCCCCGCTCCTCGCCGCCGAGCGCGGCACCGAGGTGCGGCTGGTGACCGAGGCAGAGAGCCCCGACCACCGCAACCTCATCACCCTCCGCGGGACGCTCGCCGACGGCACCCAGGTGTCGGTGAGCGGCACCCTCGTGGGGATCGCGCAGAAGGAGCGGCTGGTCGAGGTCAACGGCTTCGACGTCGACATCGAGCTGACCGACCACCTCGCGTTCTTCACCTACGTCGACCGGCCCGGGATGGTCGGCACGGTCGGCGGGATCCTCGGCGACGCCCAGGTCAACATCGCCGGCATGCAGGTCTCCCGCCAGGGCAAGGGCGGCGAGGCGCTCGTCGCGCTCAGCGTCGACTCGGCGATCCCGGCCGAGACGCTCCACGAGATCGAGGCCGCCATCGACGCGGTCTCGGTGCGCGCCGCCGACCTGGTGTGAGGCTGGTCCGAGACCGGTCCGAGGCGACCTAGGCGACCATCACCCGGCCGGCTGCGCGACGCGCTGCCGGCCGGGCTGCGTCGGTGGTCACGTGCTCCCACGCGGCGGCGAGACGTCGTACGGCCTCGGTGAGGTCGTCGGGGGAGGCGGTCCAGGGGATCCGGACGAAGCGGTCGAGACCGCCCTCCACCGCGAACACCGGCCCCGGCGCGACGACCACGCCGCGGCGCTCTGCCTCGGCGGTCGTCGCGGTGCCGAGCGCCTCGGGCAGCTCGCACCACAGGGCGAGCCCGCCATCGGGCACGCGGAAGCGCCAGGACGGCAGGTGCTCGCGGACGGCCACGACGAGGGCGTCCCGGCCCGCGAGCAGCCGCTCGCGGTGCACGGGCAGCACCTCGTCGGCGCGGTCGAGCAGGTCGGTGAGCACCAGCTGCTCGAAGACCGGCGCGCCCAGGTCGAGGCCGATGCGGGCCTGCAGCAGGCGGTCCATGTCGCTGAGTGGTGCTCGCACCCAGCCCAGGCGCAGCCCGCCCCAGAACGACTTGCTCGCGCTGCCGATCGTGATCGCGTCGGGGGCGTACGCCGCCAGCGGCCGCGGCATGTCGTCGGCCAGCCCGGGCCGCAGGGCCAGCGCCTGGTGGGCCTCGTCGGCGACGACGGTGGTGCGCGTGCGGGCGAGGGTCCGGGCCAGCTCCTCGCGCTGGGCGTCGCTCATCAGCTGCCCGGTCGGGTTCTGGAAGTCGGGGATCAGGTAGGCCAGGCGGGGCGAGGTCTGGCGGAGCGTGGCCGCCAGGGCGTCGAGGTCCCAGCCGTCGGGGTCGACCGTCGCCGCGACCAGCCGTGCTCCTGCGTGGCGCACGGCCTGGGTCGCGTTGGGGTAGGTGGGCGACTCGACGACGACCCGCTCGCCCGGGGCGGTGAAGGCCTGCGCCACGACGGACGCCGCTGCCAGCGCGCCGGCGGTGACCATGACCTGTTCAGGCACGGTCTGCACCCCGCGGGCCTCGTAGGCCGCTGCGATCCGCGCCTGCAGCGCGGGCACCCCGAGCGGGAAGTAGCCTGGACCGCTGAGGTAGGCGGGCAGCTGCTCGGTGGCGCGCTGGTAGGCCTCGACGAGGCCGGGCGGGGCGGAGTGCGCCGCGCAGTTGAGGTCGATGACGTCCTCGCCCCCGGTGCCCGGCATCAGCGACCGGTCGTGCGCGCGGCGCTGCCCGCCCGGGACGGTGGTGAACGTGCCCGACCCGCGCCGGGCCTCGGCGTACCCGGACTCCCGCAGCACCTCGTAGGCCCGGGTGACGGTGGTGCGCGAGACGTCGAGGGCGGCCGTGAGGTCGCGCTCGCTCGGCAGCCGCACGTCGATGCCGATCCGACCGTCGCCGATGAGGACGCGCAGGCTCTCGGCGAGGCCGAGGTAGGCGGGGGAGCGCGGGAACTCACCGACGAGGGTGGCTACGCGCTGGGACGTCACGACCCGGCTCATGCAGGCCACTGTTCCACGATTGGCTATGTCGGGCAAGGCCAATTGCGGGCACGATGGACTCCATGACCAGCACCACCCCCACCCTCGCCAACGCGCCGCGCGGGGTCCTCGTCGACCTCGGTCCCGTCGCCCAGCTGCGCGCCGGACGTCTCCTCCGGCGCCTGCCCCAGCTCTACGTCGGGCTCGTCCTGTACGGCGTCTCGCTGGCGCTGATGGTGCGCGGCGCGCTCGGCCTCGCGCCGTGGGACGTCCTGCACTCCGGCTTCGTCCGCCACGTCCCGATGACCCTGGGCCAGGCGGTCGTGCTCTTCAGCTTCGTGGTGCTCGTGCTGTGGATCCCGTTGCGCGAGATGCCGGGGCTCGGCACGATCAGCAACGCTGTGGTCGTGGGCCTCTCCGCCGACGCGACCCTGGCCGTGCTCGACCGCCCGGACGCGATCGCCGGTCGGCTCGGCCTGATGGTGGGCGGCGTCGTGCTGTGCGGACTGGCGAGCGCGCTCTACATCGGCGCGCAGCTCGGTCGCGGTCCGCGCGACGGACTGATGACCGGGCTCGCCCGACGCACCGGCCTGTCGCTGCGGCTCGTGCGCACCGGTCTCGAGGTCGCCGTCGTGGTCATCGGCCTGCTGCTCGGAGGCGTCCTCGGTGTGGGCACGGTCGTCTACGCCCTGGCGATCGGTCCGCTCACCCAGCTGATGCTGCCGTGGTTCACGGTCGACGTGGTGGCTCCGCGCGAGCGCTGACCTCGACCACGCGGGCCTCACCCTCGCGACGCGGGTCGGCGACCGCGTCGAGCGATCCGTCGGAACGGGTGAGCGCGCCGCCGACGCCGCCGAAGTACATCGACAGCGCGTCCTCCACGCGCACGACCTCGTCGGGCAGCCCGGCCCGGTGGACGTGCACGCGGGGATGGGCCACGGCGGCGTGGAGGTCGAGCCCGCCGTTGACGAAGCCGGCCAGGGCGCACGTGACCGCCGTCGTGATGCGGTCGGCACCCGGCGACCCGATCGCCAGCGTCGACCCGTCGTCGTGACGTCCGACGACGGGGGCCATGTTGGACAGCAGGCGCTCACCCGGGGCGACCCGCCGGTCGGGCGGGTTGAGCTCCTGCTCGCCGAGACAGTTGTTGAGCCAGATCCCGGTGCCGGCGGCGATCATGCCGGCGCCGTAGCCCGACGACACCGTGAGCGAGCACGCCGAGCCGTCGGCGTCGGTGACCGAGACGTGGGCCGTCGAGCCCGACTCGAGCACCGCCCGGTGGTCGGCGTCGACCCGGTCGAGCCAGGCGCGCGACGCGTCGGTGAGGTCGGCGGCGACCTCCAGCACCTCGCGACGGTGGCCCAGGACGGCCCGCTGCACCCGGACGAGGTGCGCGACGTCGTCGGCGTCCCAGCCGGCCCTCGGCCGGTCCTCCATCAGTCGCAGCATGGCCGCGAGGACCACCCCGCCGACCGACGGCGGTGTCGTGGTCGCGAGGCTCCAGCCGTGGACGCGCGTCGTCAGCGGCTCGCGGACGACGGGAGCGTACGCCGCCAGGTCGGCGCGCCCGAGCAGGCCGCCGCGGGCGCCGACGTCGGCCGCGATCGCGTCGGCGAGGTCGCCCTCGTGGAGCGCGCGCGGACCGTCGGCCGCGACGTGCTCCAGCGTCGTCGCGAGGTCGGCGACGACGACGCGGCCCTCGGTCAGCCGGCCCGCGGCGTCGTGCAGGGCCGCGTGGCTGGCCGGGTCCCACCCGAAGATCGACTGGTGGACGTGGCGCAGGTAGTAGCGCGACGCCGAGCCGAGGATGAAGCCGCTGCGGGCGACGTCGATCGCCGGCTGCACGAGCTCGGCCCACGGCAGGTGCCCGTCGCGGGCGTGCGCCTCGCCGAAGGCGGCGAGGGAGCCGTGCGTGGCGACCGAGCCGGCGCCGATCGTGATCTCCACCCCGCCGCCGTACTCCGTCGACACGTCCCACGTGCGGGGCGGGGGAGAGTCGACGCCGCGGCCGATGCCGGGCCGGTCCATCCAGCCGTCGACGGCGTACGCCGCTCCGGCGGCCGGCTGCACCGTGACGAAGCCGCCCGAGCTCAGCGAGACGAGCCCGACCTCGGTGACCATCGCGACCAGCGCGGCCGCGATCGCGGCGTCTACGGCCGAGCCGCCCGCGTGGGCGACCTGCTCAGCGGCGTCCGCGGCCTCCGGGCTGGGTGCCGCGACGGCGAGGCGACCCACGTCCCGGCGCCCGCCCGCTCAGCGCCGGGTGGCGATGACGGCGGACGCGTCGGCGGCCACCATCACCTCGACCGCGGTGAAGCGCTCGTCGGTGAGCCACTGCTCGCGGAGGGTGTCGACGCGGCCGTAGGTGATCGGGGGCCAGGACTCGCAGGGCGCGAAGTCGTCGAGCACCACGATGCCGCCGGGCTCGACGAGGTCGATGACGGCGTCGACGCCCACCTCGGACGGCGTGCCCGAGTCGAGGAAGAGCAGGGAGAAGGGGCCGTGCTCGCGCAGCACGCTCCAGTCGGCGGCGAGCACCTCAACCTTGGCGTCGTCGTCGAAGATCTTCGACGCCGCGCCGGCCAGCGACTCGTCGAGCTCGGCGGTCAGGATCCGCGCCCCGTTGCGTACGCCGCTGCGCAGCCACGCGGTGCCGACACCGCAGCCGGTGCCGAACTCGGCCATCGTGCCGCCCCGCGTCGCGGCGAGGGTCGCGAGCAGGCGACCGGTCTCGTTGCGGCAGAACGCGACGTAGCCGGCCTGTCGGCACACGTCGAAGGCGCGCTGGACGATGTCGGGGAGATCCGGGGGAGCAGACATGAGGCCGCCGAGTCTGTCACTCCTCGCCCGCGATCCCAGTCGATGGGCCGGCATCTCACGATCTGACACGTTCCCGGAAACCCCGTGCGGCGGCCCGTCCGCCAGTCGTACAGTCGTTCCACCATGCGGAGCGTCTTCGTACTTATCGATCGCCGCGGCGAGGCCTGACAGAGAGGCCACCTCGTCGCGGTGTTCGGCGTTGACGAGGTTCCGCCGCCCCGGCCTTTCGCCCCTCTGCTGAGCACCTGCTCGGCCGAGCTCGAAGCCACCGCCTTCGCGGCGGGTCCCTCGCAGCCCTGCGCGACCCGCACGCTCGTCGGCCGGCAGCCGGGCCCGGGCGATCCCCGACGTCCTGCTTCCCTCCCCGCCGCGGTGTCGGCGGCTTCGGGCTCACCCCGTCATCGATCAGCCATCCAGCCACACAGGAGTGAGACCCATGTACGCGATGTATCCCGACACCTGGGGCCCCGCGGCCCACGACCCCGAGAACCCGCGCAGCGCCGAGAACACCGCGGTCGCCGTCCAGACCGCGCTTGACCTGCGAGACGGCGGCGGTCAGCGTCCCGACGACAACTAACGTTCGCCGCATGCCTGACACCGCGCAGACAGCAGCAGCCCGCGACACCGGGAGCCCGACCCTCGCCGTCATCCCCGGCGACGGCATCGGCCCCGAGGTGACCGCCGAGGCCCTCAAGGTCCTCGAGGTCGCCTCGCCGGTGAAGTTCGAGTCGACGCGCTACGACCTCGGCGCCGAGCGCTACCTCGCCACCGGCGAGGTGCTGCCCGACTCGGTCCTCGCGGAGATCCGCGGGCACGACGCGATCCTGCTCGGCGCGGTGGGCGGCAAGCCCAACGACCCGAACCTGCCGCCCGGCATCCTCGAGCGCGGCCTGCTGCTCAAGCTGCGCTTCGAGCTCGACCACTACGTCAACCTCCGCCCGTCGCGGCTCTTCCCGGGCTCGGTCTCACCTCTCGCCGGGCACGTGCTCGACAAGGGCGACATCGACTTCGTCGTGGTGCGCGAGGGCACCGAGGGCCCCTACACGGGCAACGGCGGCGTGCTGCGCGGCGGCACCCCCGCCGAGGTCGCGACCGAGGTCTCGCTCAACACGGCGTACGGCGTCGAGCGGGTGATCCGCGACGCCTTCGCCCGGGCGGAGAAGCGGCCGCGGAAGAAGCTCACGCTGGTCCACAAGACCAACGTCCTGGTCAACGCCGGCTCCCTGTGGTGGCGGCTGTTCGAGCAGGTCGGCACCGAGCACCCCGACGTGACCACCGACTACATCCACATCGACGCGGCCATGATCTTCATGGCCACCGACCCAGCCCGCTTCGACGTGATCGTCACCGACAACCTCTTCGGCGACATCGTCACCGACCTCGCCGCCGCCATCACCGGCGGCATCGGGCTGGCCGCCTCCGGCAACGTGAACCCCGACCGGACGGCCCCGTCGATGTTCGAGCCCGTCCACGGCTCGGCCCCCGACATCGCCGGGCAGCAGAAGGCCGACCCGACCGCCGCGATCCTCTCCGGCGCGCTCCTGCTCGACCACCTCGGCCACGGCGAGGCGGCCGCCGCGATCGAGGCGGCCGTGCTGGCCGACCTCACCGAGCGCGACCCGGGCACGAGCCGTCGTACGAGCGAGGTCGGGGACGCCATCGCCGCCCGCCTCTGAGAGCCCGCCGACGGGTTCTGGAATAGGTTGACCCCATGCAGATCAGCACCACCGCCAACCCCGCCCCCGTCGACGACGCCCGGCTCGCGGAGATCCTCGCGAACCCCGGGT
>DATIAJ010000039.1:0-2464 GCA_035458105.1 Nocardioides sp. | reverse complement strand
TGTGGTCCCTGTGACTGGTGTGGCGTGGCCGTAGGGTCGGACCATGGCGACCCGTACGTCTTCCCCGCCGGGGTCGCGGAGCTCGAGCACGTCTGGATCCAAGCGCACCACCAAGGGTTCGAGCACCCGATCACGGAGTACCAGCAAGCGCCCCGCCCCGCGCTCCTCGGCGAAGGGCCGGAGCCGCTCGAGCGCGCGCCCGGCACCCCGTGCCGTCAGGAGCGGACCGGGCCCGGTCTCGCGCCTCTTCGGCGTGCTCGGCCGTGGCGTCGCCGCGGCCTGGCTCGGCATCGCCCACGCCGTGGGCGCGGTCGCGCGGTCGATCGGGCAGTCGGCCCGCGACCTCGACCCCGAGCACCGACGCGACGGTGTCGGGCTGTTCCTCCTCGGTGTCGCCATGGTCGTCGCCGCGGCGGTGTGGTGGCAGCTGCCCGGCGGGGTGATGGAGTTCGCCCGCTCGCTCACCTCGGGGGCGGTGGGCAAGGTCGGCTGGTTCGTGCCGCTGTTCCTCGTCTACGCCGGGTGGCGCACCCTGCGCGACCCCGAGCGCAACGGCCCCGCAGGCCGCCAGGTCATCGGCTGGGCCGCCTTCACGCTCGGCCTGCTCGGCATCGTGCACATCGCCAACGGCAACCCGCAGCCGGTCCTCGGCGACGCCACCAACCTCCAGGGGGCCGGCGGCGCCGTCGGCTACGTCACCTCGAGCCTCCTGCTCGACCTCATGCAGACGACGTACGTCGTCGTGCCGCTGCTGGCGCTCCTCGCGATCTTCGGGATCCTCATCATCACCGCGACGCCCGTCTACCAGGTGCCGGCCAGGCTCGCCGAGCTGCGTGACAAGGCGCTCGGCCGCACCACGGCGCCCGAGGCGGAGGCCGACGAGCCGACCAAGCCGGTGCGCACGCGTCGTCGGTCGATGCTCGACGACGAGATCGACCCCGAGATGGGCGACCCCGCCTACGACAGCCCGGTGCTGTCCGACCGCGAGCTCAAGAAGCGTCGCAAGAAGAAGGCCGGGCCCGACGAGGAGGCCGCGGAGGACTACGGCATCGACCTGTTCGCCGATCCGATCGACAGCTCCGCCGACGCCCCGACCGAGGTCACCCCGGCCGTCGGCGCGATCGCGGGCAGCAAGGACGACACCGGGCCGGTCGAGCCGCCGCCGCACACGCCGCTGCCCGCCCGCGTGGAGCAGCTCGCGCTGTCGGGCGACATCACCTACTCGCTGCCCGACAACTCCTCGCTCAAGCCCGGCTCACCGCACAAGGCGCGCTCGAAGGCCAGCGACGCGGTCGTCGAGCGGCTGATGCAGGTGATGGACGAGTTCGGCATCGACGCCACCGTCACCGGCTACACCCGTGGCCCGACGGTCACCCGCTACGAGGTCGAGCTCGGCCCCGCGGTGAAGGTGGAGAAGGTCACCGCGCTGTCGAAGAACATCGCGTATGCCGTCGCCTCGGCCGACGTCCGCATCCTCAGCCCGATCCCCGGCAAGTCGGCGATCGGCATCGAGATCCCCAACACCGACAAGGAGATCGTCTCCCTCGGCGACGTGCTCCGGTCCGGCACCGCCCGCTCCGACCACCACCCGATGGTCGCCGGGCTCGGCAAGGACGTCGAGGGCGGCTTCGTCGTGGCCAACATGGCGAAGATGCCGCACCTGCTGGTCGCCGGTGCGACCGGCTCCGGCAAGTCGAGCTTCATCAACTCCCTGATCACCTCGATCCTGATGCGGGCCACGCCCGACGAGGTGCGGATGATCATGGTCGACCCGAAGCGGGTGGAGCTCAACGCCTACGAGGGCGTGCCGCACCTGATCACCCCGATCATCACCAACCCCAAGAAGGCCGCCGAGGCGCTGGCCTGGGTCGTGCGCGAGATGGACATGCGCTACGACGACCTGGCCAACTTCGGCTTCCGCCACATCGACGACTTCAACAAGGCGGTGCGGGCCGGCAAGGTCGAGGTGCCCCCGGGCAGCGAGCGCACCCTGGCGCCGTACCCCTATCTCCTGGTCATCGTCGACGAGCTGGCCGACCTGATGATGGTCTCGCCGCGCGACGTCGAGGACTCCGTCGTCCGCATCACCCAGCTGGCCCGCGCGGCGGGCATCCATCTGGTGCTCGCCACGCAGCGACCCTCGGTCGACGTGGTGACCGGCCTGATCAAGGCCAACGTGCCGTCCCGGCTCGCCTTCGCGACCAGCTCGCTGGGCGACAGCCGGGTCATCCTCGACCAGCCGGGTGCCGAGAAGCTGGTCGGCCAGGGTGACGGGCTGTTCCTGCCGATGGGCGCCTCCAAGCCGGTGCGCGTCCAGGGCGCATGGGTCACCGAGGCGGAGATCCACCAGGTCGTCAAGCACTGCAAGGACCAGCTCGAGCCGACCTACGTCGAGGACGTGACGGCGCCGAAGGAGTCCAAGCGCGAGCTCGACGACGACATCGGCGACGACATGGAGCTCGTG
>DATIAJ010000038.1:0-32937 GCA_035458105.1 Nocardioides sp. | reverse complement strand
GACACGGCGATCGCGACCGGGCAGCTCGCGCCGTGCCGCGGCAGGCGCACGATGCGCACGTCGTGACAGAAGTACTTGCCGCCGAACTGGGCGCCGATGCCGAAGGACTGGGTCAGCTTGAACACCTCCTCCTCCAGCTCGAGGTCCCGGAAGCCGTGGGCGGCCGCGGACCCCCGGGTGGGGAGGTTGTCGAGGTAGTGCGCGGAGGCGTACTTGGCGGTCTTGAGGGCGAACTCCGCGCTGGTGCCGCCGATGACGACCGCGAGGTGGTACGGCGGGCACGCAGCGGTGCCGAGCGAGCGGATCTTCTCGTCGAGGAACTCCATCAGCCGCGTCGGGTTGAGGACGGCCTTGGTCTCTTGGAAGAGGAACGACTTGTTGGCCGAGCCGCCGCCCTTGGCCATGAAGAGGAACTTGTACTCCGGCACGTCCTTCGCGGGCGTCGAGTAGAGCTCGATCTGCGCCGGCAGGTTGGTGCCGGTGTTCTTCTCCTCGAACGTCGTCAGCGGCGCGAGCTGCGAGTAGCGCAGGTTGAGCCGGGTGTAGGCGTCGTACACGCCGCGGCTGATGGCCTCGCCGTCGTCGGCGCCGGTGAGGACGCCCTCGGACTTCTTGCCCATCACGATCGCGGTGCCGGTGTCCTGGCACATCGGCAGCACGCCGCCGGCGGAGATGTTGACGTTCTTGAGCAGGTCGAGGGCGACGAAGCGGTCGTTGCCCGACGCCTCGGGGTCGTCGATGATCTTGCGCAGCTGGGCGAGGTGGCCGGGCCGGAGGTAGTGGCTGATGTCGTGCATCGCCTCCTCGGTGAGCCGCCGGATCGCCTCGGGCTCGACCGTGAGGAAGGTCCGCCCGTCGACCTCGATCGTCGACACGCCCTCGGTCGTGACCAGCCGGTAGGGCGTCTCCGGAGCGCCGTTGGAACCGGCGGTGGGGAGGAGGTCGGAGTAGTGGAATTCAGCGGCGCTCACGGCTGGTGATGCTACGCCGGGCCGATCCCTGCCACGACGTCACCTCCACGGCGCGACCAGCGCTACGAGGTCGGGTGCCAGCTCCTGCATCAGCTTGGGGCCGAAGGTCACCCGGTGCACGCCCATCACCTGCAGGTCCTCGAGCGACCCGGCGGCGCTGCCGGTGCGCGGGTTGGCGATGACGTTGACGGGCCCTGCCAGCGCGTCGAGCAGGGCCTGCAGGGCGGCGGCGTCCGGTACGCCGACGGGGTAGACGCAGCGCGCGCCCGCCTCCTCGCAGGCGCGCAGGCGGGTGATCGCCTCGGCGACGGGGTCGTCGAACAGGTCCTTCTTGAGGAAGACGTCGGTGCGCGCGTTGACGACGAGGTCGACGCCGGCCGCGTCGGCGGCCCGGCGGATCGCGCCGATGTAGTCCGCGTGCTCGGTCGCCGAGCGCATCCGCCCACCCTCGGAGTGCACCGTGTCCTCGACGTTGAGGCCGACGGCACCGGCCTCGAGCAGCCGCTCGACCAGCTCGGCGGGCGCGGCGCCGTAGCCGGCCTCCATGTCGGCGGTCACCGGGACCTCGGGCACGGCCGAGCAGATTCGGCGTACGCCGTCGAGGGCGTCGTCGAGCGTCATGTCCTCGTTGTCGCCCTGCCCGCGGGAGTCGGCCAGCGGGTGGCTGCCGATGCTGAGCGCACCGAAGCCGGCCCCGGCGACGACCTTCGCGGACCAGGCGTCCCAGACGTTGGGCAGGACCAGCGTGGTGCCGGTGTGGTGGAGCTCCAGGAGTCGGGTGGCGAGGGCGGCGACGGAGGTGGTCATGGGTCGAGGCTGCCACGCGACGGTTCGCGGGCATAGAGCCGAGCAGGTGGGCGTTGGGACGGCATGCACGTCCTCGACTCCGTGGTGATCGGTGCCGGCCAGGCCGGTCTCGCCGCGTCGTACTTCCTGCGCCAGCGCGGCATCGACCACGTCGTCCTCGACGCCAACCCGGGACCGGGAGGGGCGTGGCAGCACCGCTGGTCGTCCCTCAGCATGGACGACGTGCACGGCGTCGCCGACCTGCCCGCCTCGACCGCACCCGACGGCAGCGACCGCGCCGCCAACCTCGTCGTGCCCGACTACTTCGACGGCTACGAGCGGTGGCACCACCTCCCCGTCGTGCGCCCGGTCCGGGTGGACCGCGTCGAGAGCGAGGGCGACCTCCTCGTCGTGCGCGCCGGTGACCGCGTCTGGCGCACCCGGACACTGGTCAACGCCACCGGCACCTGGACCCGCCCGTTCGTGCCGCACTACCCGGGCATCGCGTCGTTCACCGGCGAGCAGCTGCACACCGCCGGTTACCCGGGTCGCGAGCACTTCCGCGGCAAGCGGGTGCTCGTGGTCGGTGGCGGCGCCTCGGCGGTGCAGCTCCTCGGCGAGCTCGCGCCCGTCACCGACACGGTGTGGGTGACCCGGCGCCCGCCAATGTGGCGCGACGACGACTTCGACTCCGCCGCCGGCCTCGCCGCGGTCACGGCCGTCGAGGAGCGTGTACGACGGGGCCTGCCGCCGGCGAGCGTGGTCAGCGTGACCGGCCTGGCCCTGCGCCCGCAGGAGCAGGAGGCCGCCCGGCTGGGTGCGTACGAGCGACGGCTCCCGATGTTCGAGCGGATCGAGCCCGACGGCGTGCGCTGGGCGGACGGTCGCTTCGAGCACGTCGACGTCATCCTGTGGGCGACAGGCTTCCGGCCCGCCGTCGAGCACCTCGCGCCGCTCGGGCTGCGGTCGCCCGAGGGTGGCATCGCCCTCGTCCCCGTGCGCGGCAACGTGCAGGGCGCGACCACGTCGGTCGTCGACCCGCGTGTCCAGCTCGTCGGCTACGGCCCGTCGGCGAGCACCGTCGGCGCATCCCGCGCCGGCCGCCAGGCCGCGCTCGCAGTGTCGCGGCACCTGGCCGCGGCGGCTGCCTGAGTCACCCCCCGCGGCGTCCGGTGGCGCCGGCCGTCTCAGCGATCGCCTGCGTGAGTGGGACGTGCTCCCGCGCACCGGTCGCAGCCTTCTTGAGGAACCGTGCGGCCACCGTCCCGTGTCCATCACGGAGTGCGGCCTGGGCGGCTCGCCACCGGCAGTACGCCGCGTCGTGCGGGCGGTCGAGGGCGTCCCACGTCGCCGCCGCCTCCACCCACGCCTCGACGGTGTCCCGACCGAGCAGGCGCTGCTTCTCCGCGTCCCACTGGGGGAGGCAGGCCCGGTCGGCCATCACCGACATTCCTGAGAAGGGGTCGTAGTGCATCGCCGCCCGGAGCTCGTCGAGGCTGCGGGCGACGTCCCTCCGCTCGGACACGGTGCCGCCGACCGTCGCATCGATCGCCGCGCGAGCAGTCAGGACGAGGAGGTCGCCCGCGGTGCCCGGGGACACCTCGTCGTGACGCCCCAGGAGCACGGTCCTCGCCAGCTCCAGCCCGTCCGCCGGTTCGCCGAGCCAGGTCGCGTGGAGCAAGTGTCCCTGAAGGATGAACGTGTCGAGAACCTCGTGCGCGCCGATGTGGAGGGCCTGAATGCGACGCCGCGCAGCCTCATCGTGCCCCAGGAGCACCTCGAGGTTTGCGCGTTCGATGTGGGCCAACGAGAAGTCCGGAGCGTCCTCATCCTCGGTGTCGGCGGCGATCACCGCCAGCGCGTGGCGCACCAAGCCGGCCCGCCGCCAGGCCTGCGCGACGTTGGTCCTGAGCACGTCCACGTGCCCGCTCGTGATCTGCCAGGTCTCCGCCTCGTCGAGGGCGGGTTGCGCGGCGCGCGCGACGTCCTGGGCCGGCCGGCATGCCATGAGCAGGACGTCGGTGTGTCGGACGACGACCCACAGGGTGCGGAGCGGGTTGTCGTCACCGGTGAACTCGGCCATGATCCGCTCGATCTCGGCGACGCTGCCGATGTCGCCGGACGCACCCAGCTGCCAGGCTCGGTGGGCGAGGACCGAGCGTTGGAGCATGCGGTCCCCGGTCCGGGCTGCTACATCGGCGGCCTCGGCCAGGACCGCGATCGCCTCTTCGCGCCGGCCGTGCCACTCGAGCTCGTTGCCCTTCCACGTCAGCGCCGTGGCAAGCCCGGACGTGGGCGGGAGCGTGCGGTAGAGCTCGATGGCCTGCTGGACCAGCTCCAGGCCGCGTGACCCGCCGGCGTACTGCGACGAGTCGAGCCGCGCCAGCTGCCGCAGCAGGTCGGCTCGTTCCTCGACGTGGTACAGAGGAGGCGCCTCGGGCAGCGCGAGCTCCGCCTCGAGGACGGGCTTTGCGTCCCGCGCCCGTCCGGCGAGGTCGAGCTGGGCGGCGATGCCGGCGACGACCTCGTGCCGGCGCACCGGCGGGTCGCCGACCTCTGCGGCGGCTGGCGGCCAGAGTGCCAGGACCCGCCGCCAGTGCTCGGCAGCCTGCGCGCCGGCGTAGCGCTCCGCCGCCGCACGGGCGGCACGCACCCGCCAGACGCGCTCCTCATCAGGCTCACCGGCGCGCTGCCAGTGACGGGCAACCTCGGCGGGCTCCGCATGCTCGGTGCTGGCCAGGAGCGTCGCGACGGCCGCGTGCACCGCGGCAGCCTCGCCCGGCAACAGCCGGCGCCGCACGGCCTCGGCGAGGAGTGGGTGACGTAGCTGCACGCCTGTGGCATCGATGTCGGCCAGTCGCTCGTCCTTCAGGCCGCGCAGGACCTCGGTGAGCAGCCCCTCCTCGACATCGGCGGCTCGAGCGACGTCCGACGGGGACAGCCGCCGGTCCGCGACACCGAGCACGGACGCGACAGCCCAGCGGGACCCGGCCAGGTGGCCGACTCGTCCGTCGAGGAGGTCGTCGAGGTACGTCGGATCGCCGGCCTCCGCGTGCACGAGCTGTTCGGTGAACAGCGGCTGTCCGCGGCTGCGCGCGTGGATGCGGGCTGCGTCCTCCGATGAGGCTCCTGGCCTGAGGAGTCGGAGCTGCTCCAGCGTCTCGTCCGCGGTCAAGGAGGCGAGCGGCACGACCACGGCATCCCGCCGCACGCGGCCGAACCACTCGCGGTGCTCCCTCGGGACCGCGGGGTCCTCGGTCCGCCAGGAGCCGAGGACCCGCGCCGGTCCGTGTCGGACCAGGTGCTCCACGAGGTCGAGCGTCAGGCCGTCGGCCCAGTGGAGGTCCTCCAGCACGATCGCGAAGGGCCGTGAGCTGGACACGGTGCTGCACAGCTCCGCGACCGCCGCGAACAACCGCTGCCGCAACCACCGGTCGTCCGGGTCGGGGAGGTGCGCGTCGCCCGCCGACCACTCGGGCAGCAACGCCGACAAGGCCTCGCGGACGTAGGAGGGGCAGGCCCGGAGTGCGTCGGCTGCCGGCCCTCCGCCGTCGGCGTGTCCCAGCTGACGGAGGGCGTCGGCGACGGGCAGCAGCGGGACCTCGCTCGAGAGCGGCAGGCACCGACCGGACGCGGTCAGCACGGTGTCGCGCACCTGCGCGCACGCGGCCTCCAGCAGGGTGGTCTTGCCCATCCCGGCCTCGCCGGTGACGAGGAGCAGGCCAGAGCCCTCCTCGAGGTGGCGTCGTACGACGTCGAGCTCGGTCCGGCGGCCGGCGATCCTCGGCGCCGGCGAGGGACCCACGTCGGAGGGGTCGGTCGCCGCGAGCCAGAGCCGGTGGAACTCGCCGGTGTCGCCGTCCATCGCCTCGACCAGCAGCTCGAGGGTGCCCCAGGTCGGGAGCGCCGGGGCGGAGAAGACCTTGGACACCGTGGTGTGCGAGACGCCCGTCCTCGCAGCGAGGGTGCGCAGCGAGGGCCATCCCGCGCGGTGGTGGAGGCCGTGGAGCTCGACCACGAGGTCGCGGTGCGGTCCGGGTGGCAGGTCAGGGCGGGGGAGCGCGCTCACGAGACCTCCCTCCGCCCAGGTCGTTCCTCAAGGATCGGCCCCTCCGACGGTGGTGTCCATCGAGATCGCGCACGCGAACCGTGGAGGCTGGACGAAGGTTCCACCACCCTGCAGGCACAATCGAGTGATGGACGTTCGGGCGCGTCACCTCGGGGGAGTCGTCGCCTGCGTGCTGGTGCTCTCCGGGTGCAGCTCGGCCCCCGCCGAGGAACCGCCACCGTCGCGTCCCGCCGCCGGGGACACCTCGACGACCGAGCCGCTGCGGGAGGGCGAGGTCACCCTCGCGTTCGGTGGGGACGTGCACTTCGAGGGCGTGGCCGGGCGGCTGCTGGACCGCCCGGGCGGGCTGGGGAGCATCTCCCGGACGCTGCGGGACGCCGACGTGGCGATGGTCAACCTCGAGACCCCGGTGACCCGGCGGGGACAGCGCGACCCGAAGGAGCTGGAGAACGCCGGCGACCGCTACTGGTTCCGCACCGGCCCCCGCTCCGTCGACGTGCTGGCCGACGCCGGGATCGACGTGGTGAGCGTGGCCAACAACCACGCCGGTGACTACGGCGCGACGGGTCTGCAGGACACGCTGACCGCCGGCCGGGACCGCGGGGTGGCGATGGTCGGCGCCGGCCGGGGCGCAGCGGCGTACGCCCCCCACGTGGTCGAGGTCGGGGAGCTCGAGGTCGCCTTCCTCGCGGCGGACGGCGTGCAGCGCGAGGGCGCCAGCGACGTGTGGACCGCACGCCCGGGCCGCCTCGGCACGGCCTCGGCGCGGGGCAGCAACGCCGATGCGCTCGTCGCAGCGGTCGAGGCGGCCTCGGCGCAGGACCAGCTCGTTGTTGTCTACCTGCACTGGGGCAAGGAGTACCAGTTCTGCCCGACGCAGTCGCAGAGACTGCTCGCGCGCGACCTCGCCGACGCGGGCGCGGACGTCGTCGTGGGCAGCCACTCCCACGTGCTCGGCGGTGCGGGGTGGGCGGGCGACGCGGTGGTGGGCTACGGCCTCGGCAACTTCGTCTGGTACCACGACCGCCAGGCCGCGACCGGGGTCCTGTCCGTCACGCTCGACGGCGGCGGAGCCGTGCAGAAGTCGTGGACGCCGGCCCGCATCTCGCCGGTCGACGGCCGGCCGGTCCCGCTCGCCGGCCCGGAGCGCACGCGGGCGGTCGCGGACTTCCGGTCACGCCAGCGCTGCACCGGACTGGCGACGGACCGGGGGGAGGCGCAGGCGGACGACCCGTCGTACGACTCCTCGATCAGCCCCATCGACGCCGACCTCGCCGACCGGATGCGCCGCAGCCACCGACCCGGCTGCCCCGTGCCGCTGCGCGACCTGCGCTACCTCCGGATGACCCACCGCGACTTCGAGGGCACCGCCCGCACCGGCGAGATGGTCGTCCACCGGCGGTGGGCGCGACCGGTGACCGAGGTCTTCGGACGCCTGTACGACGCAGGCTTCCCGATCGCCCGGATGCGACTCGTGGACGACTACCGCGCCGACGACGACCTCTCCATGGCGGCCAACAACACCTCCGGGTTCAACTGCCGCCGCGTCGCGGGACAGACGAGCTGGTCGCAGCACGCCTACGGCGAGGCGATCGACATCAACCCGGTGCAGAACCCCTACGTCCGCCCGGGAAGCATCGATCCCCCGGCCGGCCGGCCCTTCGCCGGAGTCCGCCGCGACCGCTCGGCACCGGCACGCCTCGGCGTGATCCGAGCCGGGGACCTCCCGGTCACGGCGTTCTCCCGGATCGGCTGGGAGTGGGGCGGCTCCTGGCTGTCGTCGAAGGACTACCAGCACGTCGCGGCGCCGCGGGGTCGCTGACGGGGGTGTTGGCGGGGGCGCTCACGGGGGCGCTGACAGCGTCCCGGGTGCGGTCGATCACGCCGAGGAGCGGCACGTGCCCGCGTGCCTGCGCATGGGCACGACGCAGCAGCCTGCCGGCGAGCGTGCCGCGGCCCTCGAGCAGCGCGACCTCGGCCGCCCGCCAGCGGCAGTACGCCGCCTCGTGCGGGCGACCGACGAGGTCCCACTGCTCCGCCGCTCCGGCCCAGTGCTGCAGCTCGGCGACACCGTGGAGCCGGGCCAGCTCGGCGCGCCACGTGCTCCGCGCGGCGGGGGCCGCGGCGTGAGGTGCGTCCGGCCCGAGCGGATCTGCGGACCACTGCTGCTGCCAGGCCGCCAGCTGGACGGCCAGTGCGGCACGGCGGGAGGGGTCGGCCTCGGCGACGTCGGCTGCGGCCCGGGCGGCCAGGCACAGAAGGGTCCCGGTGTAGGGAGACCACGACGTGGCGGTCTCGCCGGAGATGCTGTCGCCGATGCGCTCGAGGGCCTGCGCCGGCAGGCCCCGCCACAGGTCGCACAACGCCTGCACGCTCACCACTGCCTGCAGGTGGGCGCTGACGCCGAACTCCAGCCGGGTCAGGGTCTCGAGGCGTCGGTCAGCGGCCTCCAGGTCGCCGCGCAGCACCTCGATCCACGCGCGGAGGAGGTGGAGGAAGCGGGTGCCCTGCTGCGGCACGTCCCGGGTGCGGGGCCGGACCAGCCGTGAGGCGCTGCCGACGGCTCCCGCATGGATGCGGGCCTCGGCCACGTTGCACACCAGGAGCGTGCTGAGCACCCAGGACTCGATCCCGGCTGCGCGCACCGCGGCCAGGCCGGGGTCCGCCGCGTCGGCCACGTCGTCCGCCGGCGCGCACAGCATCAGCAGCAGGTCGGTGTGGTAGGTGCCGAGCCAGACGTCGCTGAAGGGGTCGTCCTGCACGACGATGGTCCGCGCCTCCCGTGCGGCACGCAGCCCCGCGAGCGTGCGTCCCGCGGCGACGTCGAGCCAGGCCCGCTCGATCAGCGCGCCGCGGTGCAGAGCCGGGTCGTCGAGCCCGGCGCTGATCGCCAGTGCCTGGTCGACCACGGGGTAGGCGTCGTCGTACCTCCCGGCGCCGCGCAACGCGCACGACTTGTCGCCCAGCGCGCGCACCACGGTGACGCGATCGCCGAGATCGGTCAGCACGGCGATGGCCTCGTCGGCGAGCCGCACGGCTGCCTCCGCGTCGACGTCTGCCATCACCTGGCTGGCGCGCCTCAGCGCCAGCGCGTGGTCGGTCTGGGGCATGACCGGAGCCAGCGACAACGCCTCCGCCACCCGTGACCGGGCCTGCTCCGTGCGCCCGGACCCGATCATGGCGTGGACGAGCTCGAGGAGCAGCTCCGCCCTCGTCGTCCCCGCTTCCGCAGGATCCGGGCCGTCCTCGGGCCAGAGGTCCAGGGCGCGCTCCCAGTGGACCGCCTCCTCGTCGCGGGCCAGCCCGTCGCAGGCCGCTCGACCGGCGGCCACCCGCCAGCGCAGCTCCTCCCGGGGGTCGCCGGCGCCGCGCCAGTGCTCGGCGACCTCGGCCGGCGACGGGCGTGCCGATGCGGCGAGGACGGACGCCAGCCTGCGGTGCGTGGGGGCGGCCTCTCCGGGTACGAGTCGGGCCCGAATCGTCGCAGCGAGCAGCGGGTGCCGGACGGTGACGTCGGCCGTGGTGTACGGGTCGGCGAGCAGGTGGCGGGCCACCAGCTCGCGCAGCGCGTCGGTGAGCTCGGGCTGTCCCATCGACGTCGCCTCCGCGACCAGCTCCGCGGGCAGGGGTCGGTCGGCGAGCGCTGCGACGAGGAGCACCGCCCTCGCGCTCGGGCTCAGGTGGTCGACCTGTCGGGACAGCAGGTCGGCCACCGGCTCCGGCACGGCGTCCGCGCTCATGGAGCGCACCAGCTCCTCGGTGAACAACGGCACTCCCCGGCTGAGCCCGTGTACCCGCTCGACGTCGCCGCGCCGCAGTCGTGGCCCGATGAGGAGGCGCAGCTGCTCCCGGGTCTCCTTGTGGGTCAGCGGAGCCAGGTTGAGGACCAGGGCCGCCTCGCGGCGCACACGCACCAGCCACTCGTCGGCCTCCGTGGACTCGCCGGTGCGCATGCTGGCGACGATCGGCACGCCCCTGCCGCCGACGACGTGCCGTTCGACGAAGCCGCGCGAGCTGGGGTCGGCCCAGTGCAGGTCCTCGAGGACGAGCGCCAGCGGGCGGAACGAGGCGAGTGCCGAGAGCGTGGACTCGATCGCCGCGAAGAGCCGGGCGGTTGCGAAACGGTCCTCCGCGTCGCGGCCGGGGACCGCCAGCTCCGGAAGGATCCTGGCCAGTGAGGGAGGGACGAAGGCGGGGCACCTCTCCAGCGCCTCTGCGAACCACCGTCCGTCGTCGTCGAGCCAGACCTGCCGCAGTGCGTCGGCCACGAGCGCGAAAGGTGCGTCGGACAGGATCGGCACCCCGCCCGCGCGTGCCACGAAGGTCGACACCTGCTGAGCGGCCGCGGTGAGGAGCGTCGTCTTGCCGATGCCCGGCTCGCCGGTGACCACCAGCAGCCCGCCCCCGGCCTCGAGGTGTCGCCGTACGACGAGGAGCTCGGCGCGGCGACCGGCGATGGTCCGGGCGGGAGGCGGCAGGTGCCGGGCTCCGTCCGCGGTCGCGGCCAGCCAGAGGTCCCGGAAGTCGGCCGGGTCGCCGCCGAGGGCCGGCACCACCACCTCGACCAGCGACCACGCGGGCAGCCGCGGGTGCGTGAAGAGGTGGAACACGGTGGTGTGCGAGCACCCGGCCCGGCGAGCGATGGCGCGGACGCTGGGCCGTCCTGCCTCGTGGTGCAGGCGGTGCAGTGCGTCGACGAGCTCGCGGTGTGGTCCGGGCTCGAGCTCGGGCTGGTGCAGCAGGCCCATCGGCCCTCCCAGGGTCCCCCTCAGGATCGACCCGGGGCGCGGGGTTGTCCAGATGCGTCCCGGGACAGCCGGTCCAGACCGCCGGCGGGCGAGGTGTCAGCGTTCGTCAACCCGTGTCAACCGCGCGTCCACCGGTCCCACCGTGGAGGAACGACACCCGGTCCGTCCGAGGCCCGGGACCACGAAGGGACACCACCATGAACGAGAACTCGCACGCCATCCGCCGCCGGCTCGCCGCCTGCGCCGCGGCGGCCGTCGTCCTCCCGGGCCTCGCCGCCTGCGGTGCGGACCTCGACCCGCCGGCGCAGGACATCAGCCGCGAGAAGGTCGAGAAGAAGACGGACACCGCCACCGAGCCCAAGCACGACTCGGGCAACCGGCTGGACTTCGGTGACGAGTACGGCAAGCGACCGGCCGAGCGCAAGACCGACCCCCCCGAGGAACGGAACCTGAACCGGTTGGACTTCCGGGACAACGGTCTGTGAGGGGAAGGGCCGGGTGCCGTCGGGGGGCGCCCGGCCTCGTCCCTTGGCCGAGTCCGCCCGATGGATCCCTGCCCCTGGGGCGGGGATCCATCCACGTCCTCACCGCGACGTCTCGGCGATCGCCCGGGACAGCGGGACGTGCTCGCGGGCGTCGCTCGCTGCGCGCCGCAACAACCGCTCAGCGACGACGCCCCGGCCCTCGCGGAGCGCCACCTGGGCGGCACGCCAGCGGCAGTAGGCCGCAGCGTGTGGTCGACCGAGATGGCCCCAGGCGGTCGCGGCGCGCGACCACTGGTCCACGGTGTCGGCGCCGCGGGCCCGCTGGAGCTCGACGTCCCAGGTCGCGCCAGCCGCGACCCCGGCGGACGACCGCTGCGGGTCCAGCGGGTCGAGCCGGGCCCGCCGACGCAGGTCCTTCAGCACCTCGAGCGATTCCTCGGGCGTGCGCATGTCGGCCACCGCGCGGGCGAGCACCAGGAACGCGAGCCAGTAGTCGACGATCCCGGGTGAGTCGAGGAACGCCTCGAGCGGCTCGCGCAGGACCACCCATGCCTGCTCGGGCTCCTCCTGCCACAACAGCGCCGTCGCCTCCCACACCGCCCGGCTCAGCCGGTTGCGCGGACTGCCACCGGTCTTGACCAGGCTCCGCATGGTCCTGATCGCGTCGTCCGTGCGGCCCTGCACGATGTCAAGACGCGCCGCGACCCACTGCCCCGGCCAGTCGTCGTAGCTCTGCGACCGGGGCACGTCGACGAGGCGTGCCGCGGCGTCGCCCGTCCGGCCGGCATCGAGGTAGGCCTCCACGACGTTGGCCTTCACCAAGGTGAGCATGTGGAAGTCGAGCTGCCACTCCCGCGCGAGGTCCAGCACCAGCCGGGCCGCCTCCTCGACCTCGTGGGGCGGGCGGTGGTGCTGCAGGAGCACGTCGGTGTGCATCATCGCCAGGTGCGCCTCCCGCCACGGTCCGGCCGTGCCGCGAACACGGCTCCGCGCCCGGCGGAACAGCTCGAGCGCGGCGGCCAGGTCGCCGAGGTGGCCCACGTGCCAGGCCAAGGTGGCGGCGGTCTGGAAGTACAGCGCGTCGTCGTCGAGCTCCGCGCAGGCGTCCAACGCGTCCTGCAGGGCGCGCGTCGCCTCGTCGTAGCGGGCGAGGTCGATCAGCGCGTCGGCGCGCAGGTCCAGGACGTGGACGAGGCTGGGCCCGACCGGGTGACCGGCCAGGCGGTCGAGCGCACGGTCGACCAGCGCGAGGGAGGCTTCGGGGGCGTCATCGACGAGCCAGGCGACGTGTGCCGCGCGACGGATCACCTTGGCGGCCTGCTCGTCGGGGAGCGCGTCGACGTCGGGCTGGGCCTCGTCGACGAGCGCGGCGCACGCCTCCAGCCGACCCGAGAGCTGCAACGCGTCGAAGGCGGACAGCCACGCGGTGACCAGGCCCTCGGGCGCCACGACGTGCTGGCGGCCCAGGTCGAGGATCCGCAGCCAGTGATCGGCCTCTGAGCGCGGGTCGGTACGGCGGCGCGCCTGACGGGCGGCGGCGGCTCGCCACCGGGCCTCCTCCGACGTCCCGCCCGAGAGTCGCCAGTGCTCGGCGACCACGGCCGGGTCCGCTCCGCCACCGCGCCCGAGCAGCTCGGCGAACGTGCGGTGCAGTCGTCGTACCTCGCCGGGGAGCAGCCGGCGACGAGCGGCTTCGGCGAGCAACGGGTGCGCCAGCCGGACCTTGTCGGTCGGACCGACGTTCACCAGGTGCCGCGCCGCCAGCTGCCTGAGCGTGACGAGGACGGTGTCCTCGTCGAGGCCGGTCGCGGCCGTCAGCAGCTCGACGTCGACCGGACCGTCGGCCACCCCGAGCGCGGTGGCGAGCCGGTCCTGGTCCGGCGAGAGGTCGCCGAGGCGCCGGTCGAGGAGGTCGGCCAGCAGCGGTGGGAGAGTGGGGTCGTCCCCCTGGATGGCGAGCTGTGCGGTGAAGAGCGGGTGTCCACGTGACCTGAGGTGGATCCGTTCAGCCCGGTCCGGGGTGACGTCGAGCCACCCGGCCAGGCGGAGCTGGTCACGTGTCTCCTCCAGGGTGAGCGGGCCCAGGATGACGGTCCGGGTCCCGGGAAGGGCCTGCATGCGGGCGAGCCACTCGCTGCGCCACCGAGGGACCTTCGGGTCGTCCACGCGCCACGTCACCGTGACCGGCACGTGTGGGTCGCGCGAGAGGACGTACTCCAGCAGGTCGAGGGTGGTGGCGTCCGACACGTGCAGGTCCTCCACCACCAGTGCCAGGGGACGCAACGCCGCCAGCCGGGCGAGCACCGCCGCGACGGCGGCGTACAGGTGCTGCTGGGCGAAGTCCGCGTCCTCGGTGCTCGCGGGGTCCCCCCCGAGCTCGGGCAGCAGCCGGGCCAGCGCCTCGCGTGCATAGGCGGGACAGCCCGACAGGGCCTCGTCGATCCACTGCCCGCCGTCCGAGTCGTGGATCGACCGCACCAGCTCCACGACCGGCATCAGCGGGACCTCGGTCGCGAACGGCAGGCAGCGCCCGACCGCGACGTGGCTGTCCGCGAGGGCGGCGGCTGCGTCCACGAGGGTGGACTTGCCGATGCCGGCCTCACCGGTCACCACCAGGAGGCCGTCGTCCCCGTCCAGGTGCTCGCGTACGACGGCGAGCTCGGCGCGGCGACCGGCGATCCCGGGTGACGGGGGACGGGGCGCTCCGTCGTCCGTCGACGACGCGGCGAGCCACAGGGCGTGGAACTCCGACCGGTCGCCGCCCATCGCCTCCACGAGGAGCTCCACCGTGCCCCAGGGAGGCAGGACGCTGCTGGAGAGGACCTTGGAGACCGTGGTGTGGGAGACCCCGGTGCGGCGCGCCAGCGACCGGAGGCTGGGCCAGCCTGCCCGGTGGTGCAGCTCGTGCAGGGCCCGGACCAGGTCCTGGTGCGCGCCCGGCGGCAGGTCCGGGCTCGGTAGTGCGCCCATGTCACCTCCGGCAGCCGCTGGTGCAGAGCCCGAGACATCGTCCTCCAGAGTCCGACCGCTGGGTCAGCCTTGTCCACGCATTTCCCGCAACCGGGTGACGCCTCAGCTCGGCGTGGTCCCTGACGCCCGTCACGGGTCGGGGCCGCTGCCGCTCGCTAGGCTGGTGCCATGGGGGAGATCGAGAACCGCCCGCACGACCCGTCGCAGATGCGCATCTCCGACGCCGACCGCCAGCGCGTCGCCGACGTGCTGCGCGACGCCGCGGGGGAGGGCCGCATCGACCTCGACGAGCTCGAGGAGCGGCTCGAGCTGACCTGGCAGGCCAAGACCTACGGCGAGCTCGTGCCGATCACGCTCGACCTGCAGGCCACCGGCCCGGTCGTGCCGCCGGCCGGCTCGCCCGTGCGGCGTACGCCGTCGTCGGTGCCGGCGGTCGGGCACAGCTCGTCCGTCGCGATCATGAGCGAGTGCAAGCGCCGGGGCGTCTGGTCGGTGCCGGAGCACCACAGCGCCTTCGCGTTGATGGGCAGCGTGCTCATCGACCTGCGCCAGGCGCAGCTCTCGGCCCACGAGACGCTCATCAACGCCAGCTCGATCATGGGTGAGGTCAAGGTCATCGTGCCGGCCGACATGCACGTCGTCATGGACGGCACCCCGATCATGGGCGAGTTCACCCAGGCCAGGGACAAGGTGCCTGCCCAGATCGGTCCGGGCTCTCCGGTCGTGCGCATCCGGGGCATGGCCCTCATGGGCTCGGTCACCGTGCAGCGACAGCCTGAGCCGGGCACGCCGAAGAAGTACCTCGGCACCTACTGACCGTCGCGACGCACCCTGCGTCGCCCGGCGACCGACGCCGGGCGACGCAGGTGCTGCTCAGCCCTTGACCGCGCCCGCCGTGAGGCCGCGGACGAAGAACCGCTGCATGAAGAGGAAGACCACGATCGGCAGGATCATGGAGATGAACCCGCCTGCCGTGACGAGGTGCTGACCCGCACCCGCCTGGCCCATCAGGTTGTTGCGCAGCGCCACGGTGATCGGGGCGTTGTCGCCCGGGCCGACGAAGATGAGCGCCACGAGCAGGTCGTTCCAGACCCAGAGGAACTGGAAGATGGCGAACGCCGCCAACGCCGGGACCGACATGGGGAGCACCAGCCGGAAGAACGTCTGGAAGTGGCTCGCGCCGTCGATCTTGGCTGACTCGATGAGGCTCTTGGGCAGGGTCGCCATGTAGTTGCGCAGGATGTAGATCGCCAGGGACATGCCGAAGCCGATGTGCGCCAGCCACACCGCCGGGAACGTGCCGGCGATCTCCAGGTCGCTGTAGATGCGCAGGATCGGCACGAACGCGATGTAGTTGGGCACCACCAGCAGGCTCACCACGGCCAGGAACAGGAAGTTGCGGCCCGGGAACTCCATGAAGGTGAAGGCGTACGCCGCGAAGGCCGCGACCAGGATCGGGATGAAGGTCGCCGGCAGCGCGATCGCGAGGGTGTTCACGAACGCGACGTCGAGCCCGGCGTCGTTCCAGGCGGTGACGTAGTTGTCGAGGCTCAGCCGGCTCCACGCCGACGGGGTCCAGAACAGCGTCCACCAGCCGGACTCGTTGGCGTCGTCCCGTGGCCGGAAGGAGGTCAGGAACAGCCCGACCACCGGCACGATCCAGAGGAAGCACAGGATGAGGACGACGATGCGGGCGAACCATCCCGCCTTCTGGGGCTGTCCCTCCCGGGAGGACTTGCGGCGCGTCTTCTCGGTCGGCGTGGCCGCCGCCATCGTGGTCTGTGTCGAGGTCATGCCATTGACTCCTCACGACGGAAGTTGCGCACCTGGTAGATCATGATCGGGACGGTCGCCAGCATCAGCATCACGACGATCGCCGCGGCCGCGCCGTTGTTGAAGTTGCTGAACAGCTGGTTGAAGAACTCGTTGCCGACCACGTTGGTGTTGAAGCCGCCGTTGGTCATCACGTAGACGATGTCGAAGATCTTCATCACGCCGATGAGCGTCGTGACGTAGACGGTCAGCACCGTTCCCCAGATCTGCGGCACGACCACCCGGAAGAAGATGTCGCGCTCGTTGGCCCCGTCGATGCGTGCGGCTTCGAGCGTGTCCTCGGGGACGCCCTTGACCGCAGCGGAGAGCAGCACCATCGAGAAGCCGACCTGGGCCCACATCAGCATGATCATCAGGAAGAAGCTGTTGATGTGGAACTCGTCGACCTGCAGCCACGCCACGGGGTCGAAACCGAGCGCGGTGATGATGGCGTTCTGCAGGCCGATCTGCTCGCGGCCCTCCGGGCGGTAGTCGTAGATCAGCCCCCACACCACACCGGCGCCGACGGCGCTGATCGCCATCGGCAGGAAGATGACCGTCTTGGACGTGCTCTCCCACCGCGGGTTGAGCCGGTCGGCGAGGACGGCCATGGCCAGTCCGAGCGCCACCACGACCACCGGGACGACGATCATCCAGAGCAGGGTGTTGAACAGGGTGTCCTGGAAGCTCTCGCTCTGGAGGAGCTGCGTGTAGTTGTCCCAGCCCACCCACTCCGTGCTCGTGGGGTTGGCGAAGCTGAAGACGACGGTCTGGACGGCGGGGTAGACGAGGTAGAAGACCAGGGCGGCGTAGGCGGGGAGGATGTAGAGGAAGGGCTTGACCCGGTCCTCCCATGGCCCGGGCAGCAGCTCTGCGAGCTTGTTGAGCAGCCAGTAGAGGACGAGCGCGGCCAGGATGCCCACGCCGACGGTGATCAGGGTGTTGAGGATCTTCAGGACCATGTGTCTCGCTCCTGGGTGGGCCCGTGACGGGAGGTGAAGGGGTGCCGGGACGGGGACGGCCGCGTGCGGCAGCCGTCCCCGTCCCCGCGGGCGTCGCTCAGCTGGAGGGCCAGCTGTCGTCGATGTTGGTCAGCGTGGTGTCGAGGTCCTGCTGCTCGCTGATCCACGCCGTCATCTCCTTCCAGAAGCTGCCGGCACCGACCTCGCCGGGCATCTGGTCCGACCCGTCGAAGAGGAACGGGTCGGCCTGGTAGGCCACGTCGGCGATCTGCCGGGTGAGCTCGCTCGGGTAGAGCGAGTTGTCGAACTCCGTGTGCGGCGAGATGAAGGAGCTCTCGGGTGCCGCCGTGGTGCCGAGGTCGACGTCGGCCAGGATCTCCATCATCGCGCGGGAGTCCTCGTTGTCCTCGAGCAGCGTGGCCAGGTCGCCGCCACCCAGGACCGGGTTCTCGCCACCCGCCTCGGCCGGCGGGAAGCCGAAGACGCCGACCCGCTCGTCGACGTTGTCGACGACGTCCTGCGGCATGAAGTCGGCGGAGACGACGAAGTTGCCCTGCTTGAACATCCAGCAGCCCGGGTCGTCCTCCCACATGGTGTCCTCGGCGTCGCCGAACGCGACGCTCGCGATCGAGCCCCGCCCGCCCGGGACGTTGCCCTCGGTGAGCACGGTGCTCTCGAAGTAGTCGGCGGCCTGGCGCACGACGTCGGAGTCGAACTTCACCTCGTTCGTGACCCACTGGTTGTAGACGTCGGCACCGCCGTAGCGCATGACCAGGTCCTCGAACCAGTCGGTGGCCGGCCAGCCGGTGGCGGCACCGGACTCGATGCCGAAGCACCACGGGGTGCCGCCGTCGCTCTTGATCTGCTCGGTGAGCGCGGCCAGGTCGTCGAGGGTCTCGGGAGCCTCGTAGCCCGCCTCCTCCCAGGCCTGCTTGTTGGTGAAGACCAGGCTCTTGACGTTCATGCTGATCATCAGGCCGTACTGGGTGCCGTCGATCTGGCCGGCCTCCAGCGTGCCGGGGGTCATGTCGCTGATCATGTCTGCCGGGACGATGTCGTCGGTCAGCTCGACGCCCTCGCCGCGGTCGACGATCTGCTTGATCACGCCGGGCTGCGGGATGATCGCGATGTCCGGCGGGTCGCCGGCCTGGATGCGGGTGAGGATCAGCTGGTTGATGTTGTCGACGCGCTGCATGTCGACCTCGATGCCCGCAGCCTCGGCCTCCTCCTCGATCTTGGCCTTGAGCCCGTCGAAGACGAGCGGGTCGGTCGTGCCGATGATCTCGACGACACCGTCGTCGCCGCCGCTCTCACCCCCACCCCCTCCGTCGTCGCTGCTGCCGAGGCAGCCGGTCGTGGTGAGGGCCAGTGCCGCCGCCGTCGCGGCGAACGCCGTCCGGCGCCGTTTCGCAGTCAGTCGCATGAGGGTGCCTCCTCGGGTGGCGGGGTCTGTCCCGCTCAGCCTTCGTGTCGTAGTGTGACGTGTACCACTGCTGAATCGAATCAGCCGCATCATGTGCGCCCGACGGGACCGGTGTCAAGCAACGGTTTGGACACGTGCCCGTCGCCGGCGCAGGGGTGCTGCGGCATGCTCTGGCGCGCGACCGGCCGGTCCGCGACGACGCTGGTTCGGAGGGGTGGAGCGGTGAGGACACGACGGCGCGTGATGCTCGCGGACGTGGCTGCGGAGGCAGGCGTGTCGACGACCACCGCCTCCTACATCCTGAACGGTCGCGCCGACGAGATGCGGATCGCCCCGGCCACCGTGGCCAAGGTGCGGGCGGCCGTCGCCGACCTGGGCTACCGGCCCAACCGCAGCGCCCGCAGCCTCCGCACCCGACGTACGGCGACGATCGGGCTCGTGTCGGACCAGATCGCCGGCGAGCAGTACGGCAGCAGCATGCTGACCGGGGCCAGCCTCGCCGCGCGCGAGCTCGACCACCTCGTGGTGATGGGGGAGAGCGGGGGCGATCCCGAGCTCGAGCGGCTGCTGATCGAGGAGATGCTCGAGCGCGACGTCGACGGAGTGGTCTATGCCACCCGCACCGCGCGCACCGTCCACCTGCCGGAGGGGTTGCGTGGCGTGCGGTCGGTCCTGCTCAACTGCGAGGACCCCGACGAGCGGCTGCCGTCGGTGGTGCCCGACGACGAGGGTGGGGGTCGCGCCGCCGTGGCCACGCTGCTCGCCGCCGGCGCCCGGGACGTGTGGGTGGTGGGCGAGGACCCGGTGCCGGAGGCGACGGCCGGACCGCGACGGATGGCCGGGATCCGCGCCGAGCTGGCCACCCACGGGCTCGACGTGGCCGGGCTGGTGCGGTGTGACTGGTCGGTGACCGAGGGGTTCGAGGCGACCAGCCGGTGGCTCGCCGCCGGCGGCCGCGCCGACGGCCTGGTCTGCATGAACGACCGCCTCGCGATGGGCGTCTACCAGGCGCTCGCGGAGTCCGGTCTGCGCGTGCCCGACGACCTCAGCGTGGTCTCCTTCGACGGGTCGGCGCTGGCGGGCTGGCTGCGTCCCGTGCTGACGTCGGTCGAGCTCCCCTTCACCGAGCTCGGCGCGCTCGCCGTACGCCGTCTGCTCGACGCCGACGACCACGGGGGCACCGAGTCCGTGCCGATGCGCGTGAGGCCGGGCGGCTCGGTCCGCCCGGTGTGAACCGCGGGGCAGGACGGACCCGCCGTTGCTCCACCCCCCACCGGGCCCTACTGTGAGGCCAGACTGTGACGCCAGTCACGGCACTTCACTACGGATCGTCCGGCACGTACCTGCCGGTGAAGGAGCACACGATGGCATCAGTGACGTTCGAGAAGGCGCAGCGGTGGTATCCCGGCGCCGACGAGCCGGCCGTGCCCGGCATCGACCTGGAGATCAGGGACGGCGAGTTCATGGTGCTCGTCGGGCCCTCGGGCTGCGGCAAGTCCACGACCCTGCGGATGCTCGCGGGGCTGGAGGAGGTCAACGACGGCAAGATCTACATCGGTGACCGCGACGTCACCAACATGCCGCCCAAGGACCGCGACATCGCGATGGTCTTCCAGAACTACGCGCTCTACCCGCACATGTCCGTCGAGGAGAACATGGCGTTCTCGCTGAAGATGGCCAAGGTCCCCGCGGCCGAGCGCAAGGAGCGGGTGGCCAAGGCCGCCGAGATCCTCCAGCTGACGGACTACCTCGAGCGCAAGCCGAAGGCGCTCTCCGGTGGTCAGCGCCAGCGCGTGGCCATGGGCCGCGCCATCGTCCGCGCCCCGCAGGTCTTCTGCATGGACGAGCCGCTGTCCAACCTCGACGCGAAGATGCGCGTGGCGACCCGCACCGACATCGCGCGCCTGCAGCAGGACCTGGGTGTCACGACCGTCTACGTCACGCACGACCAGGTCGAGGCCATGACGATGGGCGACCGGGTCGCGGTGATGAAGCTGGGCGTGCTGCAGCAGGTCGACACCCCGCTCAAGCTCTACGACAAGCCCGCCAACCTGTTCGTGGCCGGCTTCATCGGCTCGCCGCAGATGAACCTCCTCGAGGGTGTCGCGGCCGAGGACGGCACGGTCAAGGTCGGCGGCTACAAGGTGCCGGTCGACCCGACCGCGGAGAAGAAGATGTCCGGCAAGGTCACGGTCGGCGTGCGCCCGGAGAACTGGCGCCTCGTCACGGCCGAGGAGGGTGGCCTGCCCGTCAAGGTCACCGTCGTGGAGGAGCTCGGTGCGGACAGCTTCGTCTACGGCACCTGCGACGTCGAAGGCGTGCCGTCCAACGTGATCGTCCGCATCTCCGGTCGCCACCACCCGCACAAGGGCGAGACGCTCCACGTGACGACCGACCCCGAGCACGTGCACGTGTTCGACACCGAGTCGGGCGAGCGCCTGTCCGACTGACGACGCACCTCCACGAACGGCCCGAGCCCCCGGGAGCCCCTCGCTCCCAGGGGCTCAGCCGTGCACGACGAGGTGGTGGACGAGCGCCGTGCCGCCCTCGGCGAAGACGGCGAGACCGTCGTCCCCGGGGTCGGGGAACACCAGGTCGGTGAGCGCGACCTCGCCGTCGCCGACGAAGACCTCCACCGACGACTCGTCCACCACGACCTCGAGGCGGACCGGTCCGCCGTCGAGGACCAGCGGGGCTGTGTGCTCGCCGGCGAAGCCCTCGTGGAAGCCGGTCTCGCCCGAGGTGCGCCGGTCCAGCCCGACGGTCCCGGAGCCCGGCTCGACCCAGACCGTGGTCCGGTGCCCCGACCCCGACCCGCTGCCGGTGCGCACCTGCACGCCGACCCGGTGGGCATCACGCGGCTCGACCTCCAGGACGACCCGGCAGGTGCGGGCGCGCACGGGCAGCACCCGGGTGCCCTCCAGAGGTTCGTCGCGGAGCTGGTGCACGACCGGCGAGTCGCGCACGACCGGGCGCTGCACCAGCACCAGCTCGCCGTCGCGGGGACGCAGGGCGAGGCGACGGGCCAGCGTCATCGCGCCGCGGTGGGTCGCGGCGGGCACCAGGTCGGCGTACCTCCAGTTGCTCATCCAGCCCTGCACGAGGGGAACCGGGGCGTCGGCGTAGGACACCGCGGCGTAGAAGTCGGCGCCGTGGTCCAGCCACCGCGCGTCCTGGGTGGGGCGGAAGTCGGCTCCGTCGAGCTCGCCGACCCAGTACTGCATCCCCGACCCGCCGGCGGGCGCGCCCTCCTGGACGCTGACCAGCAGCACGACGGCCGTCTCGTCGCGACCCTCGACCGGCACGCGGAGCAGGTCGGGGCACTCCCAGATCCCCTCGACCGAGCCCGCCGGTCCGAAGGACGAGGCGTGCTCCCAGCGCAGCAGGTCCGGTGAGCGGTAGGTCTCGACCGTGCGCTCGTCGGACAGCACGAGCACCATCAGCCAGCCGTCGCCGTCGCGCAGCACCTTGGGGTCGCGGAACGCGGTGGAGCCGATGTCGAGCACCGGGTTGGCGGCGTACGACGTCCACGTGCGGCCGCGGTCGACGCTCCACGACAGGGACTGGCGCTGCCTCCCACCCACGGGCTCGAAGGCCGTCCACAACGCCACCAGGGGGCCGGCCCCGTCCACGCCTAGGCCGGAGGTGTCGGCGGCGTCGTGGACCACGCTGCCCGACCAGACGTGCTCGCTGTCCGTGGCGGCGAGCGCGACCGGGAGCTCGGTCCAGTCGAGGAGGTCCTCGCTGACCGCGTGCCCCCACGACATCGGCCCGTGCACGAGGGAGTCCGGCAGGTGCTGGAAGAACAGGTGGTACTCGCCGTCGTGCAGCACGAGCCCGTTGGGGTCGTTCATCCAGCCACGTCGCGGCGTGAAGTGGTCGCGTGGGCGCAGGGACGCGTCGTGGCTCACGCCCCCAGCGTAGGTCGCCGCACTTCGCCATACTGTGCGCGTGGACACCGACTTCGAGGCGCGGCTGACTGCCCTCGAGCCCGACCTCCTCGACACGGTGTCGCGGGTCTACGGCGCCGACGCCGCGCCCGAGGTGACCCGGTCCCTGGTGGAGGTCGCCCGGGCGGCCCACGCGTCCCGTCCGCTCGAGCTGCGGGCGCTCGACGAGCAGCGGCTGCGCGAGCCCGACTGGTTCCAGCGGTCGTCGATGATCGGCTATGCCGCCTACGCCGACCGCTTCGCCGGCACCCTGCGGGGGGTGGGCGAACGCGTCGCCCACCTGCGGGGGCTGGGGGTCGGCTACCTCCACCTGATGCCGCTCCTGACGCCGCGGCCGGCGCCCAACGACGGCGGCTACGCGGTCATGGACTACCGCTCCGTGCGCGCCGACCTCGGCACGGTCGACGACCTGCGCGACCTCGCGACCACGCTGCGCGACCAGGGCATCAGCCTGTGCCTCGACCTGGTGCTCAACCACGTCGCGCGCGAGCACGAGTGGGCGGTGGCGGCGCGGGCGGGCGATGCGGACAAGCGGGCCTACTTCCACGTGCACCCGGACCGCGAGGTGCCGGACGCCTACGAGGCGACCCTGCCGGAGGTCTTCCCCGACTTCGCGCCCGGGAACTTCAGCTGGGACGACGAGCTGGCGGGCTGGGTCTGGACCACCTTCAACGACTACCAGTGGGACCTTGCCTGGTCCAACCCCGCCGTCCTGCGCGAGTTCGCCGACATCATCCTGTCGCTCGCCAACCTCGGCGTGGAGGTGTTCCGCCTCGACGCGATCGCCTTCATCTGGAAGCGGCTCGGCACCGACTGCCAGAACCAGCCCGAGGTGCACCACCTCACCCGCGCGCTGCGAACGGTCGCCCGCATCGCCGCGCCTGCCGTGCTGTTCAAGGCCGAGGCGATCGTCGGCCCCGCCGACCTGCCGGCCTACCTCGGCGTGGGGGAGCACGCCGGCAAGGTCAGCGACCTCGCCTACCACAACGGCCTCATGGTGCAGGTCTGGTCGATGCTCGCCTCCCGCGACGCGCGCCTGGCGACGTACGCCCTCCAGCAGCTGCCGCAGCCGCCGTCGACGACGGCCTGGATCACCTACGTGCGCTGCCACGACGACATCGGGTGGGCGATCTCCGACGAGGACGCCCGAGCGGTCGGCCTCGATCCTGTCGCCCACCGGCGCTTCCTGTCGGACTGGTACTCCGGGTCCTTCCCCGGCTCGTGGGCGCGGGGGTTGGTCTTCCAGCACAACGAGCAGACCGGGGACCGCCGCATCTCCGGGTCGCTGGCCTCGCTCGCCGGCCTGGAGGTGGGCGACCCGCACGCCGCCGCGCGCATCCTGCTCGCGCACGCGATCATCCTGTCCTTCGGCGGGCTGCCGGTGATCTGGATGGGCGACGAGGTCGGGCTGCTCAACGACCGGGGGTGGGCCGACGACCCCGACCACGCCGCCGACAACCGGTGGGTGCACCGCCCGCGCATGCCGTGGGCCGCCGTCGAGGCGGACCCCGATCCGCACGGCATCACCTCCGGCCTGCGGCACCTGGTCGACGTACGACGCTCGCTGCCGCACCTGCACGCCGCCTCGCCCACCGAGATCTGGGACCCCCGCGACCCGGGCGTGCTGCTCGTCGTCCGGCGGCACCCCGACGGCCCGTTGCTCGCCGCTGCGAACGTCACGGACCGGGAGGCGTGGGTGTCCGCCGACGTCCTGCACTGGCTCGGCCTGCACACCGACGACCTGGTGGACGCCCTGACCGGCGCCGGGCCGGAGCTCCACGACGGCGCAGTCCGGCTCGACCCCTACGCGGCGGTGTGGCTGCACGCGTCGCCGGCGCCACCCGCTGCATCCTCCTGATCTTCGAGCCCTCCCTCTCGCAGAGTCCCCGCTCGAGCGGGGAGTCCGCCACTGGGAGGGGCATGCAACCCACACGAGGTGTCGGACCACCCCACCGAGTCCCGTGCCGAGCCCCGACGCGACGAGGCCCCGGGAGCGGTGCTCCCGGGGCCTCGTTGCTGTCAGGTGGTCAGCTGGTCGCCTGGTCGGCTCCCGGCTGCACCTCGTCCTGCTCGCGGCCGACCTCCTCGGCCTTCGCCATCGTGTTGCCGCCGGGGATGATGCCGGCGTTGTCGCTGTCGATGGTGAGGTTGTCGCCCGTGCTGGGGTCGAACAGGTGGATCTTGCGGGCGTCGACCCAGATCGTGGCCTCGTCACCCTCGCTGATCCGGCTCGCACCGTCGAGCGACACCACGAGCTGCGTGCGCAAGGACTCGCCGTCGAGGTCCTTCTCGAGCTGGGCGAGCTGGTCGCGCACCTCGCCGGGTGCCTCGAACGGGATGTAGGCGTAGGCCTCGTTGCCGAGCCACTCCACGACGTCGACGGTGGCCTTGAAGGTGGCCTCGTCGGTGACCTTGTCGCTGTCGACGACCGAGGCGTCCTCGAAGTGGTCGGGGCGGATGCCGGCGATGAGGAGGTCCTTGCCCTGCGCCTTGGCAGCCTTGTCGTCCGGGATGGTCAAGGTCCCGAACGGCAGCTCGACCTGGTTGCCCTTGACCTTGGCGGGGAGGAAGTTCATCGGCGGGGAGCCGATGAAGCCGGCGACGAACAGGTTGGCGGGGTTCTCGTAGAGCTCGCGCGGCGTCGCGTGCTGCTGCAGCACGCCACGCTTCAGCACGGCGACACGGTCACCCAGTGTCATCGCCTCGGTCTGGTCGTGCGTGACGTAGACCGTGGTGATCCCCAGCCGCTTCTGCAGCCGCGAGATCTCCGTGCGCATCTGCCCGCGGAGCTTGGCGTCGAGGTTGGACAGCGGCTCGTCGAACAGGAACGCCTCGGCGTCGCGCACGATCGCCCGGCCCATCGCCACGCGCTGGCGCTGGCCGCCCGACAGGTTGCCGGGCTTGCGCTCGAGGTGCTCGTCGAGCTCGAGCGTCTTCGACGCCTCGCGCACCTTCTCGTCCACCTCGGAGTCCGGCTTGCCCGCCAGGCGCAGCGGGAAGGCGATGTTCTCGTAGACGCTGAGGTGCGGGTAGAGCGCGTAGTTCTGGAAGACCATCGACAGGTTGCGCTCGCGCGGCGCGAGGTCGTTGACCTTCTTCCCGCCGATGACCATGTCGCCGTCGGTGATGTCCTCCAGTCCCACGATCATCCGCAGGAGCGTCGACTTCCCGCAGCCCGACGGGCCGACGAGGATCAGGAACTCGCCGTCCTCCACGTCGATGCTCACGTCGTTGACGGCGGGGAAGCCGTCGCCGTACTGCTTGACGATGTTCTTCATCTCGATGGCAGCCATGTCGGCTTCACCCCTTCACTGCGCCGGAGGTGAGACCGGCGACGATCTTTCGCTGGAACAGCAGGACGATGATGATGATCGGGACCGTGACGACCACGGAGGCGGCCGCCAGCGTGCCGTACGGCGGGTTGAACGGGTCGGGACCGACGAAGAACGACAGCTGGGCCGGCACGGTCCGGGACGCGGTGGTCGACGTCAGCGAGATCGCCAGGACGAACTCGTTCCACGCGAAGAAGAACGTCAGGATCGCCGCCGTGAAGACGCCTGGCGCGGCGAGCGGCACGATGACCTTGCGGAAGGCCTGCCACGACGTCGCTCCGTCGACCTGGGCCGCCTGCTCCATCTCCCACGGGATCTCGCGGAAGAAGGCCGACAGGGTCCAGATGGCCAGCGGCAGCGTGAAGGTCATGTAGGGGATGATCAGTCCGGGCCAGGTGTTGAACAGCCCGATCGTGCGCCACATGTCGAACAGCGGCCCGACCAGGGACACCACCGGGAACATGGCGATGGCGAGGGCCATCGTCAGCACCAGCTTCTTGCCCTTGAACTCCAGGCGGGCGATGGCGTACGCCGCCAGGGTGGCGAAGATGACCGCCAGCACCGTCGCGATCAGCGAGATGAAGAAGCTGTTGCGCAGGGCGTCGATGAAGTCGCCAGCCGTGGCCTCCTGGCCCGGGGTGACCGACCCGATACCGAGGATGTCGCGGTAGTTCTGCAAGGTCGGTTCGCTGGGCAGGAACTGCGGGCTCCCGGCCCCGGTCTCCCCGGGTCCCTTGAAGGACAGCGAGATGATCCAGGCCACGGGGAGGAGGCACCACACGAGGATCAGCACGAAGCCGATCCAGGTGCCTGCGTTGGTCTTGTTGTTCATCAGCCCTCACCTCTCGCCTGGGCCAGGTCGACCCGGAACACCTTGACGATCCCGAACGCCAGCAGCAGCACGCTCAGGAAGAGCAGCACGGACAGCGCCGAGCCGAGGCCGAGCTGCACCTGCTCGATGCTCTGGCGGTACGTCAGGAAGGAGACCGACTCGGTGTCCTGCGCTCCTCGGGTCATCACGTAGATGTTGTCGAAGATGCGGTAGGCGTCGAGCGCCCGGAAGAGCACCGCGACCATGATGGCCGCCCGCATGTTGGGGAGGATCACCTTCCACAGCCGCTGCCACCACGTGGCGCCGTCGACCTTGGCCGCCTCGAGCATGTCCTCGGAGACCTGCGAGAGACCGGCGAGCAGCAGCAACGCCATGAACGGCGTCGTCTTCCAGATCTCGGAGACCATGATCGCGAACATCGCGGGCCAGTGGTCACCGAACCAGTTGAAGTTCTCCTCGACGAACGGCAGCCAGCTGTTCACGAAGCCGTTGTTGAGGCTGAAGGCGAACTGCCAGGCGAAGGCGGAGACGACGGTGATGATGCCGTACGGGATCAGGATCGAGGTGCGGATCGCTCCACGCGCGAAGACGACCCGGTGCATCACCATCGCGAACGCGAACCCGATGACCAGCTCGACCGCCACCGTGACCACCATGATCAGGACGGTGTTCCAGGTGTCCTGCCAGAACAGGCTGTCGGTGAGCACGGTCGCGTAGTTGGAGAACCAGATGAACTCCCGGTCCTCCGGCGCGGTCAGGCGATAGCGGAACAGCGACAGGTAGAGCGCCTGCAGCATCGGGTAGGCGGTCACCAGCAGCATGAGGACGACGGCGGGTGCGACCAGCTTCTGGCCCAGCCGGTTCTCGGCCCTGGTCCGGTCGCTCTCGACCGCGGTCCCGCGGCGCTCGGCGCGTTCCTGCGGGGGTGCTTGGGTCGCGGTCACAGCAGTCTCCTTCCCTGGAGCACGTCCTCGATGAACTGCGTGGATTCCTCCGGGGTCTGGTCGTCGACGCCCGACGGCGGGTGCCAGGTGCTCTGGATGCCGCCGGAGATGTCGCTCCAGTAGGGCGACGGGGTGCGTGGAGCGGCGGACTCCAGGCTCTGCTGGAACAGCTCGAGCAGGTCGCCGGGGAACAGCTCCTGCACCTTGGGCTCGTCGTAGCCGGCCGCGCTGGACGGCATGTTGCCGGTGAGCTCCGCGTTGATGGCCTGGTTCTCGGGGCTGGTGAGGCACTCGAGCGCACCTACCGCGAGATCCTTGTCCGGGGAGAACTCGCTCACACCGATCCCGATCCCACCGTAGGGCGGCCGGGACTCCTCGCCCTCGACCGAACGGGGGTAGCGCGCCCAGCCGAGGTCGTCGACGACCTCGTCGGAGTAGCCGGCTCCGTTGAGGATGTAGGTCCAGTTGACCATGAACGCACCGCGGTCCCCGCCGAAGGTCGCGGCCGCCTGTCCCTCCTGCGCGATCGAGAGGTCGGCAGGGGCGGCGTCGGAGGAGGCGAGCTCGGCGATGACCTGGGCGGCCTTCCGACCGGCGTCGGAGTCGATGTCGATCTGGGCGTCGGCCCCCTGCTCGGTCTGCGAGGCGATCTCGCCGCCCGCTCCCGAGACGAGGGCATTGATCCAGACCGAGTAGCCCTCGTACTTGTTGGCCTGGACCGCGACGGTGCCGTCGTTCTCGCCGGCCGCCTTGATGATCTGGTCCCAGGTGACCGGCTGCTCCATGTCGAGGTCGGTCTGCTCGACGAACGACTTGCGGTACCAGAGCACCTGCGTGTTGGACCAGAACGGCGCCACCACGAGCTCGTCCTCCCACGTGGCAGCCTCGGCGGCGCTGTCGAAGGCCTGCTCGCGGAAGGTGTCCTGCAGGTCCTGGGGGATCTCGGCGAGGTAGCCCGCCTCCGCGAACTCCGCCGTGAACGGCGGGTCGATGCTCATGATGTCGATCTCGGGGTCCCCGGCCGCGAGTCGACGCGCGAGCTGGATGCGCTGCTGGTTCGCGTCCTGGGGGAGGACCTCGGTGGTGATGGTGTACTCGTCCGTCGAGCACTCCTCGGCGACGGCGTCCTGCCCGCCGCTGTCAGGGTTGATGTACCAGGTGAGCTCGGGAGGGCCGCTGTCATCGCTGCACGCGGCCAGCAGACCGCTCGCGAGGGCGAGAGCCGCGAGCGGTGCCATCCTCCGTCTTCCCCAGGGCCGGCCTCGTTGCCGGATCGACGGTGCTCGGGACATCCGCGCCCTCCTCGTGTCTAGTTGAGCCTCTGGTCTAGTGGTCCCCCGCACTGTTTGGCAACATGCATCCCATCCCATTGGGTATGCGGCCCACAGCGGAGATGAATAGGGGTTCGATGACGATCTGGCGTGCCCCCGGGCGGATCAACCTGGTCGGTGAGCACACCGACTACAACGACGGCTTCGTCCTTCCGTTCGCCCTCGAGGTGGGGTGCACGGCGGCGGTGTCGGACGTCGCGGCGGCGGGTGCGGTGGGATCGGACGGCTGGACCGTGCGCTCGGCCCAGCAGCCCGAGCCGGTCGTCGTACGACGCTCCGGCCTGGGCGGTGCCGACCTCGCGGACGTCCCTGAGTGGTCGCGCTACGTGCTGGGTGCGCTGTGGCTGCTCACCGACCGCGGGATCGACGTCCCTCCGCTCGAGGTCGAGGTCGACTCCGACGTGCCGTCGGGGGCCGGGCTGTCGTCATCGGCGGCGCTGGTGTGCTCGGTCGCGCGAGCGGTCGACGACCACCTCGGTCTCGGGCTCGACGACGACGCCCTCTTCGCCTTGACGCGCGACGTCGAGAACGACGCCGTGGGTGCCCCGACCGGCGGGATGGACCAGCTGGTCAGCCTGCGCGGCGAGGCGGGGCACGCGCTGTTCTGCGACATGCGCAGCCACGAGACCCGGTCCGTGCCGCTCGACCTGGGAAGCAGCGGCCTGACGGTGCTCGTGGCCGACACCCGCGCGCCCCACCGCCACTCCGACGGCGAGTACGGCGCCCGGCGCCGGGGTTGTGAGGAGGCCGCGCGCCGGCTGGGCGTCGCCGCGCTGCGCGACGTGACCGCCGACGACCTCGACGCCGCGCTGGACCGTCTCGACGACGAGGAGCTGCGCCGCTACGTCCGGCACGTGGTGACCGAGGACGACCGCGTGCTGTCCGTCGTGCGGCTGCTCGACGCGGGCCGCCTCGCCGACATCGGCCCGCTGCTCACCGCGTCGCACCGGTCGATGCGCGACGACTTCCGGATCACCGTTCCCGAGGTCGACACGGCTGTCGACGCCCTGCTCGAGGCGGGCGCGCTCGGCGCCCGGATGACCGGCGGCGGGTTCGGGGGCTGCGTGATCGGGCTGGTGCCCGCGGGTTCGATCGACGCGGCGGGCAACGTCGTACGCCGTGCCTTCGCCGACGCCGGCTTCGGGGCGCCCGACCTCTTCACGGCCGAGCCGTCACAGGGCGCGCACCGTCTCGCGCGTCGAGGCTAGTGCTGTCCCGCTCGGTCGGCAGTGCGCCGGATGGCCTCGACGAAGGTGCCGAAGAGCTCGGGCGGCAGGTCGTGGCCCATGCCGTCGATGGTCACCAGCTCGGCGCCGGGGATGGCGGCGGCGGTCGAGCGACCACCGCTGACGTGCACCATCTTGTCGGCCGTGCCGTGGATGACGAGCGCCGGGATGCGCAGACTGCGCAACCGCGCGGTGCGGTCCTCCTGGGTCAGGATGGCCAGCATCTGGCGCACCGCTCCGCTGGCGCTGACGCCGCGGTCGAAGGTCGCCTCCGCGCGGGTGCGGAGCGAGTCGGGGTCCGACGGGTAGGCGACCGAACCGATCAGTGACCACATCGCGAGGCTGGTCTCGACGTAGGCGTCGCGCCCGGCCTTGCGGGGTGCGATGAGCCGGGGGAGGAGGGAAGGGTGCTGCCAGCCGACGGTCCTCCTGCCCGTCGTGGAGCTGATGCTCGTGAGTGACCGCACGCGGCTCGGGTGCTCGACGGCGACGGTCTGGGAGATCATGCCGCCCATCGAGACGCCGACGAAGTGCGCGGACTCCAGGCCGAGGTGGTCGAGCAGCGCGACGGCGTCGCCCGCCAGGTCCGACATCGTGTAGGGCGCGTTGGCCCGGCCCGTGGCGAAGGCCTTGACCAGCTGGTCGGGGCGGGCCGGCGCCGTGATGCGCGACGACCTCCCCGCGTCCCGGTTGTCGTAGCGCACGACGTGGAACCCGGCTGACGCGAGCTGCTCGCAGAACAGCTGGTCCCACCAGGTCATCGGACCGCTCAGACCCATCACCAGGAGCAGCGGCTCGTCGTCGGGATCGCCGAAGGTCTGGTAGCAGAGCTCGACCTCGTTGCCGATCGGGGCGCGCAGCTCGTCGGAGGCGACGGGCGGCTGGGTGCGCTCGGGGCGTGGCTCGGACATGCAGCCAGTGAACACGACGCTCGTCCCCAATTAAACGCATAGGGCCTCCAGATCCCCGCTCTGGAGGGGGTTCTGGGCTAGGTTCGAGAATTGTGACCCAGCGCACAGTGGCCGCATTCCTCACCCCGGAGGGCTTCTCGCAGCCTTCCGTGGTGGCCGTGCTGCGCGAGGGGTCGGTCATCACCGAGGTGGGTCGCTACGCGGTCTCGGCCCTCGGCTCGCGGGGTGCGCGTCGTCGTACGCCGCTGGGCTCGCGCCCGCCACGGATGGGCGAACCGGTGCTGCTCGTGCCGGGGTTCCTCGCCGGCGACGCCTCCCTCGGACCGATGAGCCGGACCTTGCGCCACGAGGGCTTCCGCACCTACCGGGCGGACATCCGCGCCAACGTGGGCTGCACGCTCTCGGCCGCCGCGCAGCTCGAGGAGCGGCTCGAGGAGATCGCGCAACGGCGTGGCTCACGCGTGCGGATCGTCGGCCACAGCCTCGGCGGCATGCTGGCACGGGGCGTCGCGGCCAGGCGCCCCGACCTCGTCGCGGGCATCGTGACGATGGGGAGCCCGATGCTCGCACCGGGTGCACACCACGTGTCGCTGGCGCGCAGCGTCGACCTGCTCGTGCGGCTCAACCGGGCCGGGATGCGCGGGCTGATGGCGGAGGACTGCGTCGCCGGGACCTGCGCCCAGGAGAGCTTCGACCAGGCGCGCGCGGCCCTGCCGGAGGGCGTGGACTTCACCGCGATCTTCTCCCGGCGCGACGGCATCGTCGACTGGCGGGCGTGCGTCGACCCGGCCGCGCTCGCGGTGGAGGTGCGCTCGTCCCACCTGGGCATGGCGTTCGACCCGGTGGTGATCACCGCGGTGTCGGCCGCGCTGCGGCCCGCGGGCGCGACGTCAGTTGTCGAAGTCGATCGTGGAGAGATTGCGTAGCTTCGAGAGCTGGTGCTCGGCGGTGATCGAGCGGACCGTGCCACTTCGTGAGCGCATGACCAGCGAGTCCGTGGTGACGCCGTTGCCGCGGTAGCGCACGCCGCGCATGAGCTCGCCGTCGGTGATGCCGGTCGCCACGAAGAACGCGTCGTCGCCGGTGACCAGGTCGTCGGTGCCGAGGACGAAGTCGCGATCGAGGTTGTGGCCGGCGTCGAGGGCGCGCTGGCGCTCGTCGTCGTCCTGCGGCCAGAGCTGGCCCTGGATCTTGCCGCCGATGCACTTCATCGCGCACGCGGCGATGATCCCTTCCGGGGTGCCGCCGACGCCGAGCATCAGGTCGACGCCGGTGTCCGGGCGGGCGGCCATGATCGCTCCGGCGACGTCGCCGTCGGTGATGTACTTGATGCGCGCGCCCGTCTCCCTGATGTCCTCGACCAGCCGGGCATGGCGCGGCCGGTCGAGCAGCACGACCGTGACGTCGTGGATGGAGATGCCCTTGGCCTTGGCGACGCGGGCGATGTTCTCCTTGACCGGCAGCCGGATGTCGACGACGTCGGCGGCCTCGGGCCCGGTGGCGAGCTTGTCCATGTAGAAGACCGCGCTCGGGTCGTACATCGAGCCGCGCGGCGAGACCGCCAGCACCGAGATCGCGTTGCTCATCCCCTTGGCGGTCAGGGTGGTGCCGTCGATCGGGTCGACGGCGACGTCGCACTCGGGGCCGGAGCCGTCGCCGACCTCCTCGCCGTTGAAGAGCATCGGGGCGTTGTCCTTCTCGCCCTCGCCGATCACCACGGTCCCGCGCATCTCGACCGTGGAGATCATCACGCGCATCGCCTCGACCGCGACTCCGTCGGCGTCGTTCTTGTCGCCGCGCCCGACCCAGCGACCGGCCGCCATGGCGGCCGCCTCGGTGACGCGCACCAGCTCGAGGGCGAGGTTGCGTTCGGGCTGGGGCGCGCTGGAGCTCATGTCGCGCATGCTAGCGGCGCGCGGCGTAGCGGCTCACCGCGGTCGCCTTGGTCGACAGCCACACCTCCCGGCCCGGCACCAGCTCGAGCTCCGTCGCGGCGGCGGGCGTCAGGTCGGCGAGCAGGTCGGGGGAGGCGTGCACCAGCAGGCGTACGGCGTCGCCGTGCGGCGCGAGGCTCGCGATCGTCCCGCGCCACCGCAGGCGCGTCGACCCCTCCGGCTCGTGGAGCGAGACCACCACCGAGTCGGGTGTGAACGCGATCATCTCCTCGCCGTCGGCGACGAGGTTG
>DATIAJ010000037.1:0-11479 GCA_035458105.1 Nocardioides sp. | reverse complement strand
GCGCCCGCCTCGACCTGGATGCGGAGGTAGGCAGCGGCGATGCCGGCGATCTTGCGCATCAGCGCGTCCCACACGTCGGGCGCGCCGAACATCATCGCCTTGGTCTTCGCGTGCTCCTTCGACGGGCCGCCCTCGACGAGGTAGGAGGCGACGGTGAAGGGGGCGCCGGCAAAGCCGATGAGCGGCGTCGCGCCGAGCTCCGCGGTCAGCTGGCGCACGGCCTGCGAGATGTAGGGCACGTGCTCGGGCGCGAGGTCGGGGATCGCCTCGACGTCGGCAAGCGTGCGCACCGGCGAGGCCACCACGGGCCCGACGCCGGGCTTGATGTCGAGGTCGACGCCCACCGCCTTGAGCGGCAGCACGATGTCGGAGAAGAAGATCGCCGCGTCCACGCCGTAGCGGCGTACGGGCTGCAGGGTGATCTCGGTGACCAGGTCGGCGTCCATGCAGGACTCGAGCATCCCGATGCCCTCGCGCACCCTGAGGTACTCCGGCAGCGAGCGACCCGCCTGTCGCATGTACCAGACCGGGGTGTGGGACGGGACCTCCCCGCGCGCCGCCGCGAGGAAGGGGCTCTGGGCCAGTCCGGGATGGGCCGGTCCGGGGTGGGGCGTGGGTACGGCGTCGGTCACTCGCGAATCTTCGCAGGTCAGGCGGCGTGGCGGCACATCGGCAGAGCCGGGCGCTGGCCTACTCTGACCTCATGGTGGCCCGTCACGAGACCCACCCGGGCAATGCTGCCGCGGCTGGGCCTGCGGAGTTCCGCGCGGCTGTGGAGTCGATGCGTCGGGCCTCGCTGCGCCCGGAGGTCTTCTGCGAGGAGATGCCTGCACCGCAGCGGATCGCCCCGTGGTCGTCGGCGCTGAGCGCGGACGTCACGGTCGACGAGGACGACCTCGGCACCGGGCGCCTCATCCTGCTGCACGACCCCGCCGGCAACGACGCATGGGACGGCACGTTCCGCTGCGTGGCCTACGCGCGTGCCGACATCGACCCCGAGCTCGGCGCCGACCCCATGCTCGCCGCCGTCGGCTGGTCGTGGCTGGTCGAGGCGCTCGACGCCCACGGCGCCGACCACCACGCGGCCTCCGGCACGGTCACGTGCGTGACCACCGAGAGCTTCGGCGGGATGGCCGACGAGGCAGGCTCCGCCCAGGTCGAGATCCGCGCGTCGTGGACGCCCGACGTCGACGAGGACGGCGGGCTCGACATGACCGCCCACGTCGAGGCGTGGGGCGAGCTGATGTGCACGGCCGTCGGCCTGCCCCCGGTGCCCGAGGGCGTCACGGCCATCCCCAGCCGACGCGGACAGCGCGGCACCTGACCAGATGCCCGACAGCTCGGACCACATCCACACCGGAGCCCGACCCGACGACGGGCCGGACGACGGCCCCGCCACCGACGCGACCGCGGACGCGGCCGACGTACCACCTCCGCCGCCCGCTCCACTGCTGGAGCTGCGCGACGGTCTCCCCGACGTCGTCGACACCGACGCGGGCCTGCTGGAGGCCTGCGCGGCACTGGCGGGCGCGACCGGACCGGTCGCCATCGACGCCGAGCGCGCCTCGGGCTACCGCTACTCCAACCGCGCCTACCTGATCCAGCTGCGCCGCGAGGGCGCCGGCACCTGGCTCGTCGACCCCATCGACATGTCCACGCTGGCGCCGCTGCAGGAGGCCCTCGACGGCTCCGAGTGGATCCTGCACGCCGCCACCCAGGACCTCCCCTGCCTGCGCGAGGTCGGCCTCACCCCGACCAGCCTCTTCGACACCGAGCTCGCCGGGCGCCTCCTGGGCTACCCCCGCGTCGGCCTGGCCACCCTGGTGGAGACCGTGCTGGGCCAGCGGATGCGCAAGGAGCACTCGGCCGCCGACTGGTCCACCCGTCCCCTGCCGGAGTCGTGGCTGGAGTACGCCGCACTCGACGTCGAGGTGCTCCTCGAGCTGCGCGACCACATGGCCACCGAGCTCGAGCGAGCCGGCAAGGCAGAGTGGGCGCGCCAGGAGTTCGACCACCTGCTCGGCTTCGAGCCGGCCGTCCGGGTCGACGCGTGGCGTCGTACGTCCGGGGTGCACCGGTTGCGCGGGCGCCGCGCCCTCGGCGCTGCCAGGGCGCTGTGGGAGGCGCGCGACGAGATCGCTGCCGAGCGCGACGTCACACCGGGGAGGATCCTGCCCGACTCGGCGATCGTGGTCGCGGCGACGGCCATGCCCACGGATCGCCGGGCGCTGCTCGCGACGCAGGGCTTCCACGGCCGCGGCGCCAGCCGCTACGCCGCGACCTGGGTCGAGGCCCTGCGCCGGGTCCGCGAGATGGACGAGGACGACCTGCCCACCCGGGCTCCCCGCGGCGACGGCCCCCCGCACCCCCGCACCTGGGCCGAGCGCGAGCCGGTCGCCGACCGGCGCTTCAAGGCCGCCCGCGAAGCCATGCTCAACCTCGCCGAGGTGCACCACCTGCCGGTGGAGAACCTGCTCACCCCCGACTACCTCCGCCGGCTGATGTGGGCTCCCCCGGCGACCCGCGAGCCCGCCGAGCTGGCCGAGGCCGTCCGCGCCCAGCTGGCGTCGTACGGCGCCCGGCCCTGGCAGGCCGAGCTGGTCACCGGCGCCCTCGTGGGCGCGATCCTCGGCGCCGAGCGGGAGTAGGTCCGGCTACTCCGACGCGGACTCGGTCGGCTCCGGCGGCTCGGTCTCCTCGGTCTCCTCGGGGGAGAGGATGGTCCGCGAGACCTCGTCGATCTGCTCGGTCGTCGTCTCGAGGTCGAGCACCCCGGGCGCGGTGACGAGCTGCTCCAGCAGCGGCGTCACGGCCTCGACCAGCTCCTCACGCTGGTCGATGAAGGGCGGCACGACCATGTAGCGGATGCTGGAGTTGAACGCGTCGGCGTTGGCGGGCTCGTCGTAGGGCGCGAGGAACTGGGGCGAGGCGGCGACCGAGGTGTTGGCCGGGACGATGTAGCCGGTCGTGGCGACCGTGGACATCGCCGAGTCCGAGACGGCGTAGGCGATGAAGTCGGCCGCGTCCCCGGTCACCTCGGAGTCGGCCGAGATGCACAGCCCGCTGATGTCACCGACCGTCGCGCGGTCCTCGATGACGGGCATCGGCAGGACGTCGAAGTCGAGGTCCTCGGCCTCGCGCATCTCCGGCACGAGGTTGCGGTACCCCGCGATCATCGCGAGCTCGCCGCGCTTGAACAGCTGCACCGGCGTCGCGCGCGCGAGCTGGGCGTTGGTCGGCGTGAGCGTGGCGTTGCGCAGGATCGCGAGGGTCTCGCTGAGCGCCTCGCGGGTCGAGTCGTCGCTGAAGGCGAGGGAGGTGGGCGCGTCGTCGTCGTCGAAGACCTGCCCGCCGCCGGAGTAGATGAACGGCGCCAGGCCCTGCAGCGTCGGGTCGATCCAGACCCCGCGGCGGTCGCCGCGGCGCGACGCGAACTGGGCAGCTGCGCCGAACTCCGCCAGGGTCCACCGCTCGCGCACGCCCTCGTCGTTGGCGGTCGGCACGTCGAAGCCCCGACGCTCCATCTTGTCGAAGTCGACGATGTCGGTGTTGTAGTAGACGACCATCGGGGAGACGGAGTAGGCCATGCACTGCAGCTCGTCGTCCATCGCGAAGGCGTCGACCGCGTCGCGCGAGAAGCGGTCGCCGAAGTCGACGCCGCGCTCGTCGAGCAGCAGGCTCACCGGCTGGAGCGCGTCGGCGTCGACGAGCTGGTCGAGGTCGATGCGCGAGGTGAGGAAGGCGTCGGGGGCGTTGCCGGCGAGCACGTCCGCGAGTGCCGACTCGTGGTCGGGCCACGACTGGAGGGTGACCTTGCGGGTCGTGGACGAGGCGTTGAAGGAGTCCACGACGCTCTGGAAGGCCGCGACCTCCTCCTCGGTGCCGAAGGCTCCGAAGGTGACCTCGCGCGGCTTCTCGGGCTTGCCCGACTGGCTCGCGCTCGGCGACTGGGTCGGCTGCGGGTCGGGCTCGGCGTTCCCGGTGCAGGCGGCTGTCGTCAGCGCGACCGTGAGGGCCGTCGCGAGCAGGGCACTGCGGCGCAGGGAGGAGCGAGACACGGCCAGACCCTATCGGGAGAGACCACGCCGAGCCTCGACGACGGACGTGAAGATCGTCTCGTCGAGCGCGGCCCCCTCCCGTCGTACGCCGCCTCGCTCGAGGCGGATCAACCGGTCGAGGCGCACCTCGCTGGGGCGGCCCTGCGAGTCCCAGCCACCGGTCCCGACGTCCATCCAGTGCCGGCCCCAGCGGGCCTCGTCCTCGGCGTCGCGGTCGTGGTCCTGGCTGCTGAGCATCAGCCCGACCCAGCCGTCGCCGTCGGTGTCGAGGACCAGCACGGGCCGGTCCTTGCCCTGGCTCGGGTCGTCCTCGTAGGGAACCCACGCCCACACGACCTCGCCGGGGTCGGGCTCGCCGTCGATCTCGGGGGCGTACGCCGACCCGCCGGGCGCGGGAGCCTGCGACGAGGGGCGGCTCGGGGTGAGGGTGCCGGAGAAGAACGCGCTGATGCGCTTGGCGAGGCTCATCTCACGAGCCTAGTGGCCGGCCGATCGGGGCCACGGCGAGCGAGGACGTGAGTGAGTGCGCCGGACCGGGAGCGCCTCACGGCGCGTGGCCGCTCGTAGCGGCTTATTTTGGGACCCGGGGCTGCCACAGCCCGACGCACTCACGGATATTTTAACGCCTCAGGCGAGGCTGTCCCTGATTTCCACCTGTCCCGCGGCCTCGAGCTGCTCCGACAGGGCGAGCATCCGGGTGATCTCCTGGTGCGTGGCGCTGCCGAGCGCGGCGCGACCGGCGGCGACGATGCGGGCGAACGCAGCGGCACGGAAGAGGGTCACCGCGAAGTCGCCGCGGGTGATCCCGCGCAGCACGTCGTCGACCATCCGGCGCAGCTCGTCGGGGCCGGGCGGGTCGGCCACCCCGGCGACGACGCGGGCGACGTCGACCCGACGCTGCCCGGCCTCGTAGTCCCCGGCCACCCGGTCCGGGTCGGCGTACACCCAGGAGCGCAGGAGGAAGAGCCGCCACAGGCTGCCCGCGAGCGTGTCGGCCGGGGCTCCCGACCAGACCTCCGCCAGGGTCTCGAGACCCTCGGTGTCGGCGAGGCGCACCACCCGCTCGGCGATCTCGGGGTCGTCGGACGCGCGGGCGCCGCGCACGAGCACGGTCGCGGCCAGGTCACCGGCCTCGCGCACCTGGGCGGGGTCGGCTCCCCCCGCGATGTCGGAGAAGAACCCGTCGCCGGGCGTCATCGGACGGTGGTGCGAGCGGCCGGTCACCGGTCCAGCCTAGGTCGAGTGCGCGGCGTCGGTGCGAGGACTACCGCGAGCGCACTCAACCGGTGCGCGCCATCACCTTCCGGATCCGCTGGTCGCTGACCTTGGTCGCCGTGCCGAGCTGCTGGGCGAAGAGCGAGACGCGGTACTCCTCGAGCAGCCACCGCGCGTCGCGGAGGTGCTGCGGCACGGGCTGCCCGTCGGGGACCGCCGCGACGGCGTGCAACCACGCCTCCTGCAGCCCGGCGAGCTGGTCCATCAGCTGGCGGTCGCGGGCGACCTGGCCGTCGAGGCGCTCCCGCCGGTGGGTGACGGCGGCGAGGTAGCGCGGGTAGTCACGCAGCCGACGTACGCCGGCCTCGCCCACGAAGCCGGGCGTCATGAGCCGGGCGACCTGCGCGCGCATGTCGGTCAGGGCCGGGAGGGTCATCAGGTCGGCCCGTCCCGAGATCGCCTTGTCGGTGGTGCGCCAGGCCTCCAGCACGCGCATGACGTCGTGCACCGCCGGCCCCAGGCCCGAGGCGACGGCCTCGCGGGAGGCGGCCACCACGGCGTCGTACGCCGCCTCGTCCCGCACGGTCGGGTGCTGGTCGACGACCTCGCCGACGATGCCGGCGCGCACGTCGTCGAGCAGGTCGGCGACCGACGGGTAGGGCGAGCCGACGAGCGCGAGCTTGGCGCGTTGGTCGAGCTCGGCGGCGGCGAGCACGTCGTCGACCGGGTCGGCCGGGCCGAGGGCGAGGAGCACGAGGCGGCGTACGCCGAGGCGGTGGTGCGCCGCGGCCTCCTCAGCCGTCGCGAGCACCTGGAGTCCGACCGTGGCGCCTTCGTCGACGAGGGCCGGGAAGCCCCGGACCTCGTGCCCCGCGCGCCGCTGGACGAAGGACTCCTCGACGGTGCCGAAGGTCCACCCCACCTGGCCGGTCGCAGTCACCCCGGAGTCGGACGCGACGTCGGCCATCGCCTGCTCGAAGGTCGGCCGCAGCGGCTCCTTGAGCGCGTCGAGGTCCTTGCCGCGGCCGGCCTCGACGCCCTCCTCGGTCACCACCCGGTAGGTCGGGCGGAGGTGGGCCGGCACCTTGGACCAGTCCCACGCCTCGCGCGGGATGACCAGGCTGCGGGTGCTGCGCGCGAAGCGCTCGAGCGCGTCGAGCAGCGGTTCGGCGCCCGGCGGGGTGGCGGCGAGGAACTCGCGGGCGGTGTTGGGCGCGGGCACCATCGCGACGCGGAGGTTCTTGGGCAGCGAGCGGATCAGCTCGGTCACGAGCTCCTCGCGCAGCCCGGGCACCAGCCAGGAGAAGTCGTCGGCCTCGATGCGGTTGAGGGTGGCGACGGGGACGTCGATGGTGAGTCCGTCGTCGGCGGCGCCGGGCTCGAAGTGGTAGCTGATCGGGAAGGTCAGCCCGGCCTCGTCGCTGTCGTGCCACTCCATGGGGAAGTCGTTGGCCCGGACCTGGTCGGCCGTGTCGTGGGTGAGCATCGCCGGATCGAACGTGAGCAGGTCGGGCTTCTTCTGCCGGGCGCGCTTCCACCACTGGTCGAAGTGCTGCCCACTGACCACGTCGGCCCCGACGCGGGCGTCGTAGAACTCGAAGAGGGTCTCCTCGTCGACGACGATGTCGCGGCGCCGGGCGCGGTGCTCGAGCTCCTCGGCCTCCTCGAGGAGGCGGGTGTTCTCGGCGAGGAACCGGTGCCGCGAGTCCCACTCACGCTGCACGAGGGCGTGGCGGATGAACAGCTCGCGGGCCAGCGGCGCGTCGATGCGGCCGTACTGCACGAGCCGGTCGGCGACCAGGGGGACCCCGTACAGCGTGACCCGCTCGCGGGCCATCACCGCGGCGCGCTTGCGCGACCAGTGCGGCTCGGAGTAGGTGCGCTTGACCAGGTGCGCGCCGAGGGCCTCGGCCCACTCGGCCTTGATCGCGGCGTTCTGCCGGGCCCACAGGCGTGAGGTCTCGACCAGCTCGGCGCTCATCAGGAAGTCGGGGTTGCGGCCCTTCAGGACGCTGCCGGGGAAGATCGCGAAGCGGGCGTTGCGGGCGCCGAGGTACTCCCGCATCGGTCGCCGCTCCCCCGGCTTGCCCTTCTCCCGCTCCTCGAGTGCGCCGATGTGGCTGAGCAGCCCGGAGAGCAGGGCCTGGTGGATGCCGTCCTCGTCGGGGGTGTCGGAGGGGTGGCCGACGTGGAGCTTCATCTCCTTGGCCACCTGCCGCAGCTGGGACTCGTAGTCCTGCCACTCGCGGATGCGCAGGTAGTTGAGGTGCTCGCGCTTGCACATCCGCCGGAAGGCGCTCGAGGACAGCTCGCGCTGCTGCTGCTTGAGGTGGCGCCAGAGGTTGAGCCAGGTGAGGAAGTCGCTGGACTCGTGCTTGAAACGGGCATGGAGCTGGTCGGCCTGCGCCCGCTGCTCCTCCGGCCGCTCGCGCGGGTCCTGGATCGACAGGGCCGCCGCGATGACGAGGACGTCGCGCAGGCAGCCGAGGCGCTCGGCCTCGAGGATCATCCGGCCCAGCCGCGGGTCGATCGGCAGCCGGGCCAGGCGCCGTCCGACGTCGGTCAGGCGCACGCCCTTCCCTCGCTGGTCGAGGAGGGCGCCTCGGCGCCCGTCACGAGACCCGGGTCTCGTGACAGGACTTCGTCCTTCCTCGACCAGCAGCTGGACCGCGCCGAGCTCCTCCAGCAGGTCGGTGCCGGCCTTGACGTTGCGGCGGTCGGGCGGCTCGACGAAGGGGAAGCGGGCGATGTCGCCGAGCCTGAGCGAGGCCATCTGGAGGATGACGCTGGCGAGGTTGGTGCGCAGGATCTCCGGGTCGGTGAACTCCGGGCGCGCCTCGAAGTCCTCCTCGGAGTAGAGCCGGATCGCAATGCCCTCCGAGACGCGGCCGCAGCGACCGGAGCGCTGGTTGGCCGAGGCCTGGCTGATCGGCTCGATCGGCAGGCGCTGCACCTTGGTGCGCACGGAGTAGCGGCTGATCCGTGCGACGCCGGTGTCGACGACGTACCGGATGCCGGGGACCGTCAGCGACGTCTCGGCGACGTTGGTGGCCAGCACGACGCGTCGCACCAGCGACGAGTGGCTGGAGAAGACCTTGTGCTGGTCGGCTGCGCTGAGCCGGGAGTAGAGCGGCACCACTTCCAGTCGGTCACTCCTGAGCGCGTCGAAGGCGTCGGCGGTGTCGCGGATCTCCCGCTCGCCCGGCAGGAAGACCAGCACGTCGCCCGGGCCCTCGGCCGACAGCTCGCGCACCGCGTCGAGGATCGCCTCGGTCTGGTCGCGCTGGACCGGCTCGCCCTCCTCGTCGCTCTCCGGCAGCTCGAGCAGCGGGCGGTAGCGGACCTCGACCGGATACGTACGACCCGACACCTCGACCACCGGCGCGCGGAAGTGGGCGGCGAAGCGGTCGACGTCGATCGTCGCGCTGGTGATGATCACCTTGAGGTCGGGTCGGCGCGGCAGCAGCCGCTTGAGGTAGCCCAGCAGGAAGTCGATGTTGAGGCTGCGCTCGTGGGCCTCGTCGATGATGATCGTGTCGTACTTGCGCAGGTCACGGTCGCGCTGCAGCTCCGCGAGCAGGATGCCGTCGGTCATCAGCTTGACCCGGCTGGCACGGCTGGTGCGGTCGGTGAAGCGGACCTGGTAGCCGACGACGTCGCCGAGCTCGGTGCCCAGCTCCTCGGCGATCCGCTCGGCGACCGAGCGCGCGGCGATGCGGCGCGGCTGGGTGTGGCCGATCAGCTTGCCGCCGTCCGCCGAACCGAGGCCGCGGCCGAGCTCGAGGCAGATCTTCGGCAGCTGGGTGGTCTTCCCCGACCCGGTCTCGCCGGCGACGATGACGACCTGGTGGTCGCGGATGGCGGCGGCGATGTCCTCGCGGCGGGCGGAGACCGGGAGCTCGGCCGGATAGGTGATCTTCACAACGGGCGCCATTCTCGCCCACGGCGGCAACCGGGTTTCTGCTGGCCGGGCCGAATGGTCGGTCGGTGGTGGCGGCAGATTGCAGCCGCGGCGCCGTCCCGGGTGCGATGTGCCGCCACCCCCGGAGCCGTACGCCGCAGGGTGGCGGCAGATTGCAGCCGACGCACCGCCCCGGGTGCGATGTGCCGCCACCGCCGGAGCCGGATCCTCAGGAGGCCGAGCTGTCCTCGTCCTCAGGGGCGGTGGTGGGCGGCAGCTGACCGGGTACGCCGCGGGGACCGCCGCGCCTCTCGCCCCGGTCGCCCGGACCGCGGTCGTCGTCGCGCTGGACCCAGCCGTCGCGATCCCGGCCGTGGTCGTCGGTGACCGCCTGGAACGTCGCGACGCCGAGGCCGCCGACGATGATGCCGGCCAGCGCGGACGCGATCAGCGCCGCGAGCCCGTACGTCCGGTCGCCGTCGCGGGAGGTGCGCCACGTCCGCAGGCGCTCGCGGAAGCCGCGACGGGCCACGGGTGGGTCGGTGGCCGCATCGGTCGGTGTCGTCGCCGCGGGCGCAGCACTGGCGGGCCGCACCGGCTGGGTCTCGTCGTGGGGCTTGTCGTCGTTCATGGCCCGAGCGTGCGCGTCGTTGCTGTGGGCGGGCTGTGGACTGTCCCTGAGGCCGCCGTGAGGCGCCCGAAGAAATCCTCTGACGGATGTCGAGAACCGCTCGACGGCTCCGTCCCCGGGGTGGACGCGGCCACAATGGGCTGCACCTGACAAGGAGCACGACATGCCGAAGTACCTGATCCTCAAGCACTACCGCGGCACCCCCGCCACCGTGAACGACGTCCCGATGGACCGGTGGGCACCCGAGGAGGTCGACGCGCACATGCAGTTCATGGCCGAGTTCGGCAAGCGCCTCGAGGAGAGCGGCGAGTACGTCGACGCCCAGGCGCTGTCGCCCGAAGGGGCGTGGGTGCGGGCCGACGAGCAGCGCCAGCCGACCACCGATGGTCCCTTCGCCGAGACCAAGGACCTCATCGCGGGGTGGTACGTCGTCGACGTCGACGGCTGGGACCGCGCCGTCGAGCTGGCCGGCGAGCTCTCGCTGGCCCCCGGCAAGGACGGCAGGCCGATCCACGAGTGGCTCGAGGTGCGTCCCTTCTACGGGGCGCCGTCCGCGACCGACTCCTGAGCCGATGACGGACGCCTTCGACGGGGCGACGCTGCGACCGCTCGTGCCGGCGGTCATCGGCGTCCTCGTCCGCCGCGGAGCCGACTTCGCGACGGCCGAGGACGCCGTGCAGGAGGCGCTCGTCGAGGCGTGGCGCACCTTCGGCGCCCCCGGCTCGGCGGACCGAGCGGAGCCGCCGAGGGACCTCAAGGGCTGGCTGGTCACCGTCGCGTGGCGGCGCTTCCTCGACGTCGTACGGTCCGAGACGGCGCGGCAGCGGCGCGAGGTCGCGGTCGACCTCGAGCCGGAGCCGGGTCCGACCGAGACGGCCGACGACACGCTGCGGGTCTTCTTCCTGTGCGCGCACCCGGCGCTCACGCCCGCGTCCGCCGTCGCGCTGACCTTGAGAGCGGTCGCGGGCCTGACCACGAGGCAGGTCGCCGAGGCGTACCTCGTGCCTGAGGCGACGATGGCACAGCGGATCAGCCGCGCGAAGCGGACGGTGGCCGGCGAGGCGTTCGACACCCCGGGCGACCTCGCGACCGTGCGGCGGGTGCTCTACCTCGTCTTCAACGAGGGCTACACCGGTGACGTCGACCTCGCCGCCGAGGCGATCCGGCTGACCCGCGAGCTGGCCAGGCTGCGACCCGATGACCCCGAGACTGCCGGCCTGCTCGCGCTGATGCTGCTCCACCACGCCCGGCGGCCGGCACGCCGGCGCGACGACGGCACGCTCGTCCCGCTCGCCCTGCAGGACCGCTCCCGGTGGGACACCACGCTCATCGCGGAGGGCGTCGCGGTCCTGCAGGCCGCGCTCGTGAGGCAACGACGCGGTGAGTACCAGCTGCAGGCGGCCATCGCCGCCCTGCACGCCGACGCCCCGAGCGCGGCGGAGACCGACTGGGTGCAGGTCGTGCAGTGGTACGACGAGCTGCTGGCGCTGACCGGCAGCCCGGTCGTGCGGCTCAACCGGGCCGTCGCCGTGGGCGAGGCCGACGGGCCCCGGGCGGGCATCGCGGCGCTCGCCGAGGTGGACCCCGACCTGCCCCGTCACCGCGCGGCATCGGCGTACCTCCACGAGAGGGCCGGCGACCCCGCAACGGCCGCGCGGCTCTACAGCGAGGCCG
>DATIAJ010000036.1:0-21392 GCA_035458105.1 Nocardioides sp. | reverse complement strand
GGCGCGCACGGCGATCGCGAGGTCGTCGACCCGCTCGAGGTGGGCGTGCACGACGAGGTGCTCCTCGGCCAGTCGCTTCGCGACCGGGGCGTAGGCCGCCATCGTGGCGACCGCGGGGAACAGGTTCTGGTCCTCGATCGTGTGGTGCATGGTCAGGAAGCGGCACACCTGGCCGCACAGCCCGGCGACCTGCTGGGCCGTGAGTGACGGCGCCAGCGCGTGCACCCCGGACCGTACGGCGTCCACGTCGCCCGCCCCGTCGCGCAACGACTCCACCGCCCGGGTCAGGGTCTCGAGATCGTGCCGGAAGTGGTCGTGGATCATCCGCAGGTGCTCGCCGGCCCCGCGCTGCCGCGGCGTCAGCTCGACCGAGCCCGCCACGCGCGGGCGGGAGGCGTCATCGATGGGCGGCACGGAGCCGAGCCTAGGCGGTCCGCCGCTGTGCGAGCCCGACATGCAGAACGAGAAAGACCCACCGGGATGAAGCGTTCCGGTGGGTCTTTCTCGCTGAACCTCGCTGCGCGCCTGTAGGGATTCGAACCCCAAACCTTCTGATCCGTAGTCAGATGCTCTATCCGTTGAGCTACAGGCGCTCGTCCGTGCTGCCGGTGCGGCTGCGAGGACTGGTCGAGGATAGCCGACGCACTCCGGACGCGTGAAATCAGGGACGGCTCGGCCGCGCGGGACGTTCGTCGCAGAGTCGGGACTTCCGACCCCCGTCGCACATCCGGACCGTGCCCTAGGGTGCCTAGCACCCGCACCGCGGCGAGGCACCGCCGCACGACGAGAGGTAGCGCGATGGCAGATCTCGAGGCAGTCATGGACGAAGCCGGACTGACCAACCCGAAGGTCCGCGAGTTCGTGAAGGAGTACGCCGAGCTCACCGGCGCCGAGCACGTCGAGGTGGTCAACGCTTCCGACGACGCACGACTCCTCGAGGAGGCCGTCGCGGCAGGTGAGCTCCAGATGGCCGGAGAGGGCCGCTACTACTCCCGCAGCTACTACAAGGACACCGCGCGCTCCGAGGAGCGCACCATCGTCGCGACCAACAACGAGTCGGACCGCGGCGTCTACAACAACTGGCGGCCGGCCTCGGAGATGAAGCCGATGCTTCACGACCGGATGCGCGGCGCCTCGGAGGGGAAGACGATGTACGTCGTCCCCTACCTGATGGCCCCCGCCGGCAACCCCCTCGAGCCGTGGGCCGCCGGCGTCGAGCTCACCGACACCCGCACCGTCGTGCTCCACATGATCCGCATGGCGCGGGTCGGCGTGCAGTTCGTGAACGACCTCGAGGACCCCGACTCGTTCGTCCGCGCCGTCCACGTCACCGGCGACCTGGAGCACCTCGGCCAGGGCACGGCCGACGACCAGCGCTACTTCGTCACCGTCGCCGACGAGCGCACCATCCTCCACTTCGGCTCGTCCTACGGCGGCAACGCGCTGCTCGGCAAGATCGCCCACGGCCTGCGACAGGGTGCGTACGACGGCTGGGCGAGCAAGAAGTTCCTGGCCGAGCAGTACATGCTCATCGGCATCCACGACAAGGAGACCGGGAGGACCTACCACGTCTGCGGTGGCTTCCCGAGCGCCTCGGGCAAGACCAACCTCGCGATGATGGCGGCCCCCGACGCCCTCGGTGACCGCTACCACGTCTCGTTCTACGGCGACGACATCGCGTGGCTGTGGGTCGACGAGGAGTCGGGCCGGCTGATGGGGATGAACCCGGAGTACGGCGTCTTCGGCGTCGCCAAGGACACCAACGAGAAGACCAACCCCAACGCCCTGTACTCCATCGGCGAGGGCTCGCAGGCCATCTTCACCAACGTCGCCTACAACCCCTCGACGGGCGAGGTGTGGTGGGAGGGCAAGACGCCCAAGCCGCCGACCGACGTCCGCGGCTGGCTCGACTGGACGGGCTCGCCGCTGGCGGACCGCAAGGACAACGACACTGCGGCCTGGGCCCACCCGAACAGCCGCTTCACCACCACGCTGGCCAACGTGCCCAACATCGCGCCCGACTACGACGCGCCGGCCGGCGTGCCGATCGATGCCATCATCTTCGGCGGTCGCACCAGCGATCGCGAGCCGCTGATCCGGGCGATCACCGACCTCGCCGAGGGCGTGTACGACGGTCTCACCCTGGGCGCCGAGGCCACCTTCGCCGCGGAGGGCGTGGACGGCCAGCTGCGCTACGACCCGATGTCCAACCGCCCGTTCATGGCCTACGGCGAGGGCGACTACGCGCGCCACTACCTCGACGTGGTCGGGGCCGCGAAGGAGCAGCCGATCTTCGCCCACGTCAACTGGTTCCAGAAGGACCCCGAGGACGGCCACTTCCTCTGGCCCGGCTACCGCGACAACCTGCGCCCGCTGCTGTGGCTCCTGCAGCTCAAGAACGGCGAGGTCGAGGGACGTCGTACGGCGGTGGGGATCCTGCCGACCGAGGAGGAGCTCGACCTGTCGGGGATGGACGTCCCGGCAGCCGACCTCGAGCGCATCCTGACGATCGACAAGGAGCGCTGGCAGCAGGAGATGGGCTTCCGCGAGGAGCACCTGGCGCAGTTCGACCGGATGCCTGAGGAGATCTGGGAGGCGCACCGCCGCGTCGCCGCCGATCTCGACGCTGAGGACTGAGGCCTCACGACGTCGCCCCCGCCACTACGCTGGTGGGGTGCGACGTCGTGTCTCGGGGACCGCCGCACCCAGGTCCTCATCCTCCGACCTCAGGCGGGGCGGTCCTGCCCTCGCCGTACCGTTCGGCGTCGTGGCCGCGCTCGGCCTCGTGGCCGTGCTGCTCCCGCCCTACGAGCGCCCGTGGTGGGTGGCCGCGCTCGCCGCCCTCGTGCTGGCGCTGGTCGTGGTGCTCTACGTCGTCAGCCGACGCCGACCGGAGCGCACCTGGCTCGACCCGATCCCCGCCTACCTGCTGTTCCCCTACGCCGCACTGGTGAACGACGCAGCCGGGGCGGGCAGCGGCGGCTCGTCGTCGGGGATGACCGTCCTGCTCCTCGTCCCGATCCTCTGGATCGCGATCACGGGCACCCCGCGAGAGCTCTGGATCGCGAGCGGCCTGGCCGTGGCCACCCTCGTCGTCCCGGCCCTGCTGATCGGGCCGCCCGACTACATGCTCGGCGACTGGCGCCGGGCACTGATGTGGGGCGCGATCGCGCTCGTCCTCGCCCCCGTCCTCCAACGGATCGTGCGTGACCTCGAGCGACAGACCCGACGCGCCCGGATGGCCAGCGAGCGGGTCGAGCGGCTCTTCGACGACGCCCCGCACGGCGTGGCGCTCCTCGACCAGGTCGGGACGGTGATCCGGGTCAACATCTCGATGGCCGTGCTGGTGGGGCTCGACCCGCCCGACATGGTGGGTCACAAGCTGGGCGCCTTCGAGTCTCCCGGGCAGGACCGGATCCAGGACCACCTCGGGCGGCTCATGTTCCTGCGTAGCGGCGAGTCCCTCGAGACCGAGTGCCAGCTGCGCGACTCCGGTGGCAACGACGTCAACGTCGCACTCAGCAGCACCGTCGTGGCTGACCCCCAGATGGGCAAGATCGTCATGGTCAACGTCGTCGACATCTCCGACCGCCGCCGCTACCTCGACCGGCTCGCGCACCTCGCCGACCACGACATCCTCACCGGCCTGGCCAACCGACGCAGGTTCGAGAGCGAGCTCGACCGGCACCTCGACCGATGCCGGCGCCACGGCCCCACCGGCGCCCTGCTGCTGCTCGACCTCGACAACTTCAAGCAGGTCAACGACACCCTCGGTCACAACGCCGGCGACCAGCTCCTCGTCACCATCGCCGGACTGCTGCGCCGGTCGATCCGCAGCACCGACGTCGTCGCGCGCCTCGGCGGTGACGAGTTCGCCATCCTGCTGACCGACTGCGAGCAGGCCGACGCCGAGCGCGTGGCCGGCCTGGTCGTCGACCGCATCGCCACCCACGCCGCCACCCTCGACGGCGTGGCTCGCCGGGTGACGGCCAGCGTCGGGGCGGTGACGTTCCGCGCCGCGTCGGAGCACGCCGCCGACGTGCTCGCCCTCGCGGACATGACGATGTACGACGCCAAGGAGGCCGGTCGCAACCAGGCGGTCGTCCTGTTCGAGGGCGACGAGCGCGGTCCCCGCACCGCTGCCCGGCTGCAGTGGCAGAGCCGCATCGAGGCGGCGCTGGCGGAGGACCGGTTCGAGCTCCACCTGCAGCCGATCATGGACATCGCGAGCGGCCGGATCAGCTCCGCCGAGGTGCTGCTGCGCCTGCGCGACGAGGGCGAGCTGGTCCCCCCGTCCCGGTTCGTCTACATCGCCGAGCGGGTGGGCCTCATGCCCCAGGTCGACGCCTGGGTCGTCGACAAGAGCCTCGAGCTGCTGGCCCGCATGCGTCGCGACCACGACCCGGCGTTCGAGCTCGAGGTCAACCTGTCGGGCCACTCCATCGGCAACCCCGACATCGAGAAGGCGATCGTCTCCTCGCTCGAGAGGCACGGCGTCGAGCCCTCCGCGCTCATCCTCGAGATCACCGAGACCGCGGCGGTGGCCGACGTCGCGCTGGCGCGGACCTTCGCCGAGAGGATGACCGAGCTCGGCTGTGCCTTCGCGCTCGACGACTTCGGCGCCGGTTTCGGCTCGTTCTACTACCTCAAGCACCTGATCTTCGACTACGTGAAGATCGACGGGGAGTTCGTGGCCCACGTGCACGAGTCGGCGGTCGACCGCACGATCATGCGCTCGATCGTCGGCATCGCCCGCGACCTGGGGAAGCGCACGGTCGCCGAGTTCGTCTCGGAGCCGGAGATCCTCGAGGTGTGCCGCGAGGAAGGCGTCGACTTCGCCCAGGGCTACCTGGTCGGCAGGCCCGTCCCCTTCGACGACTTCGTCCGCGACTTCCTGCCATCCGCCATCGCGACGGCGCCGAACGACTGACCGGTCCGGGACGCGCACACGCCCTACGGGAGGGGAGGAGACACCGCACATGCAGTGGCTACAACGGTCGGTGGGCCTGGCCATCATCGGCGCCGCGGCCCTGGGCGCGGGTGCGCTGTGGCTCGCCGTCGCCGCGGGCGACCCGGAGGCGGGGCGCGCCCCCGACGAGGGACTCCTGTTCGGCATCTGGCGGGTGTTCTACGACACCGAGATGCCCGCCCCCCGGGTGCTGCTGGCCGCCGCGGGGGTCGCCCTCCTCCTCGCCGCGGGCGTCGCCGGCATCGAGCGGCGGCTCCTCACCAGGGCCCGCCGGAGCGAGGACGGCAACCGGATGCCGCTCGCGCCCAAGCTCGTGATGACCGAGACCCGCGGGGAGTACGCCGGTCCGGTGACGATCACCGTCCTCATCCCCGCCCACAACGAGGAGGGCTGCATCTCCCAGACCCTGGCGTCCCTGCAGTCGCAGTCGCTGCCGCCGGCCCGGATCGTGGTCGTCGCCGACAACTGCACCGACGGGACGGTCCGGCTCGCCCGGGAGGCCGGAGTCGAGGTCTTCGAGACGGTGGACAACACCCACAAGAAGGCGGGCGGCCTCAATCAGGCGCTCGCGGAGGTCCTGCCCGGCCAGGGCGACAACGACTGCGTGATGGTCATGGACGCCGACACCACCCTGGACGCCGGCTTCCTCGAGGGCGCGGCTCGCCGGCTGACCGACGACCGCGCGCTGATGGCGGTGGGCGGCCTGTTCTACGGCGAGGACGGCTTCGGCCTGATCGGGCAGTTCCAGCGCAACGAGTACACCCGCTACCAGCGTGACCTGCGGCGTCGGCGCGGTCGGGTGTTCGTGCTGACCGGCACCGCATCGGTGTTCCGACCGCGGGCTCTGCGCGCGGTGGCCGAGGAGCGGGGCAAGATCCTGCCCGGCGTCCCCGGCGACGTGTACGACACCGTTGCCCTGACCGAGGACAACGAGCTGACGATCGCGCTCAAGACCCTCGGCGCGCTGATGATCTCGCCGAGCGAGTGCACGGTCGTCACCGAGGTGATGCCGACCTGGCGGGGCCTGTGGGCGCAGCGGCTGCGGTGGCAGCGGGGGGCGCTGGAGAACCTCGGCGCCTACGGGTTGCGACCGCAGACCTTCCGCTACTGGATGCAGCAGCTGGGCATCGGCTACGGCGTCATCGCCCTCGGGTCCTACCTGGCGCTGATCATCCTCATGGTTCTCGCGACGTCGAGCTGGGTGTGGTTCCCGTTCTGGATCGGGATCGGTCTGGTCTTCACCCTCGAACGCGTGGTGACGGTGTGGCGGGGCGGCTGGAAGGCGCGGTTGCTGGGGCTCTCCCTCTTCCCCGAGCTCTTCTACGCGATGTTCCTCAACGTGGTCTACCTCAAGGGGATCTGGGACCTGTCCCTGGCGAGGCAGGCGGACTGGAAGCACGTGGTCCAGACGGGCTCCGGCTCACGGGCGGAGAGCTGAGATGACGATCCCGCACCTGCTCCCGGCCCTCGTCCCGATGGGCGTGCTGCTGCCCGACAGCATCCTGCGCAGCGACGTCATCGCCGTGCTCGCCGCCTTCGTCGCGATCAACACGATCGTCTACGTCACGCTCGCCGTGGCCAAGATCCTGCCGAAGTTCTACCTCCGTGACTGGCTCGCGGCGAGCAACCGTCGCGCGGAGACCCGCAGCATCCATCCCGACGCCCCGGTCGGGGGTCCGACGGGCGGCTCGCTCGGCGAGCGCCTCACCCAGCCGCACCGGCGTACGCGGGAGTAGCGAGACCCACGTCACAGGTCTGTGATCGATCCAATATGTGCGCCGATTCACGAGCGTTAACGTCCGCGACAAGTCGCCGACAACGAGGCCGCGCGAACCACCCGCGACGCAAGCTGTGAGGAACCGGCATGACCGCAACGATCGACACCCAGACGACGCCACCGACCACACACGCAGGCATCCTCGCCTGGGTCACCGAGGTCGCCGAGCTGACCCAGCCCGACGCCATCCACTGGTGCACCGGCTCCGACGAGGAGTGGGGCCAGCTCACCGCGTCCCTCGAGGCGACGGGCACGTTCACCCGCCTCAACCCCGACGTCATGCCCAACTCGTTCCACGCGGCCTCCGACCCGACCGACGTGGCCCGGGTCGAGGACCGCACCTACATCTGCTCGGTCGACGAGCGGGACGCCGGTCCCACCAACAACTGGATGGACCCGGCGAAGATGAAGGACCTCATGCGTGGGCTCTACGCCGGCTGCATGCGGGGCCGCACGATGTATGTCATCCCCTTCGTCATGGGTCACCTCGACGCCGAGCACCCGATGTTCGGCATCGAGATCACCGACTCGGCCTACGTCACGGTCTCGATGCGCGTCATGGCCCGCATGGGAACCGACGTGCTGCGCCGCATCGAGGAGCTCGAGGCAGCAGGGGAGGCTCCGCAATGGGTGCCGGCCCTCCACTCGGTCGGCATGCCGCTCGAGCCCGGCCAGGCCGACGTCGCCTGGCCCTGCAACGACACCAAGTACATCGTCCAGTTCCCCGAGGAGCGGATGATCTGGAGCTTCGGCTCGGGCTACGGCGGCAACGCCCTGCTCGGCAAGAAGTGCTACGCGCTGCGCATCGCCTCGGTCATGGCGCGCGATGAGGGCTGGCTCGCCGAGCACATGCTCATCCTCAAGCTGACCTCGCCCCAGGGCGTGACCAAGTACGTCGCTGCGGCCTTCCCGAGCGCGTGCGGCAAGACCAACCTCGCCATGCTCAAGCCCACCATCCCGGGGTGGAAGGTCGAGGCGATCGGCGACGACATCGCGTGGATGCGGATCGGCGAGGACGGCCGCCTGTGGGCGGTCAACCCGGAGTTCGGCTTCTTCGGCGTCGCGCCGGGCACCAACGAGCACACCAACCCGCACGCCATGGAGACCATCCGCAAGGGCAACTCGGTCTTCACCAACGTCGCGCTGACCCCCGACGGCAACGTGTGGTGGGAGGGCCTGGAGAACACCCCGGCCGAGGCCACCAGCTGGAAGGGCGAGCGCTGGACGCCGGAGCTGGCCCAGGAGACGGGCGAGCTGTCGAGCCACGCCAACAGCCGCTACTGCACCCCGATCAAGCAGTGCTCGATCCTCGCCGACGAGTACGACGACCCGCGCGGCGTGCCGATCGACGCGATCCTCTTCGGTGGTCGCCGCAAGACCACCATCCCGCTGGTGACCGAGGCCCGCGACTGGAACCACGGCACGTTCATGGGTGCCACGCTCTCCTCGGAGACCACCGCGGCCGCGGTCGGGGCCGTGGGCGTCGTACGCCGCGACCCGATGGCCATGCTGCCGTTCATCGGCTACAACGCCGGCGACTACTTCGGCCACTGGGTGGGCATCGGCAAGGACAACGACGCTGCCAAGCTGCCGAAGATCTTCTACGTCAACTGGTTCCGCCGCGGTGACGACGGTGGGTTCCTGTGGCCGGGCTTCGGCGAGAACAGCCGCGTCCTGAAGTGGGTCATCGAGCGCATCGACGGCCAGGCCGCGGCCGTGGAGACCCCCATCGGCCACGTGCCGGCGCCGGGCTCGCTCGACATCGACGGCCTCGACCTGACCGAGGACGAGCTCGCCCAGGCCCTCGCCGTCGACGTCGAGGAGTGGAAGGCCGAGCTGCCGCAGATCCAGGAGTGGTTCGAGAGGTTCGGCGACGACCTCCCGGCGGTGCTCTGGAGCGAGCTCGACACGCTGAAGGCGCGCCTCGACGCCTGATCCACGCGTCACGACAGCGACCCGCCGTCCGGTCCTCGGGCGGCGGGTCGGTGCATTTCCCCGGCCGTCCGTCGAGGTGGCGCTTGGGGCTGGTGTGGCACCATCCTCCCCACGGGGATGTCGGTCGAGCGGAGTGAGCCATGCCCTTGGGGCCTGATGAGCGGATCGTCTTCGAGGAGCAGGCGACCCCCCTCTACGAGGAGATCGTGACGTCCGGTGGCATCAATGCCGCCGACCCGCGCATCGCCAAGGGGGGCGAGCTGCACGCCGCCTTCGCCCTGCTGGTCGACGTCGGCCTGGTGACGAAGGGCGGCGACGGGCGCACGTGGACCGCTGTCGACCCTGCTGCCGTGCAGGCGCAGGTGGTCGCCCCGCTCGGGCAGCGAGGCGCCGAGCTCATCGCCGAGTCCGCCCACTGGGCCAACGCCTTCAACACCGTCTCGCACGTCTGGCGTCGCTCCCCCAGCGCCGTGGGCGGACCGTTCGCGGAGATCCGCGGGCTCGCCACCATCGGCAACTTCCTCGCCTCGCTCGTCAGCGACGCCGAGGAGGAGCTGCTGACTGCCCAGCCGCAGTACCGGCGAGGCGTCAAGCAGCTCGACGCCGGTGTCGGAGCGCGCGACAAGGCCGCCCTCGAGCGAGGCGTCAAGATGCGCACGCTGTACCAGCACGCTGCCCGGCGCAGCGCGGACACCCGCAAGTACGTCGCCGCGGTCACCGCGGCGGGTGCGGAGGTGCGCACCCTCGACGAGTTCTTCAACCGCCTCATCGTGGTCGACCGGCGGGTGGCGCTCATCCCCAGCCACGAGGGCACCGACGTGGCGATGGTGATCAACGACAAGTCGATGGTCGGCTACCTCGTCGACATGTTCGAGCGGCACTGGGAGCGCGCCCGGCCCTTCACCAGCAGCGAGACCTCACTGATGCGCGACATCGCCGCCGAGCAGCGGGCGATGACGATCCGGATGCTCCTCGAGGGCCGGGCGGACCCGGCGGGCGCCAAGCGCCTCGGCGTCAGCCCGCGCACCTATGCCGCCTACGTGGCGGACCTGAAGAGCGAGTTCGAGGTCGAGACGCGCTTCCAGCTCGGCTACGAGATGGGCAAGCGCGGCATCTCCGGCCGCGAGGCCGACACCCCGTCGGCCTGAGGACTGGGCAAAGGGGGAGGGCAGCACCTCCGAAGAGGTGCTGCCCTCATGCCGGGACGGGCCTGTGGGGGAGGCCACCGGACCAGAACTCGTGGGGGGTTGAGGGGTCCGTGTCCCAGCTCTTCATTGCGTGCCCATCATGGCACGACTGGCTTCGGTTCAGCGGATGGCGGTCCGCCCCCAGCTGGTGTCGACGGCCTGGGCCGGCGCAGCGCCGATGGCGGCGACACCGAATCCGAGGACTGCCACGAGTGCGGCGGCGGCGATACGGCGTACTGGGCTCATGGGGTTTCCACCTCTTGGGTCATGTCACAGGGGCTGACTCTGTCCATTGTCGCCCACCGTGTGCAGCCACGTCCCGTCCAGTCGACTGCAGGTCTGTGCATTGCAGGTTCCTGCAAATGCGTGGGCACGGCTGAGCGGTCGGCCCCCTCCGGGCAGAGGGGGCCGACATCGGCGGAGGCGGAGGGATTTGAACCCTCGATGGGGTTTTAGCCCCAAACCCGCTTAGCAGGCGGGCGCCATAGACCGGACTAGGCGACGCCTCCATGCCCGACCGGGGCCGGGCGCACAGAAGGTTACAAGGCTCTGCGCGCGTGCGCCGAATCAGGTCACAGTTTGCGCAGGCCGTGTCCGCGCTGGAGGTGGTCCTGGACGTCGCGCACGAACGCCTCCCGGTCCACCGCGAGCATCTCGACGGGGATCGTGGTCGTACGACCGTCGCGCAGGCGCAGCACCACGACCGGAGCCTCGAGAACCGTGGTGGTGACGGCGTCCTCGACGTCCTTCCAGCGCGCGGACGCAACGCCGACGCCTCGGACCCACTGAACCCGGTAGCCCTCGGACGTCATCCGCACCACCCAGCCCCTCGTGCGCCACGCCCACCAGCAGGCGACGAGCACCGCCACGGTGAGCAGCACCGGGACCAGCAGGAAGACCGTGTGCAGGTCGAGCACGGCGATCGCGAGCGTGCTCACCAGGATGAGGACGGCGATCGCGACGAGCACCACTCCCAGCAGCCGTGCCGCGACAGCGGGGGCGAGGCGGTGGACGGTGGCGGTCTCGGTCGTCACGCCGAAGATTTCATCACGCGCCGGGTGACCCTCGGCCGTTGGGTAGAGTCCCGCGGTGTGCGGCGCCCCGGCGTCGTACGAGGAGGGGTGCCGGAGCGGCCGATCGGAACCGCCTTGAAAGCGGTCGTAGGGAGACCTACCGCGGGTTCGAATCCCGCCCCCTCTGCAGAGCACGAGCGGAGCGAGGGCTCCGCAGAGGCATCTTTGACCTGAGGAGGGTGAGCGAAGCGAGCGCTCCGCCCCGAGAGCGAGCGCTCCGCTACGCCGGCACGGCGGTGACGACCAGGTTCTGCTGGTAGCCACCGGCTTGGGGGAGGTACGGGCCGGTGCAGGTGACGAGGCGCAGACGCTCGGGCCCGGTACGGGCGAACACGTCGGCCGGCAGCGCCTGTCGGTCGAACGTCTCGATGCTGTCGACCCGGTAGGGCCGCACCGACCCCGAGCCGGTGGCGACCTCGACCCGGTCGCCGACAGCGATCCCCCGGAGGTCGGCCAGCGGACCCACGCCGAAGCGCCGGGAGTCGACGTGTCCCGCGAGCACCACCGACCCGGGGCCTCCCGGGCCGGCCCCGAACCGGTACCACCCGAGCACCCGCGGGTCGGAAGGAAGCTGCATCTGCCTGTCCCCGCCCACGCCGACCGGAAGGACCGCGGCCTCCAGTCCGAGGGCGGGCACCCGGACGCGCGTGGGGGTGGGGGTGCGACGTGCCGGGCGTGCGCCGAGCGAGGCGTCGGCGCGTCCGACGGTGGCGGCCGAGCGGCCGACGTCCGAGGGGGAGCGCCCGCCCCCGTCCCGGACGGGTGGAGGACCTGTGTCCACACGCGAGGCGGCGGCGTCGCCCCTGACCTCTGCGACGTCCTGCGGGTCGCCGCTCCCCGTGGTGACGACAAGGCTGAGCAGGAGCCCGATGACCGCGGCGGTGGCCACGGCCCACCAGGCGCTCCTGCCCAGCCTCGTCATCGCGTTGCTCCTTGCCAGCGCCGGGGATGTCAGCGGCGCGTGCGCGCCGGGACGAGCCGGGTCGCGGCCAGTGCGAGCGCCGCGAGCGACCCGGCTGCGAGTGCGAGAGCCCACGGCGGGGCGCCCTCGCCGATCGCGGCCGCGCCGGTCTCCCCGCCGGGCACACCGGACGGAGCGGAGTGGAGCCCGTCGATGGTCTGCACGGCGAGGTCGAGGTTGCCGTCCTCGGCCGAGCCCCAGGCATAGACGATCGTCGCGCTGCCCTCCGCGAGCTGCAGGTCGGCGGGGCCGAGGACTGCCTCGTTCGCCCCGGCCAGCGTGACATCGGCGGAGTAGCTCCCGGCCGGGACGTCAGCGGCTGCCTCGTCGGGGTTGGCCAGGCCGGGGAACAGCACCTCGCCGTCGGCGCGGACGTCGACCGCCGGCGCGGCGGCGGTGTGGCGCACCACGACGCGCGCCTGACCGGCCTCGGTCGCCGACACGTCGTTGACGAACGGGGTCAGGACGGGGTTGCCGTCGGCGTCGAGGTGGGCCACCACCGTCGCGTTGGCGCCGGCCGGGACCTCCACGCCGTTCGCCTCGATGGCGGGCTCGCCGTTGCCCGGGGAGTCGCCGTCCGCGAAGACCTGGAGGTCGTAGGTGCCGGCAGGCAGCTGGAGGGGATCGGTGAGGGTGCCCGGCGTGAAGTCGGGGATCAGCTCCTCACCGTTGGCGTAGACGTCCACGGTCAGGTCGGGGACGGCGTGCAGGACGGACACGGTCGCCTCGGCCTGGGAGGCGGAGGCGGGAGCTGCCATGGCAGCGGGCGCGGCGAACATGGCAGCGGCCGACAGCAGGGCGGTGGTCTTCTTCATCGGGCTGTTCCTTTCGTGGGGGTACTGATGCCCTCGGTTCGGAGCGGCCCTCGGCCCGGATGGGAAAACCTCCACAAATATCTGTACACGTTGTCGAGGTTCGGTCGATCTCGAGCTGTAACGCCGGGTTGCTGCAACTACCCACCCCGATGCATCAGGGTGGTTACAAGCAGTAACCCGGCGTTACAGCGGCGGCTAGGCTCGCCCGGTGACGACCTGGTTCGAGTCCCCGGACGACGCTGCGGCCCGGCTGCGCGAGGCCGGCTACCTCACCGACGACGCCACGGCGCTGACGGCGTACCTCGCCGGGGCGCTGGAGAAGCCGCTGCTCATCGAGGGCCCCGCGGGCGTCGGCAAGACCGAGCTCGCCAAGGCGGTGGCCCGCGCGACGGGCGCGGAGCTGGTGCGGCTGCAGTGCTACGAGGGCCTCGACGAGGCGCGGGCGCTCTACGAGTGGAACTACAAGAAGCAGCTGCTCCGGATCCAGGCGTCGGGCGGCGACCAGGCGTGGAGCGAGACCCACGACGACATCTTCACCGAGGAGTTCCTGCTCACCCGACCGCTCCTCGGTGCGATCCGGCGCGACGACCCGACCGTCCTGCTGGTCGACGAGGTCGACAAGACCGACATCGAGGTGGAGGGCCTGCTGCTCGAGGTGCTGAGCGACTTCCAGGTCACCATCCCCGAGCTCGGCACGGTCACCGCGACCCGCCGCCCGTTCGTCGTGCTCACCTCCAACGCCAGCCGTGAGCTCTCCGAGGCGGTCAAGCGCCGCTGCCTGTTCCTGCACCTCGACTACCCCGACGCCGAGCGGGAGCGCGCGATCGTCACCGGCCAGGTGCCGCGGCTCGACGACCGGGTCGTCGCCCAGCTCGTCGACGTCGTCGTACGCCTGCGCGAGCTCGAGCTCAAGAAGGCGCCCTCGATCGCGGAGTCCGTCGACTGGGCGCGCACGCTGGTGGCGCTGCAGGTGGGCGACCTCGACGAGGCCACGGTCGCCCGCACCCTCGGCGTCGTGCTCAAGCACGCCTCCGACCAGCAGCGTGCGGCCAGAGAGCTCAAGCTGGCCGGGAGATGAGCCTTCTCGACACCCACATCGGCTTCGTCGAGGCGCTGCGCTCGGCGGGCCTGTCGGTGTCGCTGGCCGAGGGCCTCGACGCGATCAGCGCGCTGGAGAAGGTGCACTGGCACGACCGCGAGACCGTGCGCGCCGCGTACGCCGCCACGCTGGTGAAGCGGCAGCCCCAGCGGGTCACCTTCGACGCGGTCTTCGACATCTGGTTCCCGCGGCTCGTCGGCAGCGGCGTCGCCGGCGACGGCCTCGAGCCGGCGTCCGGGCCGCAGGACACCGGGCCCGACCTCGTACGCTTCCGGGAGGCACTGGCCGACGCCCTCGCCTCCGGCGACGAGCACACGCTGCAGGACCTTGCAGTCGAGGCGGTCGCCCGCTTCGGGGCGATGCCCGGGCGCGGACCCGGCCTGTCGAGCTGGTCGGCCTACACCTCGCTCCAGCGGGTGTCACCGGGCGAGCTCATGGAGCGGCTCGTGCAGGGGCTGCTCGGCCGGGGCTTCGACGACGAGCAGGCCCAGCGGGTGGCTGGACGCCGCATCGGCGACTTCACGCGCCTGGTCGAGGGCGACGCCCGGCGCCGGATCGCCGAGGAGAAGGGGCCCGAGCACGTCACCGACGTGACCGTCCGCCCGACCATCGACCGGCTGGACTTCACCGCCGCCCGCCGCAGCGACCTGGAGGAGATGCGTCGCGAGATCTACCCGCTCGCCCGCCGGCTCGCGGCCCGGCTCACCAAGGAGCAGCACGCGCGTCGGCGCGGACCCCTCGACGTACGCCGCACCGTGCGCGCGTCGATCGCGACGGGCGGGGTGCCGCTGACCACCCACCACCGCCCGAAGCGTCCGCACCGCACCGACCTGGTCGTCCTCTGCGACGTCAGCGGCTCGGTGGCCAACTTCGCGCAGTTCACCCTGATGCTGGTGTTCGCGCTGCGGGAGGCGTTCAGCGGTGTGCGCGCGTTCACCTTCGTCGACGACGTCGTGGAGGTCAGCGACAGCTTCCGGCCGGGAGCCGACGTGGTCGAGGTGATGGACTCGCTGGCCGGGCGCATCTCGCAGGCCGCGATGTGGGGGCGCACCAACTACGGGCGGGCCCTGACGCGGTTCGCCGAGGAGCACCCCGACGCGGTCGGGCCGCGGTCCTCGCTGCTGGTGCTGGGCGACGGCCGGTCCAACTACAGCGACCTCGCGCTGCCGGTCCTCGGCGACCTGGCCGGCCGGGCGCGGCACGCGTGGTGGCTCAACCCGGAGCACCCCCGCCACTGGGGCACGGGTGACAGCGCCGCCGACCGCTACGGCGAGATCGTGCCGATGGTGGAGTGCCGCAACCTCGCCCAGCTGGGCGAGTTCGTGCACGGGATCGTCTGACCCGGGCGCTCAGCCCGCGAGGAACCCGAGGTCCTGCATCCGGCTGATCTCGGCCCGCAGCTCGGGGTGCTGGGCCGTGTCGGCGGCCCGTGCACCTGCGACGTAGAGCTGCGCGCCCTCGGCACCGGCCGCGTCGAAGACCACCGTGAGGCGGTTGGCCGTCGAGGCGTTGATCAGCGAGCCGAGCAGGACCACCGGGTCGGAGCGGTCCTCGAGCGACAGCACCCGGGTGCCCTCGGGGATCCGGGGAACCTGGGCGGACGGGGCTCCCGCGGTGACGACCTGGTCGACCACGAAGCGCGACGAGCGGGCGGTGGCAGCGATCTCGGCGGCGATCGCTCCGCCGCCCGCCGAGCCGACGAGCATCACGCGGGCGTCGTCCTCGGTGACCGCCTTCTCGATCGCCCGCACCACCTGCCCGGCGGACGTGGTGGGGTCGGCGCCGACGAGACGGAGCCGGCCGGTGTCGGGGGTGAGCGAACCCGGGAGGTAGGCGATGTAGCGGCCGGTGCCGACGCGCTGGACGCTGATGCGGCGGTCCTCCGCGAGGAGGTTGGCCATCAGCTCCTCGAGCGAGCGCGGTGCCGTCGCGGTGCTGGCGTCGACCTCCGCGACCGGTGCCTCGACCTCGACGAACGATCCCGCGGAGTCGCGGAAGGCCGACACGGCGTCGGTGGGGAACGGGTCCACGCCGATCGCCCGCAGGCCTCCGCGTGCGGCGTGGGCGCCCTGGTCGGACGCGAGCGCCCCGGCAGTGAGGAGCGAGCGCATGTGCAGCCCGTCGAGCAGGCCGCCGCCACCGGAGAGGTGGTCCATCAGGTCGGGGTTGTTCTCGGCGAGCTCGCTGAGGTAGGCGGTGACGCCGTCGCGGTCGAGCGTGTCGGTCTCGATCAGCCCGGCACTCACGATCGCTCCGCCGAGCGCGACCTCGGGGGCGAGGTAGCCGATCGCGCGGCCGGCAATGGAGCCGAGGGTCTGGTAGGCCGCCTGCTGCAGCTCGTCGATCCAGCGGTAGGTGAGGACAGTGGCGCGTACGACGAGCGCGTCGGCGTCGAGCTCGACCGAGCGGGTCAGCAGCCCGCTCTTGCCCGTCGTGGCGGCCCGGATGTCCTCCTCGGCCTGCCCCCACGTCGCCCTCGACAGCTCGCCGGTGTCGACGACGTCGTCGTCACCGAGGATCTCGCTGCCCAGCCGGGCGCGGGTGCGCATCTCGGTGCCCGAGCTGTCGAACAGGTCGGCCAGCGCCAGCATCTGGTCGTACTTGTCGGCGGACACGGAGGCGGACGAGGCGTCGGGCGGGCCGTCGTGGGTGCGGGGGATGTCGAGTTCACTCATGTCGAGGGGGCCTCCGGGGCGGTGACCTGTGCCAGCACGGGTGCCAGCTCGGTGGCCAGGTCGTCGGGGTCGACGCGGGCGACCGCGACGCGCGCACCGTCGTCGTGGCGGGGGGTCAGGGAGTGCCAGCCGTCGCGGAGGAGCACCCACGACACGACGCCGACCGACGTGGTGGCGCGCTCGGACACCTCAGCGGCGAGGATCCGCAGGCGACCGCGGCCCTCGGTGTGCACGGCGGACACGGCGTCGACGGCGTCGGGGCCGCTGATCTCCCGGCCGTCGGCGAGGACGACCCCGTCGGACTGGTCGACCAGGACCGGGACGAGGTCGGACCGGCCGGAGCGCAGTGCCTCCCCGACGGAGTCGGCGAGGGCGTACGGGACGTCGAGCCGGGCCGGCACGTGCGAGGTGCCGAGCGGCAGGTCCTCGGGCGGGGTGGTGACCCGGGCGAGCTCGGTGGTCCACTGGTCGACGGGGAACCACGCCAGCTCGAAGACGATGCCGTCGCAGGTCGACAGGCTGGCGACCGCGCCGCCGGACTGACGGTGCCAGGCCTTGACCTGGGTGGCCCCGGCCGCGACGTCGATGTCGAGGGCGAGCCGCGGTGTCGCGAGCAGGCCGACCGCTCCGAGGAGGCCGGGGTCGGCGCCCGCGTCGGTGACCAGGCCTCGGCGGCTCAAGGTGTCCTTCGGGTCGTGGAGGGTGCGGAGGGCGTCGCCGTAGGCGGTGTCCTCCACCGAGCCCCGGCTCTGCCCCAGCCGTCCGGACAGCGACCCTGCGTCGACGGGTTCCTCGGCGCCGCCGGGCGCGTCGAAGGGCAGCGGCGCCCCACCGGCGAGCTCGGCGACCAGGCGGAGCTCCGGCAGCGTCAGGGCCAGGCGCCGGGCCATCGCGTCGATGAAGCTCGTGGGCGCCGGAGGGGGCGCGGTCAGGTCGATGGTCACCATGTCAGAGCCCCGGGAGCGTGATGGTCAGCCAGTCCTTGTGCCCGGCCGGCGGAGGGTCGAAGGCGAGGAGGGCGGCGTCGGTCGCGTCGGGCTCGCCCGGCGCACCGTCGGACCCCGAGGAGTGGCTGGCGCGGGTGCGGGCGTCCTCGACGAGGGCGGTGGCCTTGTGGGCGCGCTGGTCGATCGCCTCCTTCAGCGCGTCGACCTCCGTCAGGTGATGAGCGAGCGAGTCAGCAGCGGTCTCGTGGTGGGCCGCGGCGGTGCGCAGGTGCGAGGCCCGCTCCTTGATCCGCTCGCGCATCGCGTCGGCGGCCTTGCCGTGCCACGGCACGGCCTCGGCCTGGGCGACGAGGCGGGCGGCCAGGGCGCGGATGTCGCCGCCCTGCTCGCGGAGCTGCGCGACGCGCTTGCGGCCCGCGGCGGTGTCGCCGTACATCGATCACTCCCTCTCGTCCGGGGACGCCTACCCGGTCGGGCGAGGCGCCAAACGTCCTCTTCCTGAGCACGCGATTGTGCCGCAGGCAGGCCCCGCGGTGCAGCGTCGGACCGTCCACCGCTCACGAGAGGCGCCGCGGCACCGACCGACGGCCGATAGGATCCAGTGGCCCCGCAACCCGAAGCGCCGCCCAGAGGTGTGCATGACGTTCGACGTCCACCAGCTCGACGAGTTCGTGCTGGTCGGTGCGGTCGTGACCCTGGCGGCGATCCTGGCGGTGCGGGTCTCGGCGCGCGCCGGGCTCCCGTCGCTGCTCATCTACCTCTTCATCGGGGTGCTGCTCGGCGAGGGCGGGCCCTTCGGCATCCCGTTCGACGACGCCCAGGTCGCCCACGCCCTCGGCTTCGGGGCGCTGGCGGTGATCCTCGCCGAAGGTGGCCTCACGACGGACTGGCGACAGATGCGTTCGAGCGTCGCCCTCGGGCTCTCGCTGGCGACGATCGGTGTCGCCGTGTCGGTGGCGGTCGTCGCCATCGGCACCCACTACCTCCTCGGGCTGCCGTGGGAGCTGGCGATCCTGCTGGGCGCCATCTGCTCTCCCACCGACGCAGCGGCGGTGTTCTCGGTCCTGCGGGCGCTGCCGCTGCCCAAGCGCCTCACCGGCGCGCTGGAGGCGGAGTCGGGGCTCAACGACGCGCCGGTGGTGGTGCTCGTGGGGATCATCTCCACCGGCGCCGTGGGCGAGGCCGGGTTGCTGCGGACCAGCGGCCTCATCGTCTTCGAGCTGATCGCCGGCGGCCTGATCGGGGTGGCGATCGGATTCGCGGGGGCGTGGATCATGCGCCGGGCGGCGCTGCCGTCCTCGGGTCTCTATCCCCTCGCTGTCCTGTGCCTCGCGTTCATGGCGTACGGCGCCGCGTCGGCCGTGCACGCCTCCGGGTTCGCCGCGATCTACGTCGCCGCGCTCATCCTCGGCAACAGCGAGCTGCCGCACCGGGTGGCCACCCGTTCCTTCTCCGAGGGCGTCGCGTGGCTGGCACAGATCGGGCTGTTCGTGATGCTCGGGCTGCTCCTCTCGCCCTCGCGGATCGACCTCGACACCGTCGTGCAGGCGCTGGCGACCGGCCTCGTCCTCACCCTCGTCGCCCGGCCCCTGTCCGTCGTGGTGAGCAGCGTCGTGCAGCCGATGGCCACGCGAGACCTGGCTTTCCTGTCGTGGGCCGGCCTCCGCGGGGCGGTGCCGGTCGTGCTCGCCACGATCCCCCTGTCGGAAGGGGTGACCGGCGCCGAGGACCTGTTCGACATCGTCTTCGTGATGGTCGTCGTCTACACGCTGCTGACCGGGCCCACCCTGCCGTGGGTTGCGCGGAGGCTCGGCGTCGCGCGCCGGTCGGAGCCGCGCGGCCTCGACGTGGAGGCCGCTCCTCTCGACCGGGTAGCCGCCGACCTCCTGCAGGTGACGATCGAGCCCTCGTCGAAGATGCACGGTGTCGAGGTCGGCGAGCTGCGGCTGCCGCAGGGAGCCTCGGTCTCGCTGGTCATCCGGTCCGGCGAGGTGCTCGTGCCCGAGCGTCGTACGGTCCTGCGTCACGGCGACGACCTGCTGGTGGTCACGCCCCGCAAGCTGCGTGAGGCCACGGAGGTGCGCATGCGCCAGGTGTCGGACAACGGGCGGCTCGCCCAGTGGGTCGGTGACCCGAGGCGCCGCAAGGACTGAGGCGCCGCCCGGGCTCACTCCGACCCGGTGGCGCGGCAGATGGTCGCGTCGGCCTCGGCGACCACCGACTCGATCTGCTTCTTCTTGAGCGACTGGAACTTCTCGCCCACCACGACGACGACGCCGGGGCCGAGGGCGTCGCCCTCGACGACCTTGGCCCGCTTGAACTGCTTCTTGACGAGGACGACGGCCGGGTTGGTCGGCTCGGACGACCAGATCTGGGTGGTGGCCGCGGGCAGCGGGGAGTCCCCGACGGTGCCCTCGACGAAGCCGCGCTCGGCCAGCTGGGCGCTCGTGGCCCCGGCCAGGCCGCTGCGCTTGCTGCCGTTGAAGACGCTCACGACGATCTGGTCGCGGCGCACCTCCGACCCGGCTGGGACCGTCGTGTCCTCGCAGATCGCCACCGGCTCGTCCTCGGGTAACGGCTCGGTGAAGGCGGCCCATCCCCAGACCGCGGCGATCGCGACCACCAGGATGAGGAAGGCGAGCGTGAGCGCCGACCGGGCGGCGCCCGTCATTCGTCGTCCGCCTGGTGGACCCGGGCGTGCAGCACGCTGCGCTGCTGGAGCGCGGCGCGCAGGGCGCGGTGCAGGCCGTCCTCGAGGTAGAGGTCGCCCCTCCACTGCACGACGTGGGCGAACAGGTCGCCGTAGAACGTCGAGTCCTCGTCGAGGAGCGTGTCGAGCCGCAGGGTGTCCTTGGTGGTCACGAGCTCGTCGAGCCGGACCTGGCGCGGGGGCAGGTCGGCCCAGCCGCGCGAGTCGAGCCCGTGGTCGGGGTAGGGCCGGCCGTCGCCCACCCGCTTGAAGATCACGGCGGTGATCATAACGACGCCGCCCCGAGGGGCCTCGTCGTCGCCTCCCCCCGTGGCTAGGCTCGCCGGCATGAGCGAGACCCCTGAGGCCCAGCCGCCCGCGGCGACCGACCCGGTCCCGGACCCGATCCCGGACCCGATCCCGGACCCGATCTCGGAGGCGGTCGCCGCCGGGTACCGGTTCGAGGGCGAGGCCCTCGAGCTCGGCGGCCTGATGCTCGACGCGGAGCACCTCAGCGACGTACGCATCCGCATCCCGCTGGCGATGCTCAACCGTCACGGCCTCGTCGCCGGCGCCACCGGCACCGGCAAGACGAAGACCCTCCAGCTGCTCGCGGAGCAGCTCAGCGCCCACGGCGTCCCCGTCTTCGCTGCTGACATCAAGGGCGACCTCTCCGGCATCAGCGTCCCGGGCGAGCCCAGCGACAAGCTCACCGCGCGCACGTCGAGCGTCGGCCAGGAGTGGACGGCGACCGGCTTCCCGACCGAGTTCTACGCCATCGGCGGCCAGGGCGTCGGCGTACCCGTCCGGGTCACGATGAGCGCGTTCGGCCCCACCCTGCTCGCCAAGGTGCTCGGCCTGAACGAGACCCAGGAGTCCTCGCTCGGCCTCGTCTTCTACTACTGCGACAAGCAAGGGCTGCCGCTGCTCGACCTGGCCGACCTGCGTGCGGTGCTGCAGTACCTCACCGGCGACGAGGCCGGGAAGGCCGAGCTCAGGACGATCGGCGGCCTCTCGCCCCAGACCGCCGGGGTGATCCTGCGCGAGCTGGTCGCCTTCGAGGCGCAGGGCGCCGACGTGTTCTTCGGTGAGCCGGAGTTCGAGACCAAGGAGTTCCTGCGCACGGCCGAGGACGGCCGCGGCATCGTCAGCCTGCTCGAGCTGCCCAACCTCCAGGACCGGCCGGCGCTCTTCTCGACGTTCCTCATGTGGCTGCTCGCCGACCTCTTCCACGACCTGCCCGAGGAGGGCGACCTCGACAAACC